>CALXBY010000004.1 GCA_944386675.1 uncultured Clostridia bacterium | reverse complement strand
AAATTATGGAAATTTAAGTTTCCCATTTAGAAGATACCAAATTGGAAAAGTATATAGAGGAGAAAGAGCACAAAAAGGAAGATATAGAGAATTCTATCAATGTGATATTGATATTATTGGTGATGGAGAACTAGACTTAATCAATGATGCTGAAATTCCAGCAGTTATATATACTATGTTTAGAAATCTAGGGTTTGAGGATTTTACAATAAAAATTAATAATAGAAGAATTTTAAATGGATTGTTTGAAAGTGTTGAACAAAAAGAAAATGCAGTTGAGATATTGAGAATTATTGATAAAATTGAAAAAATAGGAAAAGATGCTGTAATAGAGGAATTTGAAAAATTAGGTTTAAAGGAAAATCAAATAAAAAATATTATTGATTTTATAGAAATAGAAGGAACATCTGATGAAAAAATTGAAAAATTAGAAAATTTAGGAATTACAAATGAAACTTATATTAAGGGAGTAGAAGAATTAAAGACAGTTGTAAAAAATGTAAGACTATTTGGTGTACCTGAAAAGAATTTTAAAGTAGATTTAACCATTGCAAGAGGTTTAGATTATTATACAGGAACTGTATATGAAACATTTTTAAATGATTACAGAGAAATTGGAAGTGTATGTTCTGGAGGAAGATATGAAAATTTAGCAGAATATTATACAGACAAAAGTTTACCAGGAGTGGGAGTTTCTATTGGATTAACAAGGCTATTTTATAAATTAAATGAACTAAACATTATAAAAGCAGATAGAAAATCTGTTGCAGATATTTTAATTATTCCTATGGTAGAAAACTTGGAAGAACCAATAAAATTAGCTACAAAATTAAGAAGTGTTGGAATTAATACAGAGATCTATTTAAATGACAAAAAATTAAAAGCAAAATTCAAGTATGCAGATAAATTAGAGATTCCTTATGTAATTGTAGTAGGAGAAGATGAAATTAAGTCTCAAGAAATCACACTAAAAGACATGAAAACAGGTAATGAACAAAAATTGCCAATAGATGAAAATAAAATAAAAGAAGCAATAGGATAGAAATAGGTAAACTATCATTAAAAATGTATATAACAAAAAATAAACAATAAAAACACATTTTAAGCACTTAAAAAAGTGAATTTAAAATGTGTTTTTTATGTTTCTTTATCCATTTTTGTTTTATCTAGTTTATATTTAAAAGGGCATTTCTTTTTGATAAAATTTCTAAATTCTATAGGTGTTCCTTTTTTGAATCCGGATTTATTTAATAAAAGAGAATGTCTACTGTCCAAATATAGATAGAAAAATGTATCAGTTTCAAATATTTTATACAAATCTGCATAATGAATAACAGAATACTGCCTCTTAGAATAAACTTTAAAATATTTATTATAAAAAGAAAAAGTAAAAGCATATTCTTTTGTGACTTTATCACTATTGTAATCTTCTTGTACTTCTTCAATTGGATGAAAATATCTCCATAAGATAAAAGAAGTTAAACAAGCACAGAAGATAATAGTTAATCCATAATGATGATAACTTATATGTAGCATAATAAAAAATAAAAAAATCATAGATATGACAAGAGAAAATAAGTGATAACGAAAAGAAAACTTTTTCGTATGAAATTTTAAAAAATCATCATAAATGGTTTTTGAATATTTTGTTACATTTTTAAATAATAAATTCAAGTTAATCACCTAAAATTAGTATAACATAAAAATGTGTGAATGAAAATATAATAGCAAAAATAATATATACAAGAATTGATTAATTTACACTAAATGCATAAATATATAATGGCTTGCACATTAAAAATTTAAATGATATAATGCGTGATATAAGATAAAAATATATAATAATAAATTAAGGAAAGGTTTTAATTTTATGTATGATGTTATCATAATAGGAGCAGGACCTGCAGGAATTAGCGCAGGATTATATACAAAACGTGCAAATCTTAAAGTATTAATCATCTATAAAGATCAATCAAGTCTAGAAAAGACGGAAAAAATAGAAAACTATTATGGATTCGAGAATGGGATAGATGGTAAAGAGTTGTATAAAACAGGAATTAGGCAAGCTGAGAATTTAAACATAGATGTAAAAAAAGAAGAAGTAATCAATATACAAGTAGGGGAAAATAAAACTTATAAAGTTATAACAGAATATGGTACATATGAAACAAAAGTTGTGATATTTGCAACAGGAAATAAGAAAAATGTGCCAAAAATAAAAGGCATTAAAGAATTTGAAGGAAAAGGTGTAAGTTATTGTGCAGTATGTGATGGCTTTTTCTACAGAAATAAAGATATTTCTGTTTTAGGAAATGGGAGATATGCTATAGCTGAAACAAATGAATTAATCAATATTGCCAATAGCATAACCATATTAACAAATGGAGAAAAAGCACCTGAAATTAGAGCAGATAATGTAAAAATAGACACGAGAAAAATACGTGAAGTTAGAGGAGATAAAAAAGTAGAAGAAATAGAATTTGAAGATAATGATAAGGTAAAAACAAGTGGGATATTTGTTGCTCTTGGCGTAGCAGGAAGTGCAGATTTTGCTAAAAAATTAGGTGTTATAACCAATAAAGATAAAATTGTTGTAAACGAAAATATGGAAACAAATATGCCAGGAATATATGCTTGTGGTGATTGTACAGGGGGAATATTACAAATATCAAAATCCGTGTATGAAGGAACAAAAGCAGGATTGCAAGCAATAAAATATTTGAAAAAAGAAAATTAATAGTATAATAAAATAAAAATGAAATAAAATAAAAAAGATAAAAAGGAGGAAAAAATATGAGTGTTTTAAAATTTGAGGAAGGAAATTTTGAAGAAGAAGTATTAAAAACAGAAGGAAAAGTATTAGTAGACTTTTACGCAGATTGGTGTGGACCATGTAAAATGATGTCACCAATTATTGATGATATAGCAAATGAAGTAGAAGGAAAAGTAAAAGTGGGAAAAGTAAATGTTGATAATAATCAAGAACTAGCAATAGAATATGATGTAATGAGTATACCAACAATTATAGTATTTGAAAATGGAAAAACTATCAAAACATTTATAGGTGTAACAGATAAAAATGAAATATTAGACACATTAAAATAGAGGTGAATATTAAATGGAAGTAATATATTTTTTAGCAACAGATGGAATTAAATTAGATGGATTATTATATACGAGTAAAAATAAAACAGAGGATATTATATTATCTATTCATGGAATGGGTAGTAATTGTATGAAAAAAAGAGAATCAACCATTGCAAAAGTAGCAAATGAAAATGGAATCGATTATTTCTGTTTCAATAATAGAGGAAGCGAACTTGTAAAATATATAAGAAGATATACAGAAGGAAAAAGAGAGAAAAGTTTAGGTGGAACAAGTTATGAAGATGTCTTAGAAGGATATGAAGATATTACAGGAGCCATTATTAAACTAAAAGAATTAGGTTATAAAAATATATATTTACAAGGGCATAGCCTAGGCTGTACAAAAATTGTTTACACATATAATGAATTAAAAGATGAGCAAGATGAAATGCTAAAAAACATAAAAGGTGTTATATTGAATTCATTAATTGATATTCCAAGGACATTAAAAATATATTTAAGAGATAAGTTTGATGAATATCTTGCATATGCAGAAGAAAAAGAAAGAAATAATGAGTTAAATGAAATGATGCCAGTTGAGGCATTTATACATCCAATTAGTATAAAATCATTCTTAAGATATGCAAGAGATAACAAAGATATAAATTTTGCTAATTTTGGACAAGATAATGAATTAGTTAAACTAAACAATATAGATGTACCATTATTTATGAGATGGGGAAATGTTAATGAGATGATTGTGCAAATGCCTGAAGAATTAGTTGATATTATGAATAAAACAATTACAAACTCACATAAAGATATTTATTATATAGATGGGGCAAATCATAGTTATGAAGGTAAAGAAGAGGAATTAGCAAAACAGATAGTAGAATTTATAAAAAAACAGTAAAAATATTGACAAAAGTTAACTAATAGTGATATATAAAAGGTAATCAAAAATAAAATACAAAAGAGGAGTAGAGTATATGAAAAAAGTAGCTGTAAGCCTTGAGGCTGTACACACACACACACACACACACAATATGTTTAATTAATAAAAGATTAACAATAAATAGAGAAAGATAGTGATATAAACCTATGAAAATAGGTTTATGTTGCTATCTTTTTTGCGTTAAAAAAGTTTTTAAATTTTTGAGTTTAATAAATAAATTTATAAAAAAGAAGGGAGTAAAGTAAATGAAAGGAAGAATTTTTAAAAGAGAGTTTTTGGGAGAAAATAAAAAACATCTAAAACAAAAGGGTATTACATTAATAGCATTAGTAATTACAATTATTGTGTTATTAATTTTAGCGGGAGTAACAATTGCGACATTAACAGGAGAAAATGGAATTTTAACGAAGGCGACGGAAGCGAATGAAGAAACAATAAAAGCAAAAGAACAAGAACAAGTGGATTTAGCTGTTTCAGCAATTAGAGGAGATGATGCTTATACAGGAAATAATACATTAAATGCTACTAACTTAAAAAATGAAATAGAAAAATTAAATGGAGAAGGAACAGTTGAAGTAACAGGAGAGAAAACACTGACAATAAAATTTTTGGACACAGAAAATACATATCAAGTAAATACTGTATCAAACAAATTATCAGAAATAGTTTCAGTTGGTGATTATGTGAATTATGGAAAGGATTTAGGGATATTCGTTGATGAATATGGAAGTATCACGGAAGAAGGTGGTAAAGAACTCAAATGGAGAGTATGCTATATAGATAAATCATCTGGTATTGTTAGAGTAACAACAAAAGCTGATGTGGGAATTGGCAATGAATTATTAGATGAAACAGTAGCTACAAATATTGGAAAAATATCTAGAGAAGATATGACATATTTAGAAAATGTAGGAGCAATAACGGTTACAGAAAAAACAGAGGAGTATGAGATATTTGAATGGACAACTGCTAGCGGATTTTTATCTACAAGTAGTCCTATTCGGATATGGTACAAATGAAGGAGGAGCAATTGGATATAAAGGACCAGGTTTATTAAAATATACATTTACTAATGCAACATCAGGAAGTAGTAGACCTGTAATCACATTAAAAGCAGGAATCACATATACAGATGGTGATGGAAGCGAAAATAATCCATATGACATATATTAGTCGAGGAACTTAAATGAAAGAAATAACAACAATACTAAAAAAAAATAAATACTTGATTTTCTTAATATTACTTGTAATATTAAAAATCATAATCGTACAAGTTCAACCATTAAATGCAAAATATACAATGAAATATGATGACCAACTAATGGTGGAAATGGCAGAAAATATTGTAGATGGAAATTGGTTAGGAGAATATAATTCAAAGACTCTTATAAAAGGTGTCTTTACACCATTATTTATTAGTTTTTTATACATATTACATATACCATTTTTGATAGGAAAAGAAATATTTTATGGAATTTCTTGTATTGTCTTAACAATAAATCTTAGTAAAAAGATAAAAAACAAAGGAATTTTAATATTGATATATATAGTATTACTCTTAAATCCGGTTGAATATTCAGAAGATTTATCAAGGGTATATAGAGATGAAATATATATATCATTAATTATGTATTTACTAGCATTTTCATTAGGAATCTTTTTGTGCCGAAAAGAAAAAATAAAAAAACAAATAAAATATTATATAGGATTTGGAATAACAATATCTGCAACATACTTATGTAGGGAAGAAACAATATGGCTATTACCTTTTATAATATTTATTTTAATAGCTACATGGATACCGATTTTACTAGATAAAAAATTAAAAAATAAAGTTAAAAGAATAAGTTTAAGTCTAATACCAATTTTTATTTTAGTAATTTCAATAAATATAATATGTGCAATAAATTATAAATATTATGGTGTATATACTTTAAATCAATATTGGGGAAAAGCATTTGAATCTGCATATGGTGCATTAACAAGAGTGCTTCCTGAAAAAGAAAAGGAAAGAGTGCCAGTTACAAATGAAACATTACAAAAATTGTATGAACTTAGTCCTAAATTAGCAGAATTACAAAGCTTTTTTGAAGGGCCACAATCTACACGGATGGAAACTTTGTGGGGAAAGAATTGAAGGAGAAATCAATGGAGGATATTTTCATTGGGCACTAATGGATGCCGTAGAAAGTAGAGGATATTATCAAAATGCTAAAAAAGTAGATACATATTACCTAGAACTAGCAGAAGAAATAAATACACTGTGTGATAATAATGTTATAAAGGCTAGAGGCAAAAAGAGAGCTAGTAATACATGTTATTTTGATTATAAAGATATTTTAGAGGTTATAAAAAAGTTACCTAAAACAATTCAATATCAATATAGATTAACAAATGTAGAAATGAAAGTTTCAAATCCAAGTAATATATTAGGTGTAGAAGATAAGCATGAAAAAATGGAAACAATGGAGAAAATGACAAATCAAAAGATAGAGACGACAAATCATTATGTAGGAACATGGAATTCTATAAGATTAGAAATAATAGAAAAGATAAAGGACATTTACAAATTTTTAAATACATATTTTATTTATATTTCAGTAATAGCATTTGTATTATTTATAACAATAAATATAAAAAAATTAAAGAACATATATGAAGAATTTATCATATTAGGTAGTTTAATACTTATTTATTTTGCAAGGATTTTTATTGTTACATTTACAAGTACAATGATGTTTAGAGAAGGTTTGAATGTAGGATATTTGTCAAGTATTTATAATATCCAATATTTATTTGGTATTTTATCTGTATATTTTTTTATAAAAACAGTTATAAACATAAAAAAAGGAGCAATAAATGAAGGAGAAAATAACAATATTAATACCATGCCTTAATGAAGAAAATACATTGGGAATATGCATAGAAAAAGCACTGATTTTCATAAAAAAACATAATTTAGATGCAGAAATTTTAGTGGCTGACAATGGGAGTACAGACAAATCTAAAGAAATTGCAAAAAGTTTTAAATCAAGACTAATAGAAGTTAAAAAAAGAGGATATGGGAATGCACTAATAGAAGGAATAAGAAATGCACAAGGGGATTATATCATTATGGGAGATGCAGATGACAGCTATAATTTTTTGGAAATAGAAGAGTTTATAAACAAATTAGAGGATGGATATGACTTTGTCATCGGAAATCGATATTATCATATGGAAAAAGGTGCAATGAAATGGACTCATAAATATATAGGCACACCGATATTAACAAAAATCGTAAATAAAAAGTATGGACTGAATTTAAAGGATATAAACTGTGGATTAAGAGGATTCAAGAAAGATAAAATATTAAAACTAGACTTAAAAAGTGAAGGAATGGAATTTGCTAGTGAGATGATAATAAAAGTGAAACAAGCAAATTTAAAAATAATAGAAATACCGATTAATTTTTATAAAGACAAAAGAAATAGAAAATCTAATTTAAAAACCATTAGAGATGGAATAAAACACCTAAAATTGATATTGAAAATGCAAAATTCATAGAGAGATAAAATTACAGCTTATAAACAATAAAAAAGGTTTATGGCTGTAATTTTTTTAGCTAATGTTCTTTTTCATAAAATATATAAAAAGTAATGCCAGAAAATAGAAAAAGTGATATAATAATATCGAAATATGTCATACATATTTTGTAGACAATTATTTATAAGAACATATAGTAAATAGAAATGAAATAAAAGGAGGAGAAAATCATGAAAAATAAAAAAGTAGTGATTGGAATCATCATTGCTGTTATACTAATTGTTGCAATTGTAATAGGAATTGTGATAATGAATATGCCTAAAGAAAAACCAGAAGAGGTTTTAAACGCATATTTTTCATCTATAAATGATAAAAAATATGAAGAGATGTATAACTATCTAAGTAGTTCATCAAAAGAAAGTATCAATCAAGAGAACTTTGTAACGAGAAATGAAAACATTTATGAAGGAATTGATAGTAGTAATATCAAAATAAATGTAAAAGAAGTTACAAGCGAAAACAAAAAGAAAAAAGTATCTTATACAGAAGAAATGGTAACTTCAGCAGGAACAATTCGTTTTGATAATGAAGCATATTTTGTAAAAGAAGATAAGGAATATAAATTAGAATGGTCATCAAGCTTAATTTTTCCGGAATTACAAAGAGATTATAAAGTAAGAGTAGAAACTTTAAGTGGAAAAAGAGGTAGCATTTTAGATAGAAATGGAAATAAACTAGCTTATGATGGAACGATTTCTCAAGTAGGAATTGTACCAGGAAAATTAGGAGAAAATAAGGAAGAGAATATTCAAAAAATATCAGAACTAACAGGCGTATCAGTAGAAACAATTAATAACTATTTATCAGCATCATATGTAAAAGATGATACATTTGTACCTGTAAGAAAAATAGCCAAAAATGATACAGAACTAAAAGAACAATTATTACAAATACCAGGTATCTTAATTAATGATGCACAAGGAAGAGTATATCCATTAGGAGAAGAGGCAGGACATTTAATCGGATATGTACAGGCAATCAATGCAGAAGAATTAGAAAAATATGCAGATAAAGGATATAGTTCTACAAGTTTAATTGGAAAATCTGGATTAGAAGCAGCCTATGAAGATAGACTAAGAGGAACAGATGGTGTTAGAATTTATATCCAAGATGCAGAAGGAAATGAAATTAAAACATTAGCTGAGCAAAAACAAAAAGATGGAGAAGATATTACACTTACAATAGATAGTGATATTCAAACAAAATTATATAGTCAATTAAAAAATGACAAAGGATTATTTGTTGTTATGAAGCCAGGAACAGGAGAATTATTAGCATTAATTAGTACACCAACATTTGATTCTAATGATTTCACATTAGGTATGACAAATGATGAATGGAATGCTTTAAATAATGATGAAGCAAAACCTTTATATAATCGATTCATCCAAAGGTATTGTCCAGGCTCAACTTTTAAAGCAATTACAGGGGCAATTGGTTTAACTACTGGAAAAATATCAGCAAGTGAAGATTTTGGATATACAGGAACAAGCTGGCAAAAAGATTCTTCATGGGGAGACTACAAAGTAACAACATTAACAGGCTATAGTGGACCTAAAAACTTACAAAATGCATTAATGTATTCAGATAATATCTATTTTGCGCAAACAGCATTAAGACTAGGAACAAGTACATTTACAGAAAACTTAGATAAAATTGGATTTAATCAAGAAATTGATTTTCCACTATCTCTTGCAAAATCACAATATGCTAATGAAGAAGGTATTAATTCAGATGGAAAATTAGCAGATACAGGATTTGGGCAGGGGAATTTATTAATAAATCCAATACATATGGCATCTATTTATTCAGGTTTCTATAACAATGGAGATATGATAAAGCCATATATTGAATACAAAGAAGATAAAACACCAGAATATTTGGTTGAAAATGCTTTTTCTGAAGAGGCAGCAAATACAATAAAACAAGATTTAATTCAAGTAGTGGAAAAAGGTTCAGCAAATGATATGAAAGTAAATGGAGTAACGATTGCTGGAAAAACAGGAACAGCAGAGCTAAAAGTAGATAAAAATGATAATGAGAGTGGAACTTTAGGATGGTTTGATTGTTTTACAACAAATCAAGGAGATAATGATATTCTTGTTATTGGTATGGTAGAAAATATACAAGATAACAATGAAGGCGGAAGTCATTATTTAATTAAAATGATAAGAACATTATTTGAATAAAATTTAAGAAAAATACAGGATTTCTAAGTTGGAAGAAATCCTGTATAGACTTTTTTGCCAATCTATGATAATATATTTGTAAAATTTGTAAAGAATATTAAGGGAGATGAAAAATTTGAGCAATAAATTTTACGTAACAACACCAATTTATTATCCAAGTGGAAAATTTCATATAGGAACAGCCTATACAACAGTATTAGCAGACACTATGAAGAGATATCATCAGCTAAAAGGAGAAGACACTTACATGCTTACAGGAACAGATGAGCATGGACAAAAAATTCAAGAAGTAGCAGAAAAAAATGGTAAAGCGCCAAAAGAATATGTAGATGAAATGGCTATGCAAGCAAAAGAATTATGGGCAAAAATGGGCGTTCATTATGATGATTTCATTCAAACAACAGAAGAAAGACATACAAAAATCGTCCAAAAAATATTTGATAAATTTATGGAGCAAGGTGACATTTATAAAGGTGAATATGAAGGCTGGTATTGTGTACCTTGTGAAACATATTTTACTCAAACACAATTAGTGGATGGAAAATGTCCAGATTGTGGTAGAGAAGTAAAATTGATGAAGGAAGAAGCATATTTCTTTAATATGAAGAAATATGTAGATAGATTAGTAAAATATTATGATGAACATCCTGATTTTATTAAGCCAGCATTTAGAAAAAATGAGATGCTAAATAATTTTATAACCCCAGGTTTAGAAGACTTGTGTGTTACAAGAACAAGTTTTGATTGGGGAATTAAAGTGTTAAAAGACCCAAAACATGTTATTTATGTATGGCTAGACGCTTTAACAAATTATTTAACAGCTTTAGGATATATGTCTGATGATGATACATTATTTAAGAAGTACTGGCCAGCAGATTTACAAATTGTTGGAAAAGATATTGCAAGATTCCATTTAATATATTGGCCAATATTCTTGATGGCATTAGATTTGCCATTACCTAAAACTATTCTAGTTCATAACTGGATTATGATGAAAGATGGTAAAATGTCTAAATCAAAGGGAAATGTAATTTATCCAGAAACACTAATAGATAGATATGGATTAGATGCTACTAGATATTTCTTATTAAGAGAAATGCCAATATCACAAGATGGAATTTTCTCACCAGAAGCATTTGTTGAAAGATACAATTTTGATTTATGTAATGATTTAAGCAATTTATTAAATAGAACAGTATCAATGGTAAATAAATATTTTGATGGAATAGTTCCTGAATATAACGGAACACCAAATGCAGTAGATAAAGACTTAGAAGAATTTGCAAAAGAAAAAATACAAAAATTTGAAGAAAAATTAAATGAATATGAAATTGCAAATTCTTTGCAAGAAATATGGGAACTTATTGCAAGAACAAACAAATATATTGATGAAACAATGCCATGGGCTTTAGCAAAAGAAGAAAAGACAGAAGAATTAAAATCTGCAATGTATCATTTAATTGAAAATTTAAGAGAAATTGCCATTCTAATCAAACCATTTATGACAGATACAGCAAATAACATACTAAGACAAATTGGAATAGAAGATGTAGATAGTATTAAATGGAATGATATACAAGATTATGATAAATTAAAAAGTCTAAAAGTAATTGAAAAAGGTGAGCCAATATTCATGAGATTAAAAGTAGATGAGGAAGTTGAATTCTTAAAATCTACAATGAAAAAATAGAATGTGTTTAAATTTGTCCAATTGGAAACGTCCCCAATTGGACATTTTAAATTTTTTTAATATTTATATACAATTTTTTGACAAAATAGTATATAATATAAACGAAAACTTAGATAAACAAAATAAAAAGTAATAGGAAATAAAAAATGAAGGAAGAAGAAAATATGTCTTTAGTACCTGCAAAATTTAGATTTACTACAAAAGAAAAAATAATTTTGCTTGTGATAATTGTATTAATGATTGTAGGTATTATTATTACATGGATAAATTATGTAGAAATGGCTAAAACTAAAGCACAGTATGAATTAGCACAAAAACAACTTCAAGAAGCAATTATCAAAGAGCAAGAAGAAGCTGAAAGAAAAAGACAAGAAAAATTACCTAAATTGACTGATGAAGGTAAGGAAAATATGAAACATATATATAGTTCAGATACCAAAAGAGCATTTCTTACATTTGATGATGGACCATCTAATAATACAAACCAAATATTAGATATATTAAAAGAAAGAGGAATTAAAGCAACTTTTTTTGTGTTAGGCTCTAATGTTGAGAAAAATCCAGAAATTGTGAAGAGAATGTATGATGAAGGTCATTTTATTGCAAATCATGGATATTCTCATGTGTATTCTTCTATATATCAATCACCAGAAGCTGTTTTAGATGAATATAACAAATGCAATCAGGCTGTGAGAGATGCCATAGGAGAACAGGAATATAATTCACATTTGTTTAGATTTCCAGGAGGGTTTGTTGGAGGAAAATATGCTGAAATAAAAAATCAAGCAGATGCATTATTACTTCAAAATGATATTGTACATGTGGATTGGAATGCATTAAATGGAGATTCAGAAACAACAAAACCAACTTTAGAATACGAAATGCAAAGAATTATAGAAACTACTGGTAATAAACAAAGTATAGTTATATTAATGCATGATGCAGAAGCTAAAAAAGTTACAGTAGAAGCCTTGCCTAGTATTATAGATTACTTAACAGGACAAGGATATACATTTGAAAATTTTTATAAAATTATTAAGTAGGCATATATTAGAAAATTGTTAAATATACAATTTAACAATAAAATAAGGAGAGAGGAGAATTGTTTTGCCAAAGAAGACAGGAGAGAAAATAGTAGATGAAATAAAAGAAAATTTAAAATATTTAGGATTAAATTTAGAAGAAGCTAAAAATCAATTTGAAAATTATGAGCCATTAAAATTTAGAGTGCCTAAATTTTATGATGAAAAACAATATAGACAATATAGATATATACCAATAAAAGATATTCAAATATTATTAACACCGGCTAATCGATTAGATGATATACAGGAAAAATATAAAAAAGCTAGTCCTATATCTGAATATTTAGATACAGAAAATGAGGAAAATTATTTAAAACATACAACATTTTTACGAATGTTAAAAGAATTAAAAATAGAAAATGTGGAAAAGGTACAAGAAGAACAAACTAAATTAAATAGAAAGATTCCATTTAAAGTTAAATATGAAGGAAATTACTTATGGCAAATTTATTATTCAGAAGATACTAATCAATATTTTATGTTGGTACCAACAGAAGATACAGACTATTCAACATTTTTCTTTTTGTTGAAAAAGCAATTAGAGAAAAAGAAAACGGGAAAAATATTTGTACCAATCAGAAATCTTTCATATAGTAATACGTATTATAAAAAATCAGAATTTGAAGATATTGAAAACTATTTATGGTTATTTACAAAAGATTGGCCACTAATTTATGAAGTATATGATAAAAGTGAGAAACTATCTATTCATATAGTAGGAGAAACAGAAGTATATGGAAAAATAAGAAGTCAATATAAGATTAAAATTAATAATTTAGTAGAGGCTAATCAATTTTATAAGTTATTAAAAGCCATGTTCATTTTGCAAACA
Organism: uncultured Clostridia bacterium; assembly: GCA_944386675.1. GTDB lineage: Bacteria > Bacillota > Clostridia > TANB77 > CAG-508 > CAG-269. The sequence goes on along the minus strand of CALXBY010000004.1, from coordinate 68,451 downwards.
GAATTGCCACATTATTTTGAATTTAGAACTAATATTACAAAAGGTGGAGAAATAGAATTTTATAATAACGATTATAAAATTGAATACGAAAACATAGCAGAATGGATAAATGAAGAATATGAAGTAGGAATTGAAAAACAAGAATTAATACAAGAACTATTAAAAGAAAACAGCATTAAACTAGAAAATTTGAAAGTAATTGCAGCTTCTCAAGAGATAGAATACTTAGCAAAGGAAAAACAAATATCAACATTTCTAGAATGCAAAAAAACTTTTTTTGGTAAATTTAAATATTATTTTAAATATAGTAAGAAAAACAAGAAAAATACAATAAAAGATAATCTTTTAGACGACGAAGAAGAAAAAGAAAATAAGAACAAACCAAAAGAAGAATTAAAAGATGATAAAACCAAAACAGAAAATAGAAGTAGAAAGAAAAAAGAAAACTATACAATAGAAGAACTTGTAGAATTATATAAAGAATATGAAGTAAAAGAAACAGAATTAAAAAATATTTTAATGGATGTAAATGCATTAAAATTAAAAAACAAGAATATGGCGAAAAAAATTGAAAATGCAACAAATTTCATACAAGAAATAGATAATCATAAAAGAAGTATATTTGAATTTTGGAAATATAGCAATAAAGATGAAGTAGCAAGTTTAGCAGAAGGCGAAGAAGAAGAGGTTAATATATTAAAGAAAGTTACAAAAGTGTTTGATTACCATCAAGATTTAGAAAATTTTGGTAATACTATGGACCAAGTAGAAAGAAAAGCACTTACAAAAAGTGAAACTGATAGTATATATTTAACAACAACCAATATTTTTCCCCTTTTAAATAAAGTAAAAAATAATGAAGTTTTACCAAAAGAAATTGAAAATAATTTAAAAGACTTAAAGAAAGAAGCACAAGAAGAAAACGTATTAAATGAAATAGAGGAATTTGATATATTTGGTGGAATGTCACAAGATGCAACAAAAATTTCTAAAATTGCAAATAAAAACCACAGGGAAATTGCAAAAGACAAATTTAATATTTTAGAAATTAATAAAAATACAAAACCAATAGGATATAAGTTAGCTTTAGAAACAGTAGTAGATAATATAAAAAAGGCATTAGATAAAGTAGTTATTATAGAAGATATGCCAATATATAAAATTGTTGAAAATGAAAAATTAGATGCTAAAGACTTTAATATTTTTAATATTAATCCTGAAAATGAAATTCGAGAAAATATTAAAAATAAAAGCAACAAATTTAATTTATACAAAGTAAATGTAAAAAGAGGAATGAATGCAATTAGTTATACAAATATTATTTTCTATGATAACCAAAACAAAACATTGCCGATAGGACAAAATATATCAACAAAGATATTAGTAGATTTATCAAATGTAGATGTAAAGTTAATCAACAGAACATCATTTAAAATTACTGAAATAGAAGATGAAAAAGATGATTTTTCAAAAGTAAATGTAAAAACGATTAATGTATTAGAATATGATGTTATTTTAAGAGAAGAGGACAATAACAAGCAAAATGAAGAAAAAGCAGAGAATTTAAATAGTTAGAAAAGTTGTCAAAAGTTGCCAAAGGGGACGGGCCATTTTGGCAACTTTTTTATGGTATAGGAAAAATCACTTTTCCTATACCATAAAAAAACAACGTTGCACAGAAAAATTGCTATGCAATTTTTCGCGTCGACAAATCTTTACGCTTCTTCGAGAACTTAAATATATATAGTTAACTAAAGAAAAGTAAGGTTCTTATTTAACAAAATTTTCTTGGATAGCATAGTATATAAAAAAATATGTAAGGGGGATTTTATGTTAAAAAAATGTATATTAGGAATTGTTATATTTGTTTTTGTATGTAGTATTCAGATTAATTGTACATATGCATTAACACCTGCATCTGGTTTGGTTTATCAAGGAATTGATGTTAGTAATTGGCAGGGATATATCAATTATGAAGAAGTAAGAAATGCAGGTATACAGATTGTTTATATAAAAGCGAGTCAAGGAACAAACATAAAAGATGCATATTTTGATATTAACTATGAAAATGCAAAAGCAAATGGATTACATGTAGGGTTTTATCATTTTTTAACAGCGACGAATACAGAAGAAGCGATAAAAGAAGCAAACTTTTTTGCATCTGTTATATCTGGAAAAACACCTGATTGTAAGCTTGTCTTGGATTATGAAACTTTTGGAGGCGCTGGAAGACAAGAAATTAATAGCATAGCCAGAACATTTATGGAACGTACAGAAGAACTAACTAAAAAGCAAATTATTTTATATAGTGATTTATCTAATGCTAGAAATACGTTTGATACAAGTCTAGCAGAAGACTATGGTCTATGGATTGCCTATTATGAAAACAGAAATAATTTGATTAATATCGAAACAAGTTGGAATACATATATCGGAATACAATATACAGATAGAGGAAATGTAAATGGAATTAATGGTAATGTAGATAGAGATTTGTATACAGAAGAAATTTTTTTAGGGGAAACTTCTGAAATTCCAAACAATAGCGGAAATACTTCTCCAACAAATACAGAAAGTATAGAATATATTATAAAAAGTGGAGATACCTTAAGTGCCATTGCGAGAAGATATGGTACAACTGTACAAGAATTAGTAGATATAAATCATATCCAAAATCCAGATTTAATTTACCCAGGTGAAAAGTTAAGAATATTTACTAATTCAAGCATACCAGGAAATGAAGAAAGAGGAACAGGAAGCATAACTTATATAGTGAAAAGAGGAAATACCTTATCACAAATTGCAAGAACATATAATGTGAGTGTAGAACATATTGTGGAATTAAATGATATTGAAAATCCAAATTTAATTTATCCAGGAGAAAAATTGAGAATTACGGAAAGTAATGTCACACAACTTTCTCCAATAGATGATACAATTGAAGTATATTATGTTGTAAAAAACGGAGACACTTTAAATGGAATTGCAAGAAAATTTGGAATTACATTAAATGAAATTTTACAATATAACAATATACCAAATCCGAATCTTATTTTTCCAGGTCAAACGATTAAGATTGTATAAAGAATTAAACATTGACCTGTAACAATAAAGAATTAAATATAAAACTTAAATTCAGAAAATATTGATATTTAAGCTATTTTATTATATAATATAGTCGAAAAATTATATATAATGAAAGGAGAAATATGATAGAAATTATCATATAAAAAAGAAATGGAACTAATTGAATGCTGTAAGAAATTGGATATAGAATATATGGACATCATGTCTAGATTTGGAAACAATGAAATGATGTATATACGCTTCTTAAAAAAATTTTTAGAAGATAAAACATATGTGGCTTTAGAAAATGCATGGAAAAATAAAGATTATGTAGAAATTGAAAAAACAGCACATACATTAAAAGGAATAACTGCTAATCTAGGAATTAATCGATTGTATGTACTAACAAATGAAATGGTACAAGCTGTTAGAGAAAAACAATACGAAAGGCTAGAAGATATATATACAAAGATACAAAAAGAATATGAAGAAACAAAAGAATGTATAGAAAAAATTAATTAAAAGAAAAGGGGAAAATAAATGAAAAAAAGTTTTGTAATAACCATTGTTTTTTTAATCATATGTTCTTTAGTTAGCACTGTCTTGATATATATTGCTAATAATCAAGTTTTAGATAATGCAAAAATATTGGGAGAAGAAATTGCGAGAAATCTAGTAAACCTAGAGGAAAGAGCATATATTTCAAATTATAAAGAATTGTTAGAAACTGTAGCAAAAGAAATAAATACAAATAGTTATATCAGTTTGCAAGATATGAATGAAATCCATAGCAAGTTTGAAAAAATCATTACTTCAAGTCAAATTGATATTTATATTGTAAAAGAACAAAAAATGTATGTGTATAAAGATACAGTACAAGAGAGTAATCTAGACTATAAACAGACAGATTGGTATATAAAAGCAATTGAAGCAAATGGAGAAATGATTTCTACAGATGTATATGAAAAGCAAACTACAGGAGAAAGAGTTATAACTTTTGCTATGAAGGCAAATGGGGAAGATGTTGTAGCTGCTAATATTTACATAGACAAAATCACAAATTGGCCTTCTATTGAGAATCTACCAGAAGGAGCACGCTATTATATTTGTGATTCACAAGGAAATGTATTACATGCAGAAACAGCAGGATTGGCATTGGATGAAACACAAACCGAAAATTATGTAAATAAAATACTTCGAGAAGTGAAAGAAAAACAAGATGATGAAAAATCTTATGTGGTAGATGTAGAGGGAGAAAAAAGAGGTGTATATTATGCAAAAACATCTACTGATTGGGGAGTTATTGTTACAATTCCATACTCATATTTATTAAGAGGAATTGACAAAATTTCTTTAGCATATTATGGAGCAATTGCACTATTTGTCATATTAGCTATTTATTTAATTGTTGCAGAAAGAAAATCTAACAAAAAGAATTCACTTTATAATAGAATAACAAAAGCATTAGGAGATGCTTATTATGCATTATATTTAGTAGATATTGAAAATGAAACATATTCTATGTTAAAAGCATCAGAATATGTGAAAGAATCGATACCACAAACAGGAGATTATCAAATCTTTATGAACTGTTTGGAAACGGTAATAGAAAAAGAAGCTTATCAAGAATTTAAAGAAACCTTTTCAATTAGTAATATAAAAAAATTAGTTAGCAAAAACGTAAAAAGTTTTGGAGGAGATTTTAAACGTATTTTTAATAAAAGTGAGACAAGATGGGTTAATGTACAAATGTTATATAATGCATCAGATTTGAAAAAAGAAGGACATGAGATTGTATTAGCATTTCAGGATATTAATTATGAAAAAGAAAGAGAATTAGAGAAAATGCAAATTATAAGAGATTCTATTGAAGCAACAGAGGAAGCAGTAAAATCTAAAAATACTTTCTTTGCTAATATGTCACATGACATGAGAACTCCATTAAATGCAATTATTAATCTTTCAGAACTTTCAAAAGAACAAATGGATAATAAAGAAAAACTATCTGATTATCTTACAAAAATTAATATTTCGAGTAGACAATTATTGGACTTGATAAATGATATATTAGATGTTTCAAAAATGGAAGAAGGAATTAATACTGTTAATAAAGAAAAGTTTAATATTGAAACGAGATTAAAAGAAACCTTATCTGTATTTGAAGAACAAGCAAAATTACAAAACAAAAATCTAAAAGTGATTTATAATATACAAAACAATTATGTTTCAGGTGATTGGGGAAAGGTAAGACAAATCATAAACAATATTGTTTCAAATGCATTAAAATATACAATGCCAAATGGAAATATTATTGTACAAATAACAGAATTAGTAGGAAAATTTGTTTCTAAATATGAAATTCTAGTAGGTGATGATGGAATTGGCATGAGTAAAGAATTCCTAGAAAAAATTTATACACCTTTTGCAAGAGAAACAAGATTCCATGCAGACAAAATTGCAGGAACAGGACTAGGAATGGTAATTGTTAATAATAATGTACAAAAATTAAATGGACAAATAGAAATAAAAAGTGAGCCAGGAAAAGGAACAACTTTTAAAGTAACAATTCCTCTAGAAATTACTGATGAGATACCAGAAAGTGAAGCGAAAGAGGAAAAAACAGCAAGCATAGACTTAAGAGGAAAAAGAATTTTAATTGCAGAAGACAATGAACTAAATATGGAAATTTCAACAGAAATATTGGAAATGCAAGGTGTTATTATAACAAAGGCAACAAATGGGCAAGAAGCAGTAGATAAATTTAAACAAAGTCCAGAAGGTAGCTTTGATGCAATTTTGATGGATATGCAAATGCCTATACTAAATGGATGTGAGGCAACAAAGGAAATAAGGAGATTACCAAGAAAAGATGCCAAGATTATACCAATTATAGCTGTTACAGCAAATACTTTTGCAGAAGATATTGTAAACACACAAAAAGCAGGTATGAATGATCATATTGCAAAACCAATTGATTTTAAAGAACTTCAAAAGGTATTAGCACAATATTTAAAAAGATAGATTTTAAATAAAGGGTAAATAAAAAAGAGATAGTGAGGAAAATTTTATGGAAATAAGTGGAGAATTAAAAAGATATAATATTAAACCAATTAGAGAATTAACAGAAGAGGAAATAGAATATATCGCCACAGAAACAACTAAAAAAATGGAGGAAATGATTACAGAATTTAATGGTAAACATATGTATAAAAAAATAAAAGAAGCCAAAATATATGTAGCAGATATACCAGAAAAATTTACAAAAGTAAATTATATTGTTTCTACAAATGCGATTTATATTAGAGGAGTAGAAAATATAAAAGTTATAGATGAGGTTATGTTCCATGAAATTTTCCACTATATACAATGTAACCAAGAAAATAATGGTGAAGGAATGCCCAAACAAATGGGACTATGTAAATTTGGAGCATATAATATAAAAGGATTAGCTATAAATGAAGCAGCGATGCAATTAATTATTGCTATGGTTTTTAATAAAAAGCAAGAAAACCACCATTATTTTGGTATACAAATAAAATCAATTTATAATCAATACTTCCCAATTTTATGTGCTATTTTACAACAAGTTATCTATGTTATAGGACATATGCCATTATTGAAAAGTATACTTGAAAATAGTGATGATTTTGAAGACGCATTTGAAAAATTTGCAGGTAAAAACGCATATGAATTTTTGCTTAGCTCTTTTGACAAAATGATGAAAGCAAGAGATACAATAGTAGAGAATAATAGATTAATGAATACAAAAACACTAAATAAAAATAAAAAGAAAATTTTAGAAAAAGAGATAAATATATATGTAAAAGAAATACAAAATCATTTTTTAGCAATCCAAAAGTTATGTTATACAGAATATTTTGATCCGATGTTTAAAAAAGCTAAGAATGAAAATGATATAGAAGCTTTAAAAGAAGAAGTTAAAAAATATCATGAGCATATTGGTGTTATAAATGACAAAGACGATTTCATGATATATGTACAAAAACAAATGAATAAATTAAGTAAAAAAATTAAATAAAAATATTTAAAACAGTAAGTACAGCAGCACTAAATATAGATTTTACAGATACAGAAAGACTTTTATTAAAAACCTTATAAGTAACTTGAAGACGATATTCTTGTCTAATAGTTAATGCTAAACAATTATTTTGGAATAATGCTAAATTATCATCATTTTCATAAACAATATCCATAAATGACCTCCTGAAATTTACTTAGCTACATTATATCATAGATAAGAAGCGGGTTTCAAGAATTTTTGAAAAACTTATTAAATTATTCTAGACTTTTTAAAAGATATATGCTAATATATATTAGTATATATTATATGCCGATGTGGCGGAATTGGTAGACGCACTGGACTCAAAATCCAGCGGGAAACCATGTGGGTTCGAGTCCCACCATCGGTACCATGAAAAAAGCTTATGGACAGAAATGTTTGTAAGCTTTTTTGTTTATTTTATTGTAAAAAAAGAAACTTATTGATATAATTTATAAAAATAAATGTTTAATAAAGAAAAGGGGGAAGAAAAATGAGTAATGAAGAATTAGAAAAAGAAATTTTAGAAATTAAGGAAAGAAACAAAAGAGTTGAATTAGACAAAAGATGGGAAACAAGTTGGACCAGAAAAATTTGTATTTGCATATTGACATATATAGTAGTTATTATTTATTCAAATATGATAAATAAGTTTACAAATGTAGCTTTAAGTTCATTAGTTCCAGTCATAGGTTTTATATTATCTACATTATCTTTAAAATTAATAAGAAGTGTTTGGGAGAAAACAATTAATCAAAAATAAAAGAAAAAGGGGATTAAAAATGCAAGAGAAAAAAGAATTAAAAATAAAATTTAAAACAATGGTTATATTATTGATATTATTAGCAATTATAATAGTAGCAACCTTAGCAATCATTATTAATAAAAACAAAGAAACAAAGGGAAATCCTACAGTAACAGGAAGTGGTTTAGCAGATATGAGCACATCTGATTTTTCAATGAAATTTTTAAAATTGGAAAATAAAAAAGAAAATATGGTATATAGTCCATTATCAATAAAATATGCATTAAATATGTTAGATGAAGGTGCAAATGGAAATACCAAAACACAAATTGAAAATGTGATTAAAGGATTAAATCTAACAAAATATAATCCTATAGATGATGTGTTATCTTTGGCAAATGGCGTATATATAAGAGATACATATGCTAATGTTGTAAAGGAAGATTATAAAAATATATTAACGAAAAAATATAATGCAGAAATTAATTATGACGCATTTCGAGATGCAACAAATATAAATCAGTGGATAGAAAATAAAACTTTGGGAATTATAAAAAATATGTTAGATGACCATACAGTACAAAATCCAGCTACCAATATGATTCTTGTAAATGCTCTAGCAATAGATATGGAATGGGCAAATTCTTTTGATACAAATGATACCTATGGAGAAGATTTCTATTTAGACGATGGTAATAAAATGACAGCAACCATGATGCATAAAGAAACAAAGAATGAACAATTTGGATATTATAAAGATAAAGACATAACGGCTTTGACGATGGATTTAAAAAAGTATGATAATACACAATTACAATTTGTTGCAATTATGCCAGAAGATAATTTGTCTGAATATGTTGATACATTTACGACAGAAGAATTAAACCGTATTATAGAAAATGAAATTTTAGCTTCAGAAACAAGTTATGGAGTGAATATTTCAATACCTAAATTTTCTTTTGATTATGATTTACCATTAAAGGAAGATTTAATGAAGTTAGGAATTACAGATGCTTTTGATGGTAATTTAGCAGATTTTTCAAATATGGCAGATACAAGTCTGTATGTTGGTAATGCCTTACACAAAGCAGACATAGACTTTACAGAAAGAGGTATAAAAGCAGCAGCAGTTACTGCTATTACTATGGATATTACTGCAATGATTGATGATAATCGTACGAAACCAGAGGAAATTAAAATGGATAAACCATTTTTGTATTTTATTAGAGATAAAGAAACAAATGAAATATGGTTTGTAGGAACTGTTTATGAGCCAAATTCTTGGGATGAAGATAAAGAAGAATATAGATAAGTTTTCAATAGAGTTGTTAAAACAGCTCTATTATTTTTAACATATTTTATAAAAAGTATTGACTTAAAGTAAACTCTAAGTGGTATAAGGTAAGTATGTATAATTTTAGTATTAATCCAGCATATGATTATGAGCAAGGTACTTATGCCAATGGTAGTGTAAATGAAAGAATGGAATTATATAGAAGATGTGAAGCAGAAGGTGTTGGCATATCTGTCATGAAAGCATTTTCTAGTGGACAATTATTAGATGAAAGAACTTCTCCATTTGGAAAAGCACTTACTAAAATTCAATGTATACAATATGCTTTAGATAAACCAGGTGTTTTAACAGTACTTCCAGGAATTAGAGGTAAAAAAGATTTAGAAGAAATTTTGAAGTTTAATAAAGCAACTGAGGAAGAAAAAGATTATTCTATTATTAGTGAATTTACACCACCAGAAGCAACAGGAAAATGCGTATATTGTAATCATTGTGAACCTTGTCCTATGGGATTGGATATAGGGTTAATTAATAAATATTATGATTTGTCAAAAGCAGGAGATATATTGGCAAAAGACCATTATAAAAACTTAGAAAAGACAGCAAAAGATTGTATTCAATGTGGACATTGTAATACAAGATGTCCTTTTAAGGTAGACCAAATGAATAGAATGCAAGAAATAGCAAACTATTTTGAAAATATCTAAATGTATATAATATTAAAAAATATAAAATAATAAATTTTAAGGAGGAATGTATTATGGAAAAACAAACAGCAGGAAGAGATAATTTAGGGAAATTAGCTCCAAAATTTGCAGAACTAAATGATGATGTATTATTTGGAGAAATTTGGTCAAGGGAGGATAAACTAAATCCAAGAGATAGAAGTATGATAACCATTGCAGCTTTATTTGGAAAAGGAATTGTAGAAGGACCATTTGAATCTCATATTGCAATGGGAAAAGCACATGGAATTACGAAAACAGAAATAGTAGAAGTTATTACACAATTAGCTTTCTATTGTGGTTGGCCTTTGGCTTGGAAAGCATTTCCAATAGTAGATAAAATTTATGGAGAAGATGAAAAATAAAAGCTAAAGAGCATATAAACTTGAATTTGTAGGTGTTCTATGGTATAATACCGCAATAATATAGGCAATGACCATTAGTGGAAATTTCCTAAAATTATTTTAAAGCAATAAAAAAATAAAAGAAAGGAAGAAAAAATTATGGGAAAAGGAGTAAAAGAACATCGGATAGACAAAAGGGAGTCTTTTCGAGTAAAGGAAACAGAGAGAATTATTATTACAGCGAGAAAAATTAATGTATCTGTACAGGCAACAAAAGCGAATAAAGTACAGATATGGCTCTATGGGGTTTCTCCTAAAAATGCAGGTTTTAAAATTATAAGTAAAGAAGATTTGGTTATAGCTACTGAAGAAAAAGAAGAGGTCGGAAATCTTGAAATGAAAATAGCAATTCCTGAAAACGGCATAAAATATCTTTCTATTGGTACAATTTCGGGTAATGTTAAAGTTGAAGGTTTGTTACCGAAAGAGCTTCGAATAAAGACCAAAGATGGTGAGGTAAGGATTAAGCATGCACCAGACAAAGAAAGTAGTGTTTATGTTTCAACAGTGAAGGCAGATATCCGAACAGAGTTTAAAGCTGCATGTGTTGAAGTGGAAGCTAAAAGTGTAAGTGGCAAATTTTATAATAGTCACAAAACTAATGGGAATGAGATAGTAAAATTTCAGGCTTCTACTATAAGTGGAGATATCTTTGTATTGTAAAAGTTAATTACAACCTGTGCAAACCTGGTTAGGGAGCACAGGTTGTTCCCATATCTATAAAAAATAATAAAAAATGTTGCAATCTGTATATTGTTTCTGGTATAATAGTAAAGATATAAAATATAAAAGGGAGTAAGAAAATGAAAAACTATTTAGAAAAAAGTAATTGCATAAATATTTCAGCTGTTTTTTTAATAGTTGCTTTATTTTCATTTCCATTTTAAGTAAGGAGTTTTGTTCCTTATTTTTTTTTGCATTATAGAAAATTATATATATGGATGGAGGTTTTTATGAAAACATTTAACAAAAAAATTGTACTAGAAGATGGAGAAGAATATTTAGGGTATGGATTTGGTGCTGATAAAGAAGCCATTTGTGAAATTGTTTTTAACACCTCAATGGTTGGGTATCAAGAAATTGTTTCAGACCCATCATATACCTATCAAATGGTAGTGATGACATATCCATTAATCGGAAATTATGGAATTACAGATGAAGATTATGAAACAAGACAACCAACAATTGGTGGAATGGTTGTAAGAGAGTATAATGATTTACCAAGCAATTTCCGTTATACCAAAACATTATCAGAATATTTAGAGGAAAATGATATACCAGGAATTTCAGGTATTGATACTAGAAAATTAACAAGAAGTATCAGAAATAAAGGAAGTAGAAAGGTTATTATTACAGATATTACAACTAGTAAAGAAGAAGCGTTAAAAAAATTAAATGCATATGATATTCCAAAAGATGCTGTATCAAAAGTAAGTTGTAAAAAGAAATGGTATTCTAGAACAGCGGGTTACAAATATAATGTGGTAGCAGTTGATTGTGGTATTAAGTTAAATATCATAAGAAGTTTAAATAAAAGAGGTTGTAATGTAACAATTGTGCCATATAACACGACAGCAAAAGAAATTGAAAGTTTAAAACCAGATGGAGTCTTTTTATCAAATGGACCAGGTGATCCAGAAGATGTAAAAGAGGTTATTAAGCTTGTAAAAGAATTAAAAGGAAAATATCCAATCTTTGGAATTTGTTTAGGACATCAAATGATTAGTTTAGCATATGGTGCAAAAACATATAAATTAAAATTTGGGCATAGAGGTGGAAACCATCCAGTATTAAATTTAAAAACAGATAAGATTGAAATTACAAGTCAAAACCATAGTTATGCAGTAGATGAAAAATCATTAGAGAAAACAGATTTAGTTGCGACACATAAAAATATATTGGATAACACAATTGAAGGTGTGGAATGTAAAAAAGATAAAGTATTTAGTGTACAATATCACCCTGAAAGTGCACCAGGACCACAAGATAGTGGGTATTTGTTTGATAAATTTATTAAAATAATGGGGGGATTCGAAAAATAATCAGCATCTTGCGTCGTTAAACTTCGATTTGAATTTAATCGACGTACAAATCGTACGCCTCATAAATTCAAATCTCGTTTGCCTAGCAATATACTAATTCTTTTTCGAATTTAGTAAGAAAAATTGGAAATAGAAATCGTTTTTTAAAGAAAGGAATGAATAAAATGCCAAAAAGAAAAGATATAAAAACCGTATTAGTGATTGGTTCTGGACCAATTGTGATTGGACAAGCAGCAGAATTTGATTATGCTGGAACACAAGCTTGTTTAGCACTAAAAGAAGAAGGATATAAAGTTATATTAGTAAATTCCAACCCGGCAACCATTATGACAGATACAGCCATTGCTGATAAAGTATATATGGAGCCATTAACATTAGAATATGTTGCTAAAATTATAAGATTCGAAAGACCAGATGCTATTTTACCAGGAATAGGTGGGCAAACTGGATTAAATATAGCAATGCAACTATATAGAAAAGGCGTTTTACAAGAATGCCAAGTAGAGCTTTTAGGAACTAGTAGTGAAAGCATTGAAAAGGCAGAAGATAGAGAAAAATTTAAGGAATTATGCCAAGAGTTAGGAGAACCTGTATTAGAATCTATTATTGCAGAATCAGAGGAAGAAGGAATTGAAGCAGCCAATAAAATTGGTTATCCAGTTGTTTTAAGACCTGCTTTTACTTTAGGAGGAACTGGTGGAGGCTTTGCAGATAATGAACAAGAATTAAAACCATTATTAAAACATGCTCTAAAACTTTCTCCAGTGAATCAAGTACTAGTAGAAAAAAGTATTAAAGGATATAAAGAAATTGAATATGAGGTAATGAGAGACCATAATGATACAGCTATCACGATTTGTAACATGGAAAACTTAGATCCAGTTGGTGTTCATACAGGAGATTCTATTGTTGTCGCACCAAGCCAAACTTTAACAAATAAAGAATATCAATTACTAAGAGATAGTAGCCTAAAAATCATTAGAGCTTTAAAAATAGAAGGTGGATGTAATGTTCAATTTGCTTTAGACCCACACTCTTTTAACTATTATGTTATAGAAGTAAACCCAAGGGTATCTCGTTCATCAGCACTAGCTTCAAAGGCAAGTGGGTACCCAATTGCTAGAGTTTCAGCTAAAATCGCAGTAGGTATGAGATTAGAAGAAATCCCATTAGCAAATACCCCAGCAAGTTTCGAACCAGCTTTAGATTATGTGGTTTGCAAAATACCAAGATTTCCATTTGATAAATTTACACTTGCTTCAAATAAGTTAAGTACACAAATGAAGGCAACTGGAGAGGTTATGAGTGTTGGAAGAACATTTGAAGAAAGTTTATTAAAAGCAATAAGGTCATTAGAAACTGGTGTATGTCATATTTATCATAAGAAATTTGATGAGATGGAAACAGAAGAAATGATGACATACATAAAAGATGGAACAGATGATAGAATTTATGCTATCGCAGAATTAATGAGAAGAAATGTAGATTTAGGATTGATATATAATACTACTAAAATTGATATGTTTTTCTTAGAGAAAATTAAAAATATTGTTGAAATGGAAAAAGTGTTAAAGAAAAATGTAGGAGATATTGATACATTAAAAACTGTTAAGAAAATGGGATTTAGTGATAAATATATTGCAAATGTTTGGAAGAAAAAAGAAGCAGATATTTATGAATTAAGAAAGAAAAATAACATATATCCTGTATATAAAATGATAGATACTTGTAGTAGCGAATTTGAAAGCTATGTGCCATATTTTTATTCTACCTATGAAGAAGAAAATGAATCAATTGTAAGTGATAAGAAAAAAATCATTGTGTTAGGTGCTGGACCAATTAGAATTGGACAAGGTGTAGAATTTGACTATTCTACAGTTCATGCAGTAAAGACTATTAAAGAAGCAGGATATGAAGCAATTATCATTAATAACAATCCAGAAACAGTTTCAACAGATTATACAACTAGTGATAAGCTATATTTCGAACCATTAACTGTAGAAGATGTTATGAATATTGTAGAACTAGAAAAACCAGAAGGCGTTGTGGCAGCTTTAGGTGGACAAACAGCAATTAATCTTGCAGGACCACTTTCAAAATTAGGAGTTAAAATTATTGGTACAGATGTAAATGCCATTGAAAAAGCAGAAAATAGAGATGCTTTTGAAAGAGTGATGAAAGATTTAAAATTATTACAACCAAAGGGAGAAGCGGTAACAAACATAGAAGATGGAATTAAAGTGGCAAGTGAAATTGGTTATCCAGTATTAGTAAGACCAAGCTATGTATTAGGCGGAAGAGCAATGCAAATTGTTTCTAATCAAAAAGCATTAGAAAAATATTTAAAAACAGCTGTTGAAATCAATACAGAACAACCTGTATTAGTTGATAAATATATAACAGGAAAAGAATTAGAAGTAGATGCTGTATGTGACGGAAAAGATGTCTTTATACCAGGCATTATGGAACATGTTGAAAAAACAGGAATTCACTCAGGAGATAGTATTAGTGTATATCCAACATTTAGTGTTAGCCAAAAAGCGAAAGATACAATCATAGACTATACAGTAAAATTAGGATTAGGTATTGGTATTGTTGGATTATATAATATTCAATTTATCGTGGATAAAAATGAAGATGTTTATGTAATAGAAGTAAATCCAAGGTCATCTAGAACAGTACCATTTATTTCAAAATCAACAGGTTACTCTTTAGCAGATATTGGAACATTAGCTATGCTTGGAAAATCTTTAAAAGAACAAGGAATAACACAAGTATACCCAAAAGAAAAAGAAAAATGGTATGTAAAAGCACCAGCATTCTCATTCTCAAAATTATCAGGATTAGATGCAACACTTTCTCCTGAAATGAAATCAACAGGAGAAGCTATCGGATATGATAAAAAATTAACAAGAGCATTATATAAAGCATTACAATCTACAGGAATGAAACTTGCAAATTATGGAACAATTTTTGTAACAATAGCAGATAAAGACAAAGAAGAAGCATTACCATTAATCAGAAGATTTTATAACTTAGGATTTAATATAGAAGCAACAAAAGGAACTGCTAAATTCTTAAAAGAACATGGTATTAGAACAAGAGTGAAAAAGAAAATTAGTGAAGGTAGTGAAGAAATATTAGAATCTTTAAGAAAAGGATATGTCAGCTATGTGATTAATACAAGAAATATTGATTCTATAGACCAAGAAACAGATGGAAGCTATATTAGAAGATGTGCAACCCAGAACAATGTACCAATGTTTACGGCATTAGACACAGTAAAAGCAGTACTAGATGTACTAGAAGAAATTACACTTGGAATATCAACAATTGATGAATAAATTATAAGAAACGCCCTTTGGGGCGTTTTTGTTTGGGAGGTAAATATATCATAGAAAGTTTAATGGATTGATAATTTTATATGAAAGTGATATAAATTAATTGAAAAAATTGTAACAAAAAAGAAACTTGTACGCCATATATACAAAGGGGGATAAAGTTATGCAGGATATGGAGCAAATATATGAAGAATATTTTGAAACAGTATATAAATATTTATTCTGTTTAACACACAATAGAGATGTCTCTGAGGAATTAACACAAGAATTACTGGAGAACTATCATTTAAAGAAATAGGAATGATTTTAAATCAAACAGAAAACTGGGCAAGAGTGACTTTTTATAGAGGAAAACAGAAATTAAAGGAGGGGAATGAAAATGAAAAAGAAAAATGATTGCAAAATTGTTCAAGATTTATTACCAAATTATATTGACAAACTAACAAGCAAAGAAACAAATGCATATATAGAGGAACATATTAATGAGTGTAAAGAATGTAAAAAAATTTTAGACATTATGCAAAAAGAACTTCCGGAAGAAGATAGCCAAAAAGAAAAAAAGAAAGTAAAATACATAAAAAAATATAATCATAAATTAAGAATATTAAAATTAAGTTTGTTATCTAGTATACTGATTTTGGTTATATTGTTTGTTGCTTTTCCAGGAAGAAATATGATAATATTAACATCATTACACAATAGGTTTAAAACATATGAGCAAAATGATGAGAATGTATATGTAAAAACATCACAATATGATGAATCTTCATTAGTAGAAACTCGAGAATATTATTGTAAAGATAATATAGAGAAACTTACGATGGAAAATTTTGTGGAAAATTATAGAATAGTGCAATATATATATCCAGATCAAAGTAAAGTATTTACAGAAAATGTGGATGGGAAAACTTTAGAAATACAATCAGAAGAGAATAAGTATTCCTATATATCACCAATTGATAATATCTTATATTTGGATTCGTTAGAAGATACATTTTTGATAAGTACGGCATATAAAATAACAACAGGAAATGTTGATGAAAGAGAATGTTATGTTTTTAGTGCACAATTTGGTAAATCAGAAGCAAAATCTGAAATTTATATAGAAAAGGAAACAGGTTTGGTATTACAAGTAATTCAGGAACTTTTGACAAATGAAGGAAATACAGAGTTCTATAAAATGCAATATGAATATTCCTTTAACACTGTTTCAGATGAAGATATGCAAGAACCAGATGCAACAGAATATGTGATGACAGAAGATAATTAATAAAAAGAAGTTAAAGAAAATTATTTTATACAAATTTTGTATAGAATAATTTTCTTTTTTGTAGTATGATAATATAAAAGTTTTGAAATCGCATATGAAATTGTAGGTGATAGTAAATGAAAATAGGAAGGAGAAAAATATGAATCAAGAAAAATTGGAATTAGTAGCAGATTTTTATGAATTTACAATGTCAAATGGATATTTTTCAAAAAATAAGAATGATGTCGCATATTTTGATGTATTTTTTAGAAAAGTTCCAGACGGTGGAGGATATGCGATTGTAGCAGGATTGGAACAAATTATAGAATTTATACAAAATTTAAAATTTGATGAAGAGGATATAGAGTATTTAAGAGAGCAAAATATGTTTTCAGAAGAATATCTAAACTACTTAAAAAATTTTAAATTTATGGGAGATATTTGGGCAATACCAGAAGGAACAGTGGTATTTCCAAATGAACCATTAATAACTGTAAAAGCACCAGTTAGTGAAGCACAACTTTTAGAAACGATGCTATTGTTAATGGTAAATCATCAAAGCTTAATTGCAACAAAGACAGCAAGAATTGTAAGGTCAGCACAAGGAAAGCCAGTGATGGAATTTGGAGCCAGAAGAGCACATGGAGTGTCAGCAGCAATATATGGGGCTAGAGCAGCTATTATAGGAGGTGCAGTGGGAACATCTTGTACAGCAGCTAGCCAAAAATTTAATGTTCCCGCAAGTGGAACAATGGCACATAGCTGGATACAAAGTTTTGATAGTGAATATGAAGCTTTTAAAACATATGCAGAATTATATCCTAATAATTGTACATTTCTAATAGATACATATCATACATTACAAAGTGGATTACCAAATGCAATAAAAGTATTTGATGAAGTCTTAAAGCCACAAGGAATTAGACCAGTTGCGGTTAGATTAGATAGTGGAGATTTAGCTTATCTATCTAAAGAAGTTAGAAAGATATTAGATGAGGCAGGTTATCCAGATTGTAAAATATGTGCAACAAATTCATTGGATGAGAATTTAATTAGTTCTTTAATAGAACAAGATGCTAAGATAGATTTATTTGGTGTAGGTGAAAATTTGATTACAGCTAAAAGTGATTCTGTATTTGGTGGTGTATATAAATTAGCAGCAATAGAAAAAGATGGACAAATTATACCAAAAATCAAAATTAGTGAAAATGTAGAAAAAATCACAAATCCAAGTTTTAAAAAGGTATATCGTTTTTATTCTAAAGAAACGAATTATGCTTTAGCAGATATTATTATGTTAAAAGACGAAAAAGAACCACAAGGAGAATTTGAAATTTTTGACCAATACAATACTTGGAAAAGAAAGAAACTAAATAATTACTATGTCAAAGAATTACAAGAAAAAATATTTGAAAATGGAAAGCTAGTATATAAACAACCAACTTTAAATGAGATTGTAGAATATTCCAAAAAGCAATTAGATACCATTTGGGAAGAAGTAAAAAGATTGAATAATCCACAAAAATATTATGTGGACTTATCTCAAAAACTATATGATTTGAAAAACAAATTATTGAACCAAAAGCAAATATAAATTTTAAGAATAGAGAATTATAAAATGATGCAAAAAAATTTAGGGGTTTTATATGAAAAGGAAATTATTTGTGTTTTTTGAATTATTGCTAATGCTAGTCATTGCTATAGGAATTATAATGATAATCTATAATGGATATCATATATTTAGCGGATTAGGAAGAAGTATTGTAAATGTAAATGACAATAATAAAGAATTCATAGAAAATATGTTAAAAACCAGTGAATATTATGATGAAACATATGATATAAATCAATTGAAAAAAATACAATTTTTTATGGATTTTAATAACTATGAATTTACATTATATTATCAAAATGGTGAAGAAATTGAACTCTCTGATGATAATTTATATAATTTAAAAAATTATATAGAGGAAAAAGGGTATAGTAAAGCGGGATATTACATTGCTGTAGATACTATTATAATCATTTTATGTATTTGTATAAATGGAATGAGAAAGAAAATAGCTAATGATATTGATTTATTAGATAAGCAAATGATAGAAGATTTAAAGGAGAAATCATTATGATTATAAATACAGGGTGTAGAACAGATATACCAGCATTTTATGCCAAATGGCTTATGAATAGAATACGAGAAGGATATGTATTAGTAAGAAATCCATATAATCCAAATCAAGTAACAAAATACAATTTATCGCCAGAGGTTGTAG
Organism: uncultured Clostridia bacterium; assembly: GCA_944386675.1. Lineage (GTDB taxonomy): Bacteria > Bacillota > Clostridia > TANB77 > CAG-508 > CAG-269. The sequence goes on along the minus strand of CALXBY010000004.1, from coordinate 49,255 downwards.
ATTGTTTAGCATTTTGTACAAAAAATCCAGAGCCAATGCTTACCTATTTAGATGAATTAGATATGTATAAACAATACTGGTTTGTAACCATTACCCCTTACGGAAAAGATATTGAGCCAAATGTACCAGATAAACCAAAAGTAATTGAAGGTTTTAAAAAATTATCAAATCATATTGGTGTAGATTCTATTGGTTGGAGATATGACCCTATATTTATAGGAAATGGATTTGATGTTAGTAAACATATAGAATGTTTTGAAAAAATGGCAAAAGAATTAAAAGGCTATACACATAATTGTACGATTAGCTTTTTAGATGTATATGAAAAAGTAAAAAGAAATGCCCCAGACATAAAGACGCCAACAAAAGAAGAGCAAATGGAAATTGCAAAAGCATTTAGCAAAATCGGAAAAGAAAACGAGATGGTCATTCATGCTTGCTGTGAAAAAACATATTTATCACAATATGGATTACAATGTAATGGTTGTATGAGTCAAGAGATTATTGAAAAAGCTATAAACAATACTTTACAACCACCAAAAAGAAAAAATTTAAGACAAGAGTGTAATTGCTTAATGGGGAATGACATAGGAGCATACAATACTTGTGGACATTTATGCAAATATTGTTATGCAAATGCCAATAAGCAATTTGCAATAGAAAATATGAAGAAGCATGATGACAATTCTCCATTTTTAATAGGAAGAAGTGAACCAGGAGATAAAATTACAGAAGCAAAACAGAAAAGTTGGAAGATAGCAAATGAACAAATCAGTTTTATATAAAACCAGAATAAAAATAAAATATAAGAAAAATGTTAAGAGAATTATTTTATATGTATAGTGTAGAATAATTCTCTTTTTTATGATAGTATAATGACAAATATTAATTTGGTAATTTGTAGAGGAGATTAGAATGTATATTAATGCAAATAATGTGAATTTATATTATGAAATCTATGGGAATGGAATGCCAATTATATTAGTACATGGAAATGGTGAAACACATCAAATATTTGATGTGCTAATAAATAAGCTAAAAGATAATTATAAAGTATATGCTATTGACAGTAGATGTCACGGAAAGAGTGAAAAAACAGAAAAAATATCATATAATTTGATGGCTGAAGACATGATTGAGTTTATAAAAAAATTGAAAATAAATAAACCTATATTTTATGGATTTAGTGATGGTGGTATAATAGGATTATTAATTGCAATAAAAGAGCCAAAATTATTATCTAAACTAATCATAAGTGGAGCTAATTTAAATCCAAATGAAGTGCCTAAATCTATGCTTATATTAGCAAAAATAGTTTATTTTTTTACTAGAAATAAGATACTAAAAATGATGATACAAGAACCTAATATAACAATACAAGACCTAGGAAAAATAGAAATTCCTACTTATGTTTTAGCAGGAGAAAAAGATATTATAAAAGAAGAGCATACTAGATTAATTGCAGATAATATAAAAAATAGTACATTAGAAATAGTACCTAAAGAAAATCATAGTAGTTATATAGTTCATAGTGAAAAGATATACAATATAATAAAAAAGTATATATAAAAGAAGAAAATTAAATTACAATTTGTAATAGGTTAGGAGGTGGAAAAATGTATAAAACAGTTGTTATAGAGTATTCACCAAAAGCAGACGATATGGCTCAGAAAGTAGAAGAAAAAGCAAATGAAATGTTACAAGATGGATATGAATTAGTTACCATGTCAATTACAGGAAGAGCAAAAGCAATTCTAGTATTTAAAAAATAAATATAAAAATACGGAGGTTGTTATGAGTAATATTATAATATATGGCTCTCATTATGGAACAACAAAACAATATGCAAAAGAACTTTCAAGAAGAACTAATATAGAAGCAATTTCTTTTGAAAATGTGAAAGAAATAAATAATTATGATAAGATTATTTATTTAGGCGGATTGTATGCAGGTGGAGTATTAGGAATGACTAAAACACTAAAAAAATTAAATAAGATATCAAACAAAACAATTATATTGGTTACAATTGGATTGTCAGATCCTACAGATGAAAAAAATATAAATAATATAAGGAATAACATAAAAAGTCAAATACAAAAGGAAATTTTTGAAAAAGCAAAAATATTTCATTTAAGAGGTGGAATTGATTATTCAAAATTAAATTTTGTTCACAAAACTATGATGAAATTGCTTTATAATGCAGTTAAAAATGTACCAAATGAAAAGCAAACAGCGGAAAATAGAGCAATGATAGAAACTTATAATAAAAAAGTGGATTTTATTGATTTTTCTGGTTTAGATAAAATAATTAATGAAATATAAAAGTGAAAGTAAATTACAATAGCTAGGACGGATAATCATTGAAAATTTTCTTCTCTTTATACTATAATTCTTATAAAAAATAGCGATTTGTCTTGAAAGTTAAAATATATCTATAAATTTAATGGAATTTGTAGACAAAATAAAAAGAATATTGTAGAATAAATAACATAGGAAATGATAGTTAGCAGATGTGGTTTTGCCACCAATTTTACGATTCTTCGTAGGAAGGGTGGTGATGTTTATGGTTAAAGAAATACTATTTTTAATAATAGCATTAATGTTATCTTTAACATTAAACGTTGCCTTGACAACAGTTCTATACAAGAACTGGGTTGATAAGCAACTACATAAATAAAAAAAGCTCACATCTGTAAACTTTGGCGAGTTAGGTGTGAGTTTTTTACAACTAAATTCGGCAAAACCACGTTTGTGGAATTGTCATTTCCTATATTTATTATAATATATGTATAAATAAAAAGTCAAGGAAAATAGGGGGATTTATGAAAAAGGGATTAAAAATATGTTTTAGTATCATAGGAGTAATAGTAATTTTAGGAATTATATTTTTTGTAGTAGATTATAACAGAGTGCAAAAACAGAAAAAGCCAATATTTTGTATACAAAATCCAGCAGGAATTATGAATGATGGAGGAACAATAGAATATTTTGGACTTGGATATAAAGTTATAGATTTCAATACATTAGCAGGATTTGATGATATTAAGATTGGCACTTGGTCTATGGACTATAATGACTTTGAGGAAGAAAGAAAAGCGTATGAAAATACATTTGAAGAAAATTTAAAATCAAATGAAGAATTTAGTCGTAGTCCAGAAAATGTTACAATAGAAGTTGACGATGATTGATATAGCTTATGAAGTAAATGAAGATAATCAATTAACTTTAAAATTAGATATAGAACAGTATTATGGAAAATTATCTAATGGAACATATAGAATAGTAAAACCAGTTTATGATAATGGATATATGGATATATATTCAAATGAATTTGAGATTAAATTATAGTGTCGCATTAGGTTCGTTTGTTGATGCGACATTTTTTCTTAAAATTAACAATAACATTTGACTTTTTTTCATATCTATATTAATCTATTATAGGCAAGAAAAAATACCAAAAATGAAAAGTAATAAATATACGGAGGAAATAAAACTATGGCAAAAGATATATTAGAAGTAACAGACTTAAAAGATATGTTAAATAAAACAAGAGAGTTATATGGAGATAAACCAGGATATAAAATAAAAATAGGAAAAGGGCAATATAAAACCTATACTCATAATGAAATAAGAGATATGATAAACTATTTAGGAACTGCACTAATTAGTTTAGGCTTAAAGGGAAAAAGAATAGGTGTTATTGGAGAGAATAGATATGAATGGGAACTTGCCTATTTATCAGTTGTATGTGGAGTAGGAATTGTAGTTCCAATGGATAAATCATTACCAGCAAATGAATTAGAAGAAGTAATAGAAAGATCAGAAGTAGAAGCTATATTTTATTCTAAAAAATATGAAGAAACTATCAAAAAAATAAAATATAGCGAAAAAAATAAATTAAAACATTTAATTTCTATGGATATAGATATTCATGATGAAGGAATATATTCTGAAAAAGAGTTAATAGAAAAAGGAAAAGAGATGGTAGACAGTGGAAACAGAGAATATATCAATGCAAAGATAAATCCAGAAGAAATGCGTATCATGTTATTTACATCAGGAACAACATCAAAATCAAAAGTTGTTGCACTTTCTCATAAGAATTTAGTTTCAAATGTAATGGATTATGCATCAGTCGTAGATGTTGATTCAAATGATAGAATCCTATCATTCTTACCATTACATCATGTATATGAATGTACAGTTGGTATGTTAGTTTCATTATATGTAGGAGCAGAGAGGTCTTTTTGTGATGGTATCAGACATATAATGGAAAATTTAAATGAATATAAAATAACGTATGCTGCATTTGTTCCTGCTATATATGAAATGATGTATAAAAATATATGGAAAATGATTCAAAAAGAAGACAAAATAGAAGAAACGAAAAAATTGATGCAAGAATACAAAGATAAATCTATGGAAGAGAAGAAAAAGGCTTTTAAAGAAATTCATGATATGTATGGAGGATGTATTAAGTTATTTATTAGTGGAGCTGCAGCATTAGATAAAGAGGTAATCGAAACATTTAGAAATTGGGGAATTAATTTATGTCAAGCCTATGGATTAACAGAAACATCTCCAATTATTGGAATAGAAACAAATGAATATCATAGAGTAGGGTCTATTGGAAGACCAATTCCACATGTTCAAGCAAGAATTGATGAAGCTGATGATGGTGTAGGCGAACTAGTGGTAAAAGGTCCAAATGTCATGTTAGGATATTATAATAATAAAAAAGCAACAGATAGTGTAATGGAAGATGGATGGTTTCACACAGGAGATCTAGCTAGAATTGATGAAGATGGTTATATATTTATTTGTGGAAGAAGAAAAAGTGTGATTGTTTTAAAAAATGGTAAAAATATATATCCAGAGGAAATGGAAGGATTAGTTAATAAAATTGAAGGCGTAAAAGAATCTTTTATTTTTGGAAAACAACAAACAGATGATAAAGATAATATTAAAATACATGTAAAAATTGTATTTGATAAAGATATTATGAAAGAAGCATATAAGGTAGAAAGTAAAGAAGATATTTATAGAGTGTTAGCTGAAAAAATAAAAGAAGTAAATAGTGTTATGCCGAAGTATAAAGCAATAAGGGGAATTATTGTTTCAGAAGAACCATTAATTAAAACAACAACTGGTAAAATAAAAAGACAAGCAAATCTAGAGTTAATAGAAGAGGAATAGATAATAAAGGGAGAATTATTAAAAAACAATAATTCTCTTTTTTATTATATAGAAAAAATTTAGAAAATATATTGACATATTGTTATAAAGTGTTATAATCATACCATAACAGATAATAACAGTAAGGAGAAGAAAATGAATATAATCATTAGTAATAATAGTAGTATCCCCATTTTTGAACAAATAGAAAATGCGATAAAACAAGCTATATTTTCCAATGAACTAAAAGAAGAAGATATGTTACCATCTGTAAGAAGTTTAGCAAATGATTTAAAAATTAGCTTTTTAACAGTAAAAAGAGCTTATGATGAACTAGAACAAGCAGGATTCATAAAAACAGTTCAAGGAAAAGGAAGTTTTGTTGCTCCTAAAAATTTAGAACTCATTCGAGAAGAAAAACTAAAAGAAATCCAAGACTATATAGAAAAAATATATGATATTTCAAAAATATCCAATATTTCTGAAGAAGAAATAAAAGAATTATTTAAAATGATATTTGAGGGGGATTTTTAGTATGAAAAATAATATTGAATTACAAAATGTTTCAAAAGCATATAAAGATTTTAAACTACAAAATATTAGCTTTAATGTACCAGAAGGTTGCATTGTAGGATTAATAGGAGAAAATCGGAGCAGGAAAAACCACAACAATTAAATCTATATTAAATGTAACAAATGCAGAAGGAACCATAAACATATTTGGAAAAGATAGCAAGGAACATGAAAAAGAAATAAAAGAAGAAATTGGTGTTGTATTAGATGATAGTTTTTTATCAGAATATTTAACAGCAAAACATATAAATTCTATCATGAAAGATGTTTATAAAACTTGGGATGAAAATAAATATATAAATTTGTTGAAACAATTTGATTTACCAAGCAATAAGTTGGTAAAAGATTTTTCTAGTGGTATGAAGATGAAATTAAAAATTGCAACAGCCATATCACATAATCCCAAACTTTTAATATTAGATGAGCCTACAAGTGGTCTAGATCCAGTAGTAAGAAATGAAATATTAGATATATTTAGAAAGTATATAGAAGAAGATGAAACAAGGTCAATATTATTATCAACACATATTACAACAGATTTAGAACATATATCAGATTATATTGTATTTATTGAAAAAGGAAAAATGCTATTTCATTTACCGACAAATGAATTATTAGAAAATTATGGAATTATAAAATGTAGTAAAGAAGACTTTTTAAAATTAGATGAAAAGGATTATATAAAATATAAAAAAGAAAAATATCAGTATGAGATATTGACAGACAATAAAAATGTTATCAGAAAAAAATATAATATAACAACCATTGATAAGCCATCTATTGAAGATATCATGTTATTTTACATTAAGGGGGAAAAATAGTTATGATAAAGGGATTATTGAAAAAAGATTTATATAATTTAGCAAGTTACAAAGCATCTTTAATCATTATTGTTTTGTTTTGTGAAATTGTGATTGTAGGTACAGAAGCCATTAATTGGGGCTCTATTATCATATGCACAATTGTTGGTATGATTGCACTGTCAACTTTTAGTTACGATGAAATTGCAAAATCAAATAAATATATTTTAACATTGCCTACTAATAGAAAAGAAATTGTAAAAGAAAAATTTATTTTAGCAATAGGAGCAACCATTTTAGGTGGAATATTAGGTTTATTGCTAACTATCATAGTTGCAAATGTTATGAACTATATTAGACCTGAAAATATGATAAATATTAATTATGAAAGTTTAATTACCACAACAATAGGTGGAATGTTTGGAATTTCTTTAATACAAGCCATACAAATTCCAAGTATATTCAAATGGGGAGCAGAAAAAGGAAGAATTCAAATGTTTATATTATTATTTATCATCATAGTAATAACAGCAGGAGCAGGTTTCCTAATCATGAAAGCTAATCTTAATATCAATATGGAAATGCTAGAAAATTTTATAAATCAATTTGGATTACTATTATTAGTAGCTTTGATGATTGTTATGTATAGTATATCTTATGTGATATCATACAGAATATATAAAAATAAAGAAGAATAATTTTAATATCCATATTTTGGTGTGATACTTTTATGAATATATAAAATAAATAGTAATATTCTGGATAAAGAATTGTTGAATGTGGTTTCAATTTATGTTATTATAAAAGCGATACAATGACAGTAGAATAGTCTTTGGGAAAATAGTAAATTTTGTGTAGCTTTATGATGAGCAAAGCAACGAAATGGAGGTTTATATGGAAGAACAAACAAAAAAAGAATTCTCATGGAAGTGGTATTTAGTATTAGTAATAATAGCAGAAATTATAACAATTTTTCTCACATTTCTGATATGGTTGGATACACGTGATCCAAACAATTGGAATAGGCTTGCAGTTCTGCCAGTATGGCTTTTGAACAGTTTCATTATTTTAATTTCTTCAATAGTTCAATTTATCAAATATAAAAAATATAAAGCTAATGGAGGCAAAGTTGTTACAAATAGCATTATTGCTGTATTTTCTTCAATAATGTTAAGTATAGGAGCGTATGGTTTAAATCTAAGCTTTTTGGATTTTTTAGAGGGATATGCTTCCATATCTTCAATTTCTAGTGCTCTTATATATTTAGGCATTGGAATTGCTTTAATATTCCCAGTATTTAAGCATAAAAAATAATATTTTATAATTAAGATAAAAAATGAATAACTACTTTAAAACATTACCCAAAAAAATAATTTTTAATATAATTCTAGCGAAAGAAATAGCAATTTGTCTTGAAAGTAAAAATATATTTATAAATTCAATAAAATTTGTAGACAAAATAAAAAGAATATTGTAGAATAAGTACCATAGGAAATGATAGTTAGCAGATGTGGTTTTGCCACCAATTTTACGATTATTCGTAGGAAGGGTGGTGATGTTTATGGTTAAAGTAATACTATTTTTAATAATAGCATTAATGTTATCTTTAACATTAAACGTTGCCTTGACAGCAGTTCTGTATAAGAACTGGGTTGATAAGCAACTACATAAATAATAAAAAATAAACCATGCTGCTATGCCGAGCTAATGGTTTATTAAAACTATATCTTGGCAAAACCACGTTTGTGGATTTGTCATTTCCTATATTTATTATAATCTATTTATGACTAAAAAGTCAATAAATATAGAAAATTTATATGAAAGCAATAAAAAATGATAATTACAAATTATAATTTATGTTACTCTACGAATCGTTGTTTTCCTCACTCAACGATTCGTATGTTTACTTTTCACTATAAGGAATTTACTTTTAATAGTAAAGGAGGTAAAAGTATGGATCAAGTCAAAATTGGAAAATTTATTGCCAAGTGTAGAAAAGAAAAAAATATGACGCAAGCAGAACTTGCAGAAAAATTAAATATAACAGACAGAGCAATATCAAAATGGGAAACTGGTAAAGGCATGCCTGATTCATCAATTATGCTTGACTTATGCAATGAACTGAATATTACTGTAAATGAATTATTAAGTGGGGATTAGAAAAATATAAATACCCGTATCTATCAATAGATCACTTAAAAATGGGACTTATTAGAAGTAAAAATACAACATTAACAGTCGAAGATGATGAAGAGTTAACACAATATTTATGGAAGATAATAAAAGAAATCATAAAAACAAATATAGAAAATAAGCAAAATATTATAATCGAGGGATGTTATGTTATATACCATTTGATTGGAAAAAAGATTTTGAAAAAGAATATGTAAAAGAAATACAATATATTTGTCTAATCATGACAGAAGAATATATAAAAAATAATTATCAAGATATTATAAAATATGAAAATATTATAGAACAAAGAAAGCAACAAGAGAGTATAGATATAGAAAATCTCATAGAAGAAAATAAATATAACTTAAACATGTGTGAAAAGTATAAAAATAAGTACATTTTAATCAAAGATAAATATGAGATTGATTTAGATATATAACAATATATTTAAACATAAACAAGTTATAAATATTATAAAAACACCAACCTTTTTACTTTACAATCGTGTAATAAATGGAAAACAGAAAAGAGGTGCTAGCTTGAATGAAATAAAATTAATTATACAGTGCCAAAAAGGAGAAAAAGAAGCATTTAATGAATTAATTACCATATATTATCCGTATGTATCAAAATTTCTAATCAAATTAACAGCAGATGAAGAAATTGCACAAGATTTGGTACAAGAGACATTTTTAAAATTGGTAATACATATAGATAAGTTTGATGTAAAAGGAAAAGCAATGTTTAGTACATATCTTATGAAAATTGCAAAGAATTGTTATTTAGATTATTTAAAGAAAAATAAGAAGATTGCATCAGAGATTGATATAGAAACCATATCTGATACCATTTCAATAGAAGATAAGATTGCGGAAAAAAATGAACTAGATATGGTATTAAAAGAAATCGATACATTACCATTTGAACAAGCACAGGCAATAAAGCTGAAATATTTAGAGGATTATTCTTTAAAGGAAATTGCTAAAAAAATGGGAACAAAGCCAATAACTGTAAAAAGTAGGATACATGAAGGAAAGAAGAAACTAGAAAAAAGAATAAAAAAGGGAGGAAATTTATATGGATAAAAATTTACAAAATGTATTATCCAATTTAGAGCCATCGATAGATAAAAAATGCTTTGAATTAAAACAAAAGGCAAGAGAAAAAAGAATGCAAAAATTATTTATATTAGCAATTGTCTTATTATTATTTTTACCAAGTACACTAATTATACTAAATATAAATGTTTGGGGATTTATTGTAGGGGCAATTGCTGTGATAGCACTTGCAATATTAATCATGTTACCAATAGCCTTGAAGGAAAATGCAAGAGGTGAATGTTATGAATAATTTTATAGAAAAAATACCATTTAAAAAAGTTGTTTTAATATATATAATTATTGCTATATTAGTAGGAATTAGTCTGATTCTATTTATAGGAAATGCCTTTCAAAGTAAATTAACATTTATATATGACTATCATAGGATTCATGAAACACTAGAAACTGGCAATCATAATTTAGAAAATATAAAAGAAGAAATTAAAAATATGTCAGACAATTCAGAAGATGTTGTAGATGTTTTAATATTAGACAAAGAAAATAAAATTGTGTATAGTAGTAAAAATTCTGAATTTGCAAATGAAGAAAAATTCACCTTAAACAAAGCAGATAATATGACAAATGATTATTTTGTAAATCCGAATAATGATACAGCAATTTTTAGATTAACAACTAATAAAGAATTGATTATCAATACAGTATTATCAAACTTTGACACAGAAATTCAAAAAGAATCAGAAGATCAAATATTTTATGAGTCAGATTTTGATAGTAAACAAGTTTATTTATTAAGTTATATAGCAAATCATGATACAGGAGAAAAAATATATTTTATCAATGAGATTCATCCAGTTGAAAATGGAAAAATGTATATAAAAGTAACACTTGCCATTATGATGTTTTTCTTTATGATATATTGGGTATTACTTGCTTTATATATTTATCAAAATGCACTAAAATCAAAATTAAATCCATATTTATGGGGAGGTATCACATTAATTACCAATATAGCAGGTGTTATCATATATATTATTTATAAACAAAATCAAAAGACTTGTTTCAAATGTGGTGCTTCACAGGATAAAAGTCATATATATTGTACATATTGTGGTATAAAATTAAATGAAACTTGCCATACATGTGGTTCTGTTTTGAATAGGAATGATAAGTATTGTGCTAAATGTGGAGAAAAGCAAAAAAACGAAGAATAGAATGAAAGGTCATCTAACATAGATGGCTTTTTATTTTTTTTTAAAATTTTCCAACCTTTTTATTTTTGAATCGTGTAATAGATGTTGAGACTTATGATAAAAGAAAGGAAAGATATAAAAAATGGAAAAAATACAAGGATTATCAAACAAAGAAGTAGAAGAACAAATACAAAAAGGAAATGTGAATACACTTCCAAAGGATAATTTAAAATCAAATTGGAAGATTATTGCTGACAATGTGTTTACATTATTTAATTTATATAACTTAATTATTGCAATTGCGTTAATTTCAGTAAAAGCATATACAAATGTATTCTTTTTCGCAATTATTGCAGTAAATGTCTTAATTGGAATTATACAAGAGATACATGGGAAAAATTTAGTAAAAAAATTATCTATTCTAAATACGGCAAAGGCGACAGTTATTAGAAATAGAAAAGAGAAAAAAATAGAAGTAGAAGAAATTGTATTAGGAGATACAATTGTTTTAGCACAAGGAGACCAAATTCCATCAGATGCACAAATTATTAGTGGAGAAATAGAAGTAAATGAATCTTTACTTACAGGAGAATCAGATTTAATCTTAAAAAGTGAAAAAGACACATTGCTTTCAGGAAGCTATGTAGTTAGTGGAAGGTGTTATGCCAAAATTGTAAAAGTAGGAGAAAACAATTTTGCAAATAGAATTATCAGTTCAGCAAAAAAACAAAAATCTAATAATTCAGAACTAATTAATTCTATGAAAAAAGTAACAAGATTTACAAGCTTTGTGATTATTCCATTCGGAATTATTCTATTTATACAAGCATATATCACAAGACAAACAGATATTACACAAGCTGTTATTGCAACATCAGCAGCATTACTTCGGAATGTTACCAAAAGGGTTAGTTTTATTAATTACGATTTCATTAGAATCAGGTGTTATTAAATTAGCAAAAAAACAAGTGCTTGTACAAGAATTATATAGTATAGAATCTTTAGCACATATAGATACCATATGCCTAGATAAAACAGGAACTATTACAACTGGAAAAATGAAAGTATCAGAAGTAGAAATGTATGATGAAGCGGTATTGCCAAAGTCATTTGACGAGATGATGATAGCATTTGTAAATGGTATGGAAGACAATAATGCTACCTTTAAAGCGATGAAGAGATATTTTAAAGGAGATATTTCATATAACACAATAGAAAAAATACCATTTTCATCAGAAAGAAAATGGAGTGCAATCTCTTTTGAAAATATGGGAACAATCGTTATGGGAGCACCAGAAAGACTATTTGAAAAAAGTAAGGCACAAATGCCAGAAAAAATTACAGATTTACAAAGAAGAGGAAAAAGGGTTATAGGAATTGCATATACGAATAAAGTAATACGTACACCAGAATTACCAGAGTTAGAAGTGGTTGCATCTATCATATTAGAAGATCCTTTAAGAAAAAATGCAAAAGAAATGTTAGGATATTTTAAAAAGCAAGATGTTGAGGTGAAAATTATTTCGGGAGATAACGCACTTACTGTTTCAAATATAGCAAAAACAGCAGGTCTTGAAAATTATGATTCCTACATAGATTTATCAACGATAAAAAGTGATGATGAGATAGCAGGATTAGTAGATAAATACAGCATTTTTGCAAGAGTATTACCACATCAAAAAAGTATTATTGTAAAAGCATTGCAAGAAAAGGGACATAAAGTGGCTATGACAGGAGATGGTGTTAATGATGTTATTGCACTTCGTGAGGCAGATTGCAGTATTACACTTCCAGATGCAACAGATAGCGCAAAACAGGTATCTCAAATTGTACTTTTAAATTCAGACTTTAGCGTGCTAAAAGATATCTTAATGGAAGGAAGAAGAGTTGTTAATAATATTACAAATGTAGCAAGAATATTTTTTATTAAAACCATATATTCTATCTTATTATCTGTATTTTGCATATTAACCAACATGGCATTCCCATTTATACCAATACAGATTACATTAATTGATTTGGCAATTGAAGCATATACTTCTTTCTTTGTATCTTTTGAAAGAAATGAAAGACCAATTAAAGGAAGATTTTTGAAGACAGCTTTAACAAATGCACTTCCATTTGCAATTGTAATTATGCTAAATATAGTCATTCTAACAGTTTTAGGAAATGGTATGGGAATAGAACAAAATACATTAACTACTATGATGTACTTATTAATTGGATTTGTAAGCATATTAGCTGTTCAAGAGGTTTGTATGCCATTTAATAAGGTTCATGTATTTTTATTTGGTACAACAGCTATTGGATTTTATGTAGCAGCATATCTATTTAGGAATTTATTAAGTTTATCACCACTAGCAGGAGAACAAATTGGAATTGTTGCAACCTTAGCGATTATTAGCTACGTAATTATTTTTATAAAAAGAAAGATGTATAAAATTCTTTTTTGAGAGATAGAAGATTTACCTTGTAAACAATATGCAAGGTATTTTTTCATATCTAAAATTGCCTATTTACATTTTTTGTGTTAATATAAATCCATGAGAAAAAGTAAATATGAAGGAGATTGATATGATAGAAATAAGACAAGAAAATAAAAAAGATTACGAAGAGATATATAAGCTTGTAAAGACAGCATTTGAAACAGCTGAGCATAGTGATGGAAATGAACAAGACTTAGTGGTAGATTTAAGAAATAGTGATAGCTTTATTCCAGAATTATCCTTAGTAGCGGTTAAAGATAACAAAATTGTAGGATATATTTTATTTACAAAAATAAAAATAGGAAACCATGAGGAACTAGCCTTAGCACCACTTGCCGTATTACCAGAATATCAAAAACAAGGAATAGGAAGTAAGTTAATAGAAGAAGGGCATAAAATTGCTAAAAAACTAGGGTATCATTACTCTGTTGTTTTAGGAAGTGAAAACTATTATCCAAAGTTTGGATATATTCCAGCAATACAATATGGAATACAAGCACCTTTTGAGGTATCAAATGAAAACTTTATGGCTGTGAAATTAAATGATACAGATATAGAAATAAAAGGTGTTGTTCAATATGCAAAAGAATTTGGAATATAAATAATAATAAAAAAAGATTTAGCTATTTGAAGTGAAAAAATTATTAGATCTTGGTTTAATAATTTAAGATTACTTAAATAGCTAATATTTTTTTCTAAAGCTTCTCTCTTATTTTTATTGTATAGCAAATTATCTTACGAAAATGTAATTAAAAAAATGGAAAAATATGATATAATTATCTTGGAGGGAAAAAAATGCAAAAAATTCTAATTGTTGAAGATGATAAAAAATTAAGACAAGAACTAGAAACATTTTTAAATAAAAATGGATTTCTGGCAAAAGGAATAGAAAAATTTGATGATACCATTTGCAACATCATAAATGAAAAAGCAGATTTGGTATTATTAGACATCAATTTACCATATATGGATGGAGAATTTGTATGTAAGGAAGTAAGAAAATTATCAAATGTACCAATTATTATGGTAACAAGTAGAGATAATGAAATAGATGAATTAATGAGTTTAAATTATGGAGCAGACCAATATGTTACCAAACCATATAATTTGCAAATATTACTTGCCAAAATAACAGGATTGCTAAAAAGAAATCAAAATTCAGGTATAAACCCAGAAAAAATTGACTGCAATGGATTTGTATTAAATATAGCAGAAAGAGTCATAGAAAAAGATAATCAAAAGATAGATTTAACGAAAAATGAATATAGTATTTTATATTATTTAAGTATGCATAAGGAAAAAGTAGTATCAAGAGATGAGATTATGGACTACTTATGGGAAAGTGAAGAATTTATTGATGATAATACATTAAATGTTAATATAAAACGACTAAGAACTAAATTAGAGGAATTAGGATTAAAAGATAGAATAGAAACTAAAAGAGGACAGGGGTATTTGTTAAAATGAAATTTAAAGATTTTATGAAAGATAAAATAATATTGATTGCAACTATTATATTGGCATTAATCAGTATAGAAATATTATTATTGGCATATAATATTGGAATTATAGCACAAATATATATTGCAGCTATTATAGTTATTGTTGTATCTATTTCTATATTGATTGAATATAAAAGAAAACAGCATTTTTATAATCAACTAAAAGCCAATATGAATGAATTAAATGAAAAGTATTTGATTTCTGAAATTATAAAAACACCTAACTTTATAGAAGGCAAAATCCTAAAAGAAATTATTCAGGATACAGGAAAATCTATGCTTGAAAATGTAAATTATTATAAAAATATTCAAGAAGAATACAAAGAATATATAGAATTATGGATTCATGAAGTAAAAATACCAATTGCAGCAAGTAAAATGATTATTGAAAACCATAAAAATGAGATAACAAAAAGTATAGATGAAGAATTGGATAAAGTAGAAAATTATACAGAACAAGCTCTATTTTATGCTAGAAGTAATGCAGTAGAAAAAGACTATATCATTACCAAAACTAACCTAAAAGAGACTGTAAATTCTGCTATATTGAAAAACAAAAGTACCTTATTAAATGAAAGGATTAGATTAGAACTAAAAGATTTAGAACAGGAAGTTTATACAGATAGTAAATGGGTGACATTTATTATTAATCAAATTATACAAAATGCAATTAAGTATTCAAAAGAAGAGGATAAGAAAATAGAAATATTTGCAAAAGCGAAAGAAGATAAAGTGATTTTATATATAAAAGATAATGGAATTGGTATCAAACAAGGAGAAATTACAAGAGTATTTGAGAGAGGCTTTACAGGAGAAAATGGAAGAAAGATAGGACAAAAATCAACAGGCATTGGTTTATACTTATGTAAAAAATTATGTGATAAGTTACGTCTTGGCATAGAATTAAATTCTAAAAAAGATGAAGGAACAGAGGTAAGAATCATCTTTCCTAAAAATAGTTATATTAATCTGAATTGAAAAGGTAAGATACAAAATCTTGCCTTTTATTTAATAATAGAAAGTTATAATTTCTATTAAAGAACATTGACATCTAAAAAAGTATATGCTAAAATAAAATTACCTAATAGGTAACAAAATACAAAAAGAGGAAAAGGCTTGGAAATAGAGTGGCATAATCATGAAGTACAAAAGAAGATGTCAAATATGGAAGAATTAAGAAAAATAATAGGACTAAAATTAACTAAGATGGTTAAATTAAGATTTAACCAAATAGAAGCAACAGAAGATTTCCAAGAATTTATGAAATATGGTTTTGGAAAGCCACATCCTTTAAAAGGAGATATGAAAAAATATTTTGGTATTGGAATTACAGGAAATTATCGATTGGTGATAATGCAAAAAGATAACAAAAAAATAATTGTGAGAGGAGTGATAGATTATCATGGAGACAAGTATAACGGGCTTATCCCTTGATTTTATTCTACATCCGGGAATGAGTATAAAAGAAAAATTAGAAGAAAATAATATGAAACAAGAAGAGCTAGCAGAAAGAACGGGATTTTCTGCAAAACATGTTAGTGAAGTAATAAATGGAAAAAAAGGAATTTCACCTAAATTTGCTAAGGCATTAGAATATGTTTTTGGAGTAAAATTTACATTTTGGCTAAATCTGCAGGCAATATATGACAAAGAAATTATAGAATATCAGGAACGAAATAATATTGATAAAAAAGAAATAGAAATTACAAAAAGAATAGAGCCTATTTTGGAATATGCTATTTTATTAGGTTTAATAGACCAATATAATAATCCTACAGAAGAAGTTATTGTGGCTAGAAATCTTTGTAAGACCAATAATTTGTTAAATATAGAAAAATTACTCATTACAAAAGTTGCTTATCGAACAGCAAAAAATGTGCAAGTTGATGAATATGTATTATATGCATGGCAAAGAGTATGTGAATTACTATCAGAAAAAGAAACTATTGAAGATATATATGATAGTAAAAAACTACAGAATCAGTTAGAAAGCATTAAGCAATTAATGTTTGAAGAAAATCCGATGATTATGATACAGAAGTTAAAGAAAATATTTAAAAAATGTGGAATTATATTTGAATTAGTAAAGAACTTTCAAGGAGCTCCAGTACAAGGATTTATAGAAAACAAAAATAATAAAATGATATTATGTATGACGATAAGACAATCATATGCTGACATTTTTTGGTTTACACTATTTCATGAAATAGGACATATCCTAAATGAGCATGTGAAAGAAAATAAACTAGATTATTATATTGAAAATACAAAAGCAGAAGAGATGGCAGATAATTTTGCTAAAGAGTATTTGATAAATGGTGATAAATATAAAGAATATATAAATAAAAAGGATTTTTCATTAGAAAGTATAAAAGCATTTAGTAAAGAAAATAAGATAAAAGAATTTATACTGATAGGAAGATTACAAAAAGATAATCTTTTACCATATAATAAATATACAGATTTAAAAACAAGATATAAATGGAAAGAATCATAGTGAGATGAAAGGTAAGATAGAAAAATATCTTGCCTTTCTAATTTTTCTTTCGTAATAAGGTTAATTTTCCTTAGACTGTGCATATTTGCGAAGCAAAATGCACATAAAGTGCGTCGAAAGCTATGCTTTCGTTAACGCACAATTACCTTACAAAAATGTAATAAAAATGTAAGATTAATCAATGGAAAGAAGGAAAAATAAATCGTATAATGAAAATAGAAAAATAAGCGGAGAGCTAAAAAAAATGAAATTTTTAAACACTTTAAACCGCATAAGACCATAAGAAAGGAAAGAGAAAAATGAGTAATGTATTAGAAGTTAAAAATATCGAAAAATACTATGGAAACAAATCCAACTTAACAAAAGCAATTGCAGGAATTAGCTTTAATGTAGAAAAAGGAGAATTTGTTGGGATCATGGGTGCATCAGGTTCAGGTAAAACAACCTTACTAAATTGTATTTCAACCATTGATAGAGTAACTGCTGGAAAAATTATAATTAACAATCAAGATATTACGAAATTAAAAGGAAATCAACTAAACAAATTTAGAAGAGAAGAATTAGGTTTTATATTTCAAGATTTTAATTTACTAGATACATTAACAGCTTATGAAAATATAGCATTAGCACTTACCATTCAAAAGGTAAATCCTCATGAAATTGATAAAAGAGTAAAAGAAGTGGCCCAAAAATTAGAAATATCTGATATTTTAAATAAATATCCATATCAAATATCAGGAGGACAAAAGCAAAGAGTAGCATCAAGCAGAGCAATTATTACAAATCCGAAAATGGTACTTGCAGATGAGCCAACGGGCGCATTAGACAGTAAATCTGCAAGACAATTATTAGAAACATTTGAACACTTAAATAAAAACTTAGGAGCAACGATTTTAATGGTTACACATGATGCTTTTACAGCAAGTTATGCAGATAGAATTATCTTTATTAAAGATGGAAAAATCTTTAATGAGCTTGTAAAAGGTGAAGATACAAGAAAACAATTCTTTGAAAAAATCATCGAAGTACAAACACTTCTTGGAGGTGATTTGAACGATGTTATTTAAATTATCTATCAAAAATATGAAAAAGAGTTTTAAAGATTATGCTATATATTTTTTAACATTAGTATTAGGTGTTGCCATCTTTTATATGTTTAACTCTTTAGATAGTCAGCAAGCAATGCTTGAAGTTTCACAATCTACAAGAGAGATGATACAACTCATGATTAGTATGCTTGGAATGGTATCTGTATTTATTGCTATCATTCTTGGATTTCTAATTGTATATGCCAATAATTTTTTAATAAATAGAAGAAAAAGAGAATTCGGAATTTATATGACATTAGGTATGGGGAGAAGACAAATATCAAAAATCATATTAATAGAGACCATATTAGTAGGTATAATTTCTTTAGTTGTTGGTATTTTCATAGGCATATTTGCTTCTCAATTTATGTCTATACTAGTTGCTAAACTTTTTGAAGCAGATATGAGTGAATTTACTTTTGTATTTTCAAAAGATGCTTGTATCAAAACATGTATCTGTTTTGCAGTTATGTATCTAGCAGTTATGATATTTAATACATTTACTATTTCAAGATATAAATTAATCAATTTATTAACAGCTGTTAGAAAAAATGAGAAAGTCAAAATTAAAAATCCGATTATCTCCATAGTGATATTCCTAATTTCTGCAGTAATATTAGGATATGCTTATTATATCGTTACAGGAGGTATTTATGAATTAAATACAGCTGATAAAATGTTAGTGCCAATTTTAATGGGAATTGTAGGAACAATAGGTGTGTTCTGGTCTTTATCAGGATTTATCTTAAGAATTATACAAACAAGAAAAAAGATATATCTAAAAGGAACGAATATGTTTGTATTAAGACAATTGAATAATAAGATTAATACAACCGTTATTAGTATGTCTGTTATTTGTTTAATGTTATTTATGACGATAAGTGTATTGTCTAGCAGTTTATCTATACAAAATTCATTGGATTCAGAATTAGAAGAAATGACGCCAGTAGATGTTAATTTATATAAAACAGCAAATTTACCAGAAAGTTATGAAAACACATATACAGGTGAGATAATATATACTACAGAAGAACAAAGAGAAGATTCAAGAAAGCCAGTTAGTTATACATTAGAAAGTAATGGATATGATATGAATACCTTAAAAGACGTGATAGAAATTCCTATTTATGCAATTCCTAAATGGACTTTAGAATATAGTTTAGGAAATTATTATGAAACAGCAAAAGCACAATTTTCAATGCTTATGTATGATACACCAGAAGAAATTATAAAAGTGTCTGATTATAATAAAATTGCAAAGCTTTATGGACAAGAACAATATAGCCTAAATGATGATGAATATATTGTACTTTGTGATTTTGATAACATGGTAGAATTAAGAAATCAAGCATTAAAAGAAAAATCAACTATAGAAATTGAGGGAAAGACCTTACATGCAAAATATGATGAATGCAAAAGTGGATTTATTGAAATGTCTACAAGTCATGTGAACACAGGAATCATGTTAGTTCCAGATAGTTTAGAGTTAAAAGAAGAATGGAAAGAAGAACAATTTCTATTAGCAAATTATAATGCAGAAACAGAGGAAGGAAAACAAGAGATAGAAAATACATTGATTGGTAGTGGTGATACAGAATTTATAGAAAATATAAAAGAAAAAGGAATTGAACTTGAGGGCTATTCTAAAATTAGTATAAGAGAAGCAAGTAAAGGATTAGCAACCATTATCATATTTATCGCAATTTACTTAGGGGTAATCTTCCTAATTGCAAGTTCTGCGATTCTAGCATTAAAACAATTAACAGAAAGTTCAGATAATAAACAAAGATATACCATATTAAGAAAAATTGGTTGTGATGAAAAGATGATAAATCAGGCACTATTTAGACAAATATTCATATTCTTTATGCTACCATTGGGATTAGCAATTATACATTCTATATTTGGAATTAAATTTATATTATCTATGATGGCTGCATTAGCATCACCAGATGAATTGCTACCTTCTGTTATTGCCACAGCAGTAATTATTGGTATCATATATGGATTATATTTCTTAGCGACATATATGGGAAGTAAAAATATTATCAAAGAAGAGGAATGAAAAAAAATAGATAATACAAAAATTGAGGAAGTATCAGGCAATGATGATATGAAATATCAATATACATTAACTGCATATGAAAAAAATGGAAAAGCAAAAGAAATTCAGTTTAAAACAAGTAGAGAATTAAGAGAAGGTGCATATTTAGAACTAGATGTAATGTCCATAAGAGGTGTTATTGATTGGAGAGAAGTTCAAATAAATGAATTACCAGATGATGTAAAAACAAAAATGAATATAGAGTAGTAAGAGCCATGTGATAGAAAAAATTAGTTATAGATATAAAAAATGAAAATACTAAGATATGAAAAAAGAAATGAGGTGGTAACATGAAAAAGTTTTTAAAAGTTGTATTTTTCTTGCTATTAGTTGGATTAAGTATTGCCTTATTATTCATAGGAAATGGTTATAATCTGTATAAAGAGGCAATACAAAATACTTCTCTCAAAGAAAAAGTAGCACAAATACAAGATAAAGAAAATTACACAGAGTTTTCAGAATTACCACAAATGTATGTAAATGCTGTTATAAGTGTAGAAGATAAAAGATTTTATAAACATCATGGAATAGATGTATTAGCAATTGGAAGAGCAGCCATAAATGATATAAAAGCAATGGCTCATGTAGAAGGTGGAAGTACCATAACACAACAATTAGCAAAAAATATGTACTTTACACAAGAAAAGAAAATGGAGAGAAAAATTGCAGAGGTATTTATGGCTTGGCAAATAGAAAATAATTATTCAAAAGAAGAAATATTTGAACTATATGTCAACAATATTTTCTTTGGAGATGGATATTATACAGTTAAAGAGGCGTGCAGGCGGATACTTTCATAAAGAACTAAATGAAATGACTGACTACGAATGTATATTACTTGCAGGAATTCCTAATGCACCATCTGTATATGCACCAACAAAAAATCCAGATTTAGCAAAGCAAAGGCAAAGACAAGTGATGGAAAAAATGATAGAAAATGGATATTTAAGCCAAGAAGAAGCAAAAGAAATACAAAAAATAATCTAAAAAAATCTTCAAAAAACAAAAACACATTAGTTATTTTAATGCATGATACCAAAGATGTTAGTGATAGTTCAGAGGTTTTAAAAGATTCTATTGATTATTTGAAATCACAAGGATATAAATTTGAAAATTTTTATGATTTACTAGAGTAGTGATACAAAATATGAATAAAAAGAATTCATTTTATACAAATTAAAGTATAGAATAATTCTTTTTTTTATGATATTATGAATGAAAAATTGATAAAGTTTATGAACATATGACTTAGAAGAAAGTAGAGGAGAATATGATGATTGAAATTATATTTGATAAAGAGAAAAATAGGGCAATTGCATATGATAACACAATTCAAGTAGGGGAATGTGATTTTTTTGAAACAGAAGACTATTGGAATATAACGCATACAGAAGTAAATAGCAATTATCAAGGACAAGGGATTGCAAGAAAATTAGTAGAGTGTATTATCGAAAATGCAAAAAAGGAGAATAAAAAGCTTATTGCACAATGTTCTTATGCTAAGAAAGTACTTGAAAAACATGAAAATGTTTAACTTATAAATAAAATTAAACAAATTCCGATGAAATGATTGACAAAGCCATAAATATATCATATAACACAAACAATAGTTTGGTAGTACTTATAAGTAAAAACATCTAGATAAACTGAATTTTATAAAGGATGTGGTTTTATGGAAGAAAAGAAAAATGAAATCATTTTATTTGAAAACCAAGGGGTAAAATTAGAAGTAAACTTGAATGATGAAACAGTGTGGCTTAATTTGGAGCAAATGGCGGAATTATTTAAAAGAGATAAATCTGTTATTTCAAGACATATAAAGAATGCATTGCAAGAAGAATTAAAAAATGAAGAGGTTATTGCAAAATTTGCAACAACCACTAAACATGGTGCTATAGAAGGAAAAACACAAACCCATATGGTAGATTATTATAATCTAGATATGATTATTTCTATCGGATATAGAGTAAAATCAACACAAGGTGTTGCTTTCAGAAAATGGGCAACAAAAATTCTAAAAGACTATATGTTAAAAGGATATGCAATAAATCAAAAAAGATTAGAATATTTAGAAAAAACAATAAAATTAATTGATATTGCAAATCGTATAATCATATAAATGAGGGCAATTCTATTGAGAGTTGCTCTCATTTGTGCTAATATAATGATGTAATAGGAAGAAATTTTAGAATGAAAAAAGTAATAAAAACAGAAGACTGAAGAGGAGTAAATAAATGAATAGTCTTAATAAAAGTCGCAGAATATATAAAGGACATAGTTTAATACAAGATGTGGGAGATTACACAGTAGTAGATATAGAAACAACAAGTTTGGATTCTTTTCATGGAGAGATTCTTGAAATTAGTGCAATTAAAGTTAGAAATAAAAAAGAGGTAGACAATTTTTCTGAACTTATTAAAACCAATGAGGAGATAGGATATTTTACAACAAATTTAACAGGAATTACCAATGAAATGATGTTGAAAGAAGGAAAAGAATTAGAAGAAGTTTTACAAAGTTTTAAAGCATTTTTAGGAAATGATATTATTGTCGGACATAATGTGAATTTTGATATTAATTTCCTTTATGACAATATGGAAGAATACATAGATACATATTTATCAAATGACTATGTAGATACATTAAGAATAGCAAGAAAAGTACTCCCTAATTTAAGACATCATAAATTAGATGATTTAATCACCTATTTTCATCTAACTAAAAGAAATGAACATAGAGCGTTAAATGATTGTGTATTAACCAATCAAGTGTATATAAGATTAAGTGAAATGATAGAAAAGGAAGAGAAATTATGATAGAAATAAAAAATGTTAGTAAAGCATATGTAAAACATAAAAATGTAATTGAAAATATGAATTTAACCATAGAAGATGGTCAGATATTTGGATTTATTGGACCAAATGGGGCAGGTAAAACCACAACTATGGAAATGCTTACAGGTATATTAGATATTGATGAAGGAGAAATTCTAATTGATGGAATTAACATAGAAAAAAATCCAAAACTGGGATGACCAATATCATTTTATTTATGATAGGGAGTTTCGTAACCTATTATTTAGCTACATGGATGATTTCTAAAATATATTTAAAAGGAGCTATAGGAACAGTTGTTAATACAAATAATATGCAAACAAAGAAAAACACAGAATTGAATTTAAGTGAATGTAAGCAAAGAACTCCAAAAAGAGCTTTTTTAAGTAAAGAATTAAAACAAATTACAAGAACACCTATATTTTGTTTGCAATGTATCATTTTACCGATTGTGTATCCAATCGTCTTTATCGGAATTCCTGCAATTGCGTTAGTTACATTTGCTAGAAGCGTGGGAGTAGATTTTATTATAAATATGCAAGAAAATATATTTAATCCAATAGGAATAACAATTGCCATTAGTATTGCACAAGTATTATACATTATGAATTTTACGTCTATTATTGCCATTTCTAGAGAAGGAAAAAAAGCAAAGCTAATGAAAACCATACCTATTAGCTTATATAAACAATTTCAGTATAAACTATATCCAGCACTTATTGCAGATACTGTGATTGCTAGTATTGTTACTATATGTTATAGCTTACTAATCGCAGAAGTAAATATTTTATTTAGTATATTTTTATTTATCATATTAATAGCACTTTACTTAGTACAAGAAAAAATAATGATACTAATTGATTTAAAAAAACCAAAAATTACATGGACAAGTGAATATGCCATGATGAAAGAAAATGTCAATGTTATGTATGAATTCTTTTATGCAGTAATAGTTGTTATTTTACTAACAGGAATTGGATTTATTATAAATGATATAATGGCTTTAATGATTGTTATATTTTTAATACTTGTATGTATCAATTTAGCAATCAATCAATATGTCAAAAAGAACCAAATGAAATTGTATAGAAAAATATTTTAAACTAATAATATATATGGAGTGTAATATTATGAATGAATCAACAATAAAAAAACAAATCATTGTATTTGGTGGTTGTTTTAATCCACCACTAAATTCACACTTTTCACTTGCAGAACAAATGATAGCAGAATATCCAGAAATCGAGAAAATTATATTTGTTCCTGTAAATAGTCAATATGAAAAAATGGATTTGATTGAAAATGAACATCGTTATCATATGTTAAAAACAGTTTGTGATAAAAATAAAAAGTTTGAAGTATCCAGAATTGAAATAAATAGTAAAAGACAATTATATACAGTCGAAACATTACATAGATTACAAGAAGAATATAAAGAGTATGAAATAGCTTTTTTAACAGGAAGTGACAATTTGAAAACATTAGATACATGGAAAAAAGCAGATGAACTTACTAAAGATTTTAAAATATATATCTTAGAAAGAGATAATGACAATATGGAAGAAATTATACAGAATAATACATTTTTAAGAAATCATAGACAATCTTTTATAAAAGCAAAAGATACTATAAAAAGTAACTTAAGTTCAACATTTGTAAGAGAAAAAATAAAAAATGGAAAAAGTATACGCTATTTAACACCTGATGAGGTTATCACATATATAGAAAAGCATCAGTTGTATAAAGCAAAATAGAAAATAAAGGAGAAGAATGTAATGTTAGAAAAAGAAGAATTAGAAAAACAAGCAGAAGGTGCTGTTACATGGATTAAAGAATATGTAAAGCAAATTGGAGCAAAAGGCGTTGTTGTTGGAAATAGTGGTGGAAAAGATTCTGCGACAGTTATTGCTATGGCAACAAAAGCATTAGGAAAAGAAAATGTAGTTGCTGTATCTATGCCATGCCATTCTATTTCTCATGATTTTGAAGATGCAAAATTGGTAGCAGATACCTTTGGTGTGAAATTTTTGAAAGTAGATTTGACCAATACATATAATGAAATGGAAAAAGAAATACAATCTGCAATGGGAGAAGAATTATCAAAAGAAGCAACAATTAATATGAAACCAAGATTAAGAATGACCACATTATATGGAATAGCACAAAGTTTAGGTTACTTAGTAATTGGAACAGGAAATCTTTGTGAAGCAATGGTAGGATATACAACAAAATGGGGAGATAACAGTTCGGATTTTAATCCAATTGGAAACTTTACAGTTGATGAAGTTTTAGCCATTGGAAAATATTTGGGTGTTCCAGAAAAAATATTAGAGAAAGCACCAAATGATGGATTAGGCGGAAAAACAGACGAAGAAAAAATGGGAATCAAATACAGTCAAATTGCAGAAATGATAGAAACAGGAAATACAGAAGAAAACGCTAAAAAAGAGATTTTGAAAAGATATAATGCGTCAAAACATAAAAGAAACTTAGTTCCAGTTTATAGTTTTGAAAGAAAAAATTATCTAATTACACCAGATAAAAAGGCAAGTAATGGAGATAAACTAGGATAATAAAGGAGATATACATGATTGAAGAACTAGATAAAAAAGATATTAATCAAATTATGAGTATTTGGCTAAAAGAAAATAAGAGTACACATTATTATATTTCAGAAGAATATTGGGACAATCACTTTGGAGATGTAAAAAAAGAAAAACAATCTATGGGAATAGGAAGTAAATTAATAGAGTATTGTAAATCAAAATATCCAGAACTAATGTTAAAAGTATATGTGAAAAATAAAAGAGCAGTTGCATTTTATGAAAGAGAAGAATTTAAAATTATAGAAGAGGAAATAGATGAAGAAACAAATGAAAAAGAATATGTCATGAAATGGAAAAAATAATATATTGATTCAAAGCAAATAGAGAAACACAGATTTTATAATCTGAAATTAGAAGTCATAAATAAAAATAAAGATAATAGAATGAAAATTAGGAGGAATAAAAATATGGAAAAGAAAAAATTAAATATTATTGTAGAAAATTGTCCACAAAATCATAAATGTCCAGCAGTAAAAGTATGCCCAGTAGGAGCATTAAGCCAAGAGGAATTTCAAGCACCAAAAATTGATTATGAAAAATGTATTAGCTGCGGGAAATGTTCAGATTTTTGTCCAAAACATGCATTAGTTTTAAAGTAAAAATTTTAAATTAGCCCAAGTTGCCAAAATGGCCCGTCCCCTTTGGCAACTTTTGTAAAAAAAGAAATAAATGAATTAAATTTCACTTATTTCTTTTTTTGTATAAATAGTATAAGCACAAGAAAGTAGAACAGATTTTAACAAATATTTACGGTCATTTGTTGAATAATTATCGATGAAATCAGTTTTTTCAAAAACACAATCTAATGCTTTTTCAAATAATTTACAAAAATTATCATATGCAATTTCAATTGGTGCACTTTCTAAAGCTAGTTCAATCAATATTTTTATATCATTTATTTTATAAACTTCTTTTAAAACACAAATAACAAAAAATTTGGCTAAATGAGTTTTGTTATATTTTTTCTTTATAGGTGGTTCTATAATTTTATTTTTAACATAATTATTAATCATATTTTTGGTTAAAATAAGTGCATCTTCCTCAGAATTTGAGTTAGATAAGAAAGAAGACAATGTTTCATTTACCAAAGTAACAACTTGGTCTAAATATAAATCTACATTAGGTAATTCTTTCCATCTAGGTATATGTAATTTTATATTTTCTTTACTCATATTTCTTCAATCCTTTATTTTAAATTTCATAAAAATTTCACAAATCAAGAAAATCCTTAAGACAACACGTCTCTATATATATTACCATGATTGAAATGGATAGTCAATATTGACAAAGTTATATCGATGTGTTAATCTGGTTTAGAAAACCAGATAGGAGAGTTTTGAATATGAAAAATCAATTAAGAGAAGTTCCAAAATTTGAGAACATTAAAGAAATTATTTATAATTCAGTAAAGTTATATCCAGAAAATATAGCTTATACAATTAAAGAAAAAAAAGAGGAAGATAAGGTAGAATACAAAAATATTACCTATACCAAATTATTAGAAGATATAAATGCACTTGGAACAGCTTTATATAAAAAAGGATTACAAGGAAAGAGAATCGCCATTATTGGAAAAAACCAATATCATTGGGCAATTTCTCACTTAGCTTGTTTATTAGGAGGAATTGTCTCTGTTCCATTAGACAAAGATTTACAAATAAACGAGTTAGAAGAATCATTAATTAGAAGTAAAGTAGATGGAATAATATTTGATGAAAAGCTAGCAGAAAAGATTAATATCATAAAAGAAAATGAGAAGACAAATTTAAAAGAATATATTTGTATGAGTAATATAGAAAATTATGAAAATATTGAACAATTACTAAAAACAGGAAAAGAAATCTTAGAAACAGGAAATCTAGACTTTATCAATCATGAGGTAGATTCAAAGGGAATGAGCATTTTATTATTTACATCTGGAACAACTTCTAAATCAAAAGCAGTTATGTTATCACAATATGGAATTGCAACAAATGTATATGATATGCAAATTGTAGAAACTTTTTACGATACAGATGTGAATATTGCCTTTTTACCATATCATCATATATTTGGTTCAACTGCCATGGTAGTCATGTTAGCATGTGGTGTAAAAACAGTATTTCCAGATGGGTTACGATATATTAAACAGAATTTATTAGAATATCAAGTATCTGTTTTTGTTGGTGTTCCTTTGTTAGTGGATAAAATGTATGCTAATATTGAAAAAGAAATCGAAAAGCAAGGAAAAACAAAATTAATTAAAGTGGCTGTAAAAATTAGTAATTTCTTATTAAAATTCCATATCGATATACGAAGAAAATTATTTAAACAAATTATAGATGGTTTAGGTGGTAAAATGCGATTTGTTATCGCAGGAGGGGCACCATTTGATAGTAAAATAGAGAGAAAATTTAATGAATTTGGAATCCATATGGTACAAGGATATGGTCTAACAGAAACATCACCAGTAATTGCAGCAGAAAATGATAAATATGCAAAATATGGTTCAGTTGGAATTCCCATGAAACATACAGAAGTAAAAATCGTAGATAAAGACGAAAAAGGAATTGGAGAAATTACAGTAAAAGGTCCAAATGTTATGCTTGGATATTATGAAAATGAAGAAGCAACAAAAGAAGTATTAAAGGATGGATGGTTCCATACAGGAGATTTAGGATACTTAGATAAAGATGGTTTCTTATTTATTACAGGTAGAAAAAAAGATATGATTGTTTTAAAAAATGGCAAAAAAGTATTTCCAGAAGAGTTAGAAACTTTAATCAATCGAAATGAAGAAATAGAAGAATCATTTGTATATGGAATGCCAGATAAAGAGGACAAAAGCAAGATAAAAGTTGCTGTAGAGGTTGTATACAACAAAGAAATTGTAAAAGAAAAATATGGAGATATTTCAGAAGAAGAGCTATTTCCAATTATTTGGAACAAAATAAAAGAGGTAAATAAAACATTACCAAGATATAAATTTATTATGCATATGATTTTAACAGATGAGCCATTAATAAAAACGACTACTCATAAAACCAAAAGAAGTGAAGAACTAAAAAAATTGAACGATAGGGACGTGTCAAATCGTTCAAAAATTTAACGAAAGTGACAGAAATTTAATTAACAAATGATTAAATATCCTTTGACAAAAACATAAAAAGATTATAATATAGATTCGAAATAGAAAATATTCTATAAAGATAAAAGAAAATAAAATGGGGAATTAAAATATGGAAATAAAGGAAGATAATAAAAAGAAAACAAAGAAAAAAGAAGTAGGAGAAGGAATAGAAGAACTATTAATTAGGCTAAGAAATGAAAAAGGTTGGTCACGTGTGGAATTGATGTCAAAACTATCAAATAAAACGATAGAAGAAAAAGACATTAAAAAATGGGAAATCGGATTAGAATATCCAGATTTGGATATGATATATGAATTATCAGCTGTTTATCAAGTACCGAGTGAAAAATTTGTAGAAGCAAAAAATAATAGTTACGTAAAAGGATTAGGCTCTGTTAATATGATGCTAACAAAATGGATTTGCTATTTTTTAAATGTTTCTATTAAAGTTGCAATGGTATTATTGGTTTTATTTTATGTTATAATGCTTATTCTAGCATTTGGAACTTTTGCTTTTATAGGTGCACAAGTAAAAAGGTCGGGAATATAAAAAAGTTAGCAAATAAAAAACATAGCAATTTTGAAATGCACCCCGTTTAGATTTTAACACAAATTGTTTTTTCATTTGTGTCTACTAAACGGGGTGCATTTCAGTTTAGCTATGTTTTTTGTTTTAATCAAAAGCTTCTTATTAATCTAAGAATTCAATACCTTCGGAAGAAATTTTAGAAATTCTTGCTAAAGAGTAAACATCTAATCCTAAATCTTCCAATTTTTTTCTTCCATCTTGGAAAGATTTTTCAATAACAATTCCAACACCTGCAACAGAGCATCCGGCTTCTCTTAAAATTCTGTAAGCTCCCAAGCCTGCTTGTCCATTTGCAAGAAAATCGTCAATAATTAAAATATTGTCATTTTCAGATAAGTATTTTTTTGAAGCCATTAAGGTATAATCTGTATTTTTTGTAAAAGAATGTACTGGTGTTTGAATTGTTGTTTCTGTATCTAGAATGGCAGAAGATTGCTTTTTAAAAATAACCAAAGGTACATCCAATTTTAGTGCTGTTGCATAAGCTGGTGCAATTCCAGAAGATTCAATTGTAACGACTTTTGTAATATTTTTATTTTTAAAATAATGAGCAAATTCTTCACCAATCAAATCCATTAATTTTGTATCTACTTGATGATTTAGAAAATTGTCAACTTTTAAAATGTTTTCATTAATAACAATTCCATCATTTTTAATTTTTTCTTTTAATAAATCCATACAAGATCAGCTCCTATTATATATTTATAAAAACTATTATATCATATAATAAAGAAAAATAGCAAGATTTGTAGAAAAATGTAAAAGTAGATGAAATTTTTATAAAGAATCTTCTTGACAAACACAAAAAAAAGATATATGATAGGGTTGAAATTAGGAATTATTCCTAATTTAAAGGAGAGATTTATGAACAACTATTCCAAACAAAGAGAAGCAATACTAGATGTTATGAAAGAACATTTAATACATCCTACTGCTGAGGAAATTTATTATTTAGTTTTAGAAAAAGAACCTCAGATAAGTAAAAGTACAGTGTATAGAAATATTAACATCCTAGTAGAATTGGGAGAAATCAAAAAATTAAATATGACAGTAGGACCAGACAGATATGACTATTTATATAAAGAACATTCTCATGCGATTTGTGAAAGATGTGGGAAAATATTTGATTTCTATTATGATTTTAATAAAGACGAAATATCAAAAGAATTATTAGAACAGATAGGAAACAATATGGATATAAATAGTATAACAATTTATGGAATATGTGAAGATTGTAAATCAAATAATAAAAATAAGGAGGAATAAAAATGGAATTAAACTTAAAAGGAACAAAAACAGAGAAAAATTTAATGGAGGCTTTTGCTGGAGAATCACAAGCTAGAAATAAATATACATATTTTGCTTCTAAAGCTAGAAAAGAAGGATATGAGCAAATAGCTGCTATATTTGAAGAAACAGCTCAAAATGAAAAAGAGCATGCAAAAATGTGGTTCAAGTTATTACAAGGTGGAGAAATCAAATCAACAGTAGAAAACCTACAAGCAGCAGCTGAAGGAGAAAACTATGAATGGACAGATATGTATGACAGAATGGCTAAAGAAGCTAGAGAAGAAGGATTTAACCATATTGCATTCTTATTTGAAGAAGTAGGAAAAATTGAAAAAGAACATGAAGAAAGATACA
Source organism: uncultured Clostridia bacterium (assembly GCA_944386675.1). Taxonomy (GTDB): domain Bacteria; phylum Bacillota; class Clostridia; order TANB77; family CAG-508; genus CAG-269. The sequence continues at coordinate 17,822 of CALXBY010000004.1, read as the reverse complement.
AAAAATTAATTGAAAATGTTGAAGGTGGATTAGTATTTAGCCGTGATGGAGATAGAATTTGGAAATGTAGAAACTGTGGACATATTGTTATTGGAAAATCAGCTCCAGAAATTTGCCCAGTATGTAGCCATCCAAAAGCATTCTTTGAAATCAAAGCTGAAAATTATTAATATAGATAAAAGGTAAGAAAAAAAGTTCTTGCCTTTTATTTTTTTAATCTATATAATGAATATAACAATTTATAAAGAGAAATTTTGTAACTTAAAAGAGAAACTTAGAGAAGGAGAAAATATCATGGTATATAAAACATATTATGATTCACCAGTAGGAAAATTATTTATTGCAAGTGATGGAGAAAATATTATTGGATTATGTATAGAAGGGCAAAAATATTATTTAGAGCAAATCGAAAAAGAAGCAGTTTCAAAAGATAATTTAGCAATATTTGATAAAACAAAAAAATGGTTAGATAGATATTTTAAACAGGAAAAACCTGAAATTTCTGAATTGTTATTAGAACCAGAAGGAAATGCATTTAGACAATGTGTGTGGAAATTTTTATGTAAAATTCCATATGGAGAAACCATAACTTATGGAGATTTAGCAAAAAAAGTTGCAAAAAAATTAAACAAATCATCTATGTCTGCACAAGCAGTAGGAAATGCAGTCGGACACAATCCAATTTCAATTATAATTCCTTGTCATAGAGTGGTTGGAAAAAATGGAAGTTTAACTGGTTATGCAGGAGGAATTGATAAAAAGATAAAATTATTAGAATTAGAGGGTATTAATATGGAAAATTTTTTTGTCCCTAAAATATAAATATATATTTTAGACTAAACAGTAACAAATATAAAAATTTAAAAATTGAGAATACTAAGAAAAATTTCTATCTAATAATAAGAAAAAATGAGAAATAAGCTGGTTTCAAGAGAAATGTGAAACTTTTGTGAATTTTAGCACTCTACTATTGACTTTGCTAAAAATAGGTATATAATAATAAATGAAAAAAGATAAAAGTACTTTTAATCTAAATATGTGCTACCGAAAAAAGGTGTCAACACATAAATATATAATTAATTAAGGAGTTGATTATTATGATGATGATACCAAGAAGAAATCATTTTGACTTATTTGATGAAATGTTTAGAGATCCATTTTTTGAAGGAACAGAAAGTAAGGTAATGAAAACAGATATTAAGGAAAAGAAGGATAAATATCTAATTGATATTGATTTACCAGGATATGACAAAGAAGACATTAAAATGGAAATATCAGATGGATATTTAACAGTACATGCAAGTGTTAATAAAGAAGTAGATGACGAAAAAGAAAAAGGGAAATATGTACGTAAAGAAAGATATGTTGGAGAATGCTCAAGAAGTTTCTATGTAGGAGAAAATGTGAAAGAAGAAGAAATCAAAGCAAAATTTAAAAATGGAACATTAATGATTGAAGTGCCTAAAAAAGATGATAAAAAAGAATTGCCAGAAAAGAAATATATTCCAATTGAATAGAAAAATGTCTGATTGAAAAAGCTTTTAAAAAGCATTTTAGATAAATTTTATATTATTAGTAAAAGTGGTTATAGTATTATACTATAACTATTTTTTTGCCATAAAATCCTTAAAATTTATTAACAAAAATTTTTTATTTTTAAAAATTATTAAAATTAAACAAGGTTAACATAAAAATACTTCAAATAGAAATGTCCCTAACTGGACATCCAATTGGATAAAAATGGGCAAAAATTTGGAAAAATTTAATTAGAAAATTTGTAAATAATTAAAAGAAAAAAAGGTAAAAATACATTTAGTGGAGGTGAAAAAATGAATAAAACAATAAAATTCATTATATTTTTTATAGCAATTTTTGCTATTAGCTTTTTTGTACCAAATTTTAGTAAGGCAGCAACACCTGTTACAGATGAAAGTTCTTTACTTAGTGCTATTTCCAGTGTTGGTGATGGAGAAACAATTACTTTACAAAATAATATAACAGTAAAAGCACCAATTGTTATACAAAAACAAGTTACGATTGATGGTAATGGATATACAATTACAGGTTCTAGTGATTGGACATCAACAACAGGAAACCAAACGATGTTTACAGCACAATTTGCTGCTGGTAAATTAACATTAAAAAATATTAATTTACAGAATGGACCTAAATATGGTGTACAGTCTTATGATGGAGCAACTGTTATATTAAACAATGTTTCTATAACAGGATTTAAATATGGTGGTGTTCTTGCTAATGGTGGTAATGTTGAGGTTATAGACTTACATCTAGGATATAATGGAACAGGAACTAATAATGGTATTGAAATTGCAAAAGGAGCAGCTGCAACCAATAATCCAACTTTAACAATGAATGGTACATTAACATCAGATTCAACAGAAAATGTTGTAAGAGTTGCTGAAAATGATAGTTTAACAGAATTTACAATTACGAATACACCAAATACAACTAACAAGATAGTTTTGACCGATGATAAAGTTGTATTAACAGATGAATATAACAATGTTATTGCTGAAACAGCTGTACCAGATAAGGTAACAGGAAATGCAGATGAGAAAAAAGTAATTGTAACTGTTATTGTAAATGAAGAAGAAATTAAATTTACAGCAAATGAAGGAACAATGATTACTGCAGATTTAGTATCATCACATATTGTTTTAGAAGATAATGAACAAATTGATGGATTCTATACAAGTGCTGACTATACAACAGAATTTAATTTTAATAATCCATTAAATGCAGATACAACGATTTATGCAAAAATTTCTATAGTAGAAGCAACTGTACCAGAAACTAAGCCAGAAGTTGAAGAGAAAGATGAAACACCCAAAACAGGTGTAGAAAATTATTTGGGATTAGCTGTATTAGTAATTATATTCTCATCAACTGTTATGATTTCTATGAAAAAGAAAAATAAAAAAGGATAGGCAAGAGCGTCTATCCTTATTTTATCCATAAAAGTAGTTTTAAGGAGTTATTATGAAAAAGAAAACAAAAGCAAAATCAAAAAAAACACATTTAATTATATATTTTCTTTTTACGATATTGATTGTTTTATCTGTTATCTACATTATAAATTTTTTTGCACTAAAGCAAGAAGCTAAATCACAAAGCAATTTATTAAATACAATAACAGAAGAAGTTGTTCAAAATATATCAGAAGAAAAAGTAAAAGAAAATGATGAAGAAGCAATAAAGAAAAATCAAGAAACAGTAGAGCAAGAGGAGATAGATGAACAAAAAGAAGAAACAGAAAGAATATTACAAGTAAAACAATTGCAAGAACAAAATGCAGATATTGTTGGCTGGTTAGAAATCGAAAATACAAATATCAATTATCCTGTATTACAAGGAACAGATAATAGCTATTACATGACACATAATTATAAAAAAGAAAAAAGCAAAAATGGGTCAATCTTTTTAGATGCGAATTATAATTGGAACATACCAAGTAACAATTTGTTAATCTATGGACATAATTTAGGAAATGGAATGATGTTTCAAGAATTATTAAAATATGAGAAAGAAAGTTTTTACCGAGAGCATCCAGTGATTCGTTTTACAACAGCTAAAGAAGATGCCCAATATGAGATTATTTCAGTTTTCAAGTCAAGAGTGTATTATAAAACAGAAAAAAATGTATTTCGTTATTATTTTTTTATTAACAATAAATCAGAAGAAGAATATAGAGAGTTTGTAAAAAATGCTAAAAATGCTTCATTATATCCTATTGATGCAACAGCAAACTATGGAAACCAATTAATCACATTATCTACTTGTTCATATTATGTAGAAGATGGTAGATTTGCAATTGTTGGAAGAAAAAAGTGATATGTCCAATTGGGGACGTTTCTTTTTGAGACATTTTTATGTTAATAATGATTTTGAATAATAAATAATGTATATACTATTTTTTCTAATTAAAGCACAATATGTCAACATAAAAATGTCTCAAAAAGAAACGTCCCCAATTGGACATTTAAAAAAATTATGATATAATGCAAAAGAAAAATGTAGTATACGAAAAGAGGAAAAAATATGTCAGATTTTGTTCATTTACATATACATAGTGAATTTAGTTTATTAGATGGAGCAAATAGAATAAAAGATTTACCAGTAAGAGCCAAAGAATTAGGAATGAAGGCAATGGCATTAACAGACCATGGGGTTATGTATGGTGCCATTGACTTTTATAAAGCATGTAAAAAAGAAGGAATCAAACCTATTATTGGTTGTGAAGTGTATGTAGCACCTAGAAGCAGATTTGATAAAGAACCTAATATTGATAATCATTATTATCATTTAATTTTGTTAGCAAAAAATAATCAAGGGTATAAAAATTTAAGTAAATTGGTTTCTATCGGATTTGTTGATGGATATTATTATAAACCACGTATTGATTTAGAAGTATTAGAAAAATATCATGAAGGATTAATTTGTTTAAGTGCCTGTTTAGCAGGTGCAGTTAACCAAGCATTATTAAATGGACAAGAGGAAAAAGCAGAAGAAGTTGCGCTATGGCATAAAAAAGTTTTTGGTGAAGATTATTATATAGAAATCCAAAATAATGGAATTAAAGAACAAGTATTGGCTAATCAAAAATTAGTAAAACTAGCAAGAAAACTAGATATTCCACTAGTTGCTACAAATGATGCACATTACCTAAAAAGAGAAGATGCCTATAATCATGAAGTTCTATTATGTATTCAAACAGGAAAACGAATGAGTGATCCTGATAGAATGCGATTTGATACAGATGAGCTATATGTTAAATCTCCAGAAGAAATGTCAGAATATTTTAGTGCTTTTCCAGACGCTATAGAAAATACAGTGAAAATTGCAGATAAATGTAATGTGGAATTTGAATTTGGACATACCATATTACCGAACTATGATGTGCCACCAGAATATCCAACCCATTATGATTATTTCAAAAAACTTTGTGATGATGGTATCAAAAAAAGATATGGAGAAAATCCAAGTAAAGAAATTTTAGATAGAGCAGAATATGAAATTGGTGTTATCAAAAAGATGGGATATGTAGACTATTTTCTAATCGTGTGGGATTTTATTCATTATGCGAAAACACACAATATTTCAGTAGGACCAGGAAGAGGTTCAGGTGCAGGTTCTATTATTGCATATGCCATTGAAATTACAGATATTGACCCAATGAAATATGATTTACTATTTGAAAGATTTCTAAACCCAGAAAGAATAAGCATGCCTGACTTTGACGTCGATTTTAGTGATGCACATAGACAAGAAGTGATTGATTATGTATCTCGAAAATATGGACATGACCATGTTTCACAGATTATTACTTTTGGAACGATGTCTGCAAGAATGGTTATTCGAGATGTAGCAAGAGTATTAGATGTGCCTTATGCAGAAGCAGATACATTGGCAAAAATGATACCAAATGAATTACATATAACTATTAAAAAGGCATTAGAACAAAACATAGAACTACGAGAAAAATATGAAAATGACCCACAAGTGAAAAATTTATTAGATATTGCAATGGGACTAGAAGGAATGCCAAGACAGGCGTCTACCCATGCTTGTGGAGTTGTTATTACTAAAGATCCAGTAGATACCTATGTTCCTTTGTATGTTCGAGATGGACAAATTTCTACGCAATATATCATGACAACATTAGAAGAACTAGGACTATTAAAGATGGATTTCCTAGGCTTGAGAACTTTAACTGTTATTCAAGATACCATGGAGCTAGTAAAGAAAGATAGAGGCATTGATGTTGAATTTGATAAAGAAATGGCAGACCCTAAGGTATATAAATTATGGCAAGAGGGAAAATCTTGCGGTATTTTCCAATTTGAGTCACAAGGAATGACTAACTTCATGAAAGAATTAAAACCAGACTGCCTAGAAGACTTAATTGCCGGTGTTTCTTTATACAGACCAGGACCAATGGACCAAATTCCAAGATATATTAAAGGAAAACAGAACCCTGGACATAATGAATATACCCATCCAAGCTTAGAGCCAATATTAAACGTAACTTATGGTTGTATGGTATACCAAGAACAAGTTATGCAAATTGTTCGTAATTTGGCAGGCTATTCTTTAGGAAGAGCAGATTTAGTAAGAAGAGCCATGGGAAAGAAAAAGCTAGATGTAATGGCAAGGGAAAGAGAAGTTTTTATCAATGGACAAGTAGATGAAAATGGAAATATCATTGTTCCAGGTTGTGTAAGAAATGGAATTGACGCAGAATCAGCCAATAAAATATTTGATGAAATGGCAGAATTTGCAAAATACGCATTTAACAAATCTCATGCTGCTTGTTATGCAGTTGTCGCATATAGAACAGCATATTTAAAAGCATATTATCCAGCAGAATTTATGGCTGCAACATTAAATAGCTTTTTAGGAAATTTAGATAAAGTTCCACAATATATTGATGAATGTAAAAATTTAGGAATTGAAATCTTAAAGCCAGAAATTAATAAAAGTAGCACCAAATTTACAGTTGAAGATGGAAAAATTCGATTTGGTTTAGGTAGTATCAAAAATGTAGGAACAGTTCCAGTAGATAACATTGTAAGAGAAAGAAATGAACATGGAGAATATAAAGGATTTACAGATTTTTGTGAAAGAATCGCAGATGATGCTGTTAATAAAAAATGTATTGAAAGTTTAATAAAAGCAGGTGTATTTGATAGTTTTGAGCAGACGAGAAGTACTTTATTAGCATCTTTTGAAAATATTGTAGACACCATTCAAAGTGGTAAGAAAAAAGGATTTTCAGGACAAGTATCTATGTTTGATTTAGGCTCTGAAGAAGATAAAAAGGAAATGAATGAAAAGAAATATGTATTTGAAGAACATGAAGAAATGTCAGAAAGAGATTTATTATCAACAGAAAAGGAAATGTTAGGAATTTACATATCAGGACATCCATTGGAAAAATTAAGAAATCAAATCGAAAGACAAACCAATATTAATACAATGCAAATGAAAGAAATTGATGAGCAAAATTCATCAATGCAATATGATGTTGGAGAACTAAACATAGAAAAGCCAAAATTTTCTGATGGGGACCATGTCAAATATGCAGGAATTATTACTTCTATCAAAAAGAAATATACAAAAAATAACAAGATTATGGCATTTGTTACCATCGAAGATTTATATGGTCAAGCAGAAATTATTGTGTTTGAAAATGCCTATATGAAATCAGGTTCAAGCCTAACAGAAGAAAATATTGTATTAGTAGAAGGAAGATTAAGTATTCGTGAAGATGATGCTACAAAAATAGTTGCCAATGATATTAAAGACTTCGGAGAACAAAAACATAAAATTTTGGTATTAAATATTACCAATGCTGATGAAGAAGAGAAGAAGAAATTAAGAGGTGCTATAAAATACTTCAACGGAGATAAAAACAACATGCCTGTTTTTGTTCAAGTGGATAATGAAAATAAAAGTTGTGGACAAATGTATGTAACAGAAGATATATTAGACATTTTTAGATGGATTATTGGAAATGAAAATGTGTTAGTAAAAGAAGAATGAAGTCACAGACTTTAAAGTGTTACTGAAGGAATTTCTTTTTTTCTAAAGGAAAAGGGACCCAAAGAGTGCAAACTCTGAGGGTCCTTATCCGTATAATATGCAATTTATAAATCGCATAAGTATTTCATTTTTTTCAACTCATCCAAGAAATTTTTAAAATATTTTTGGTATCTTTTGACAATTAATATGTTTCTACTTTTGGTATCCATCATTTTTTCTAATAGTTTCATAATAATGAAAACAAAAGGCTTAAACAAAAAAACAGATTCAATCGTATATAAATTAATATTTGCTTTGTACAAGGTGTTTAATTCATCTTGAGTGGTTGAAATATAAGAATCTGTATATTCAATTAGATTTTCTAAGTCATTTATATATAAGTCAATATTTTCTCGAAATTCTTCTTGGTTATATTGAAAAAAATAAATATACTGTTTTACTGTTTTGGTTAATCTCCGTAATTCAAACATAGAAATCCTCCAATCTTTTTTCTATTATACAAAGATTAATAAGTTACAAGATTTAATCAATAGTATATCATAAATTTTGTATTTTGAAAATAAAATTTTTAAGAGAAATTTGCTTTGTTTGTAAAAACAATAAAATAAAAAGGGAGGGATTTTTTATAAAAAGTAATGAGAATTTTAAAAAAATAGTTCATGCATTATTACCACTAATCATTGGAGGAATTGTTGGATTTATAACTTCTAATGCTATGGGTTACAATGATTTAGTAAAACCAGCATTATCTCTGCCAGCAATCGTATTTCCAATTGTCTGGACAATTATCTATTTATTAATTGGAATCTCATATATCCTTTTAAAAGAAAAGGTAAACAAAGAAACGAAACAGTTATATTATGGACAATTAATCTTTAATTATTTATGGATTTTTATATTTTTTATATTCAAACTTAGATTATTATCTATATTATGGATTATTATTCTAGATGTATTGGTTATTTGTATGACTTACCAATTTTATAAACAGAATAAGCTATCAGGAATATTATTAATTCCATATGTTTTATGGTTATTTTTTGCAACTTACTTAAATATTTTTATATATTTTCTAAATATATAATATAAAATTATGAAATTCTTCAAATATTTGATTAGTAACTCCAACTATTTAATAGTAAAATATGTAAAAGTAATAATATTCTTAAAACTTTTGCATATACATATATATAGGAATTTGGACAAAGGAGAAAATGTATATGTTTAATGTAACAGTGTTAAGATTAAAGGATATTGTAAAGTATATTATTTGTGCATTTGTACTAATATTATTAATATTTAGTATTACAAATTATTTTTCCAGAACAAAAAATGATACACAAGAAGTTACTCAAAAAATAGAAAATGTGACAAATGAAATATCTAGTCATAGTTTATTATCTTGTTTAGATGCTACACTTCCAATTGTAGCATCTATTCAACATAATGAAGATGATAAAAAAGAACCGTTAAGTGAAAATGAAATGTTAAAGTCTATATTAGGAACACAAATTAGTTCTATAGAGGAAATTCAAGGTATGGAAGAAGATATAAAAGATGAAAGCGAGGAAAATACAGACACAAACAATACACAAGAACAGCAAAATACAGAATTAGCCAAAACAGGTGTCACGACAGAAGTTATTACAAATAATCCGATAACAGAAAGCTATAATGCACAATATGGAAATGTGAAAATAAAAAATCAAACCGAATACCAATTGACACAAGAAATGTTAACACCAGACATAACAATAGAAAATAAAAATGTTATGATATTCCATACCCATAGTTGTGAAAGTTACACATCAAGTGAATTGTATCCATATACACCAACGGGAAATTTTAGAACAACAGATTTAAATTTCACTGTTACAAGAGTTGGAACAGAGCTTACCACACAATTACAGCAATATGGATATAATGTAATTCATGATACAAGTTACCATGATTATCCATCATATAATGGATCATATACAAATTCCTTAAAAACTGTAGAAACATTATTACAAACAAATCCATCAGATATAATTATTGACTTACATAGAGATGCTATAGGAAGTAGAAGTGATTATGCACCAACAGTTAAAATAGGAGAAGAAGAAGCCGCACAAATCATGTTTGTTATTCGGAACAAATGCAGGAGGATTATGGCATCCAAACTGGAACCAAAATTTAAAATTTGCTATAAAAGTACAAGAAAAAGCAGAAGAATTATATCCAGGACTATTTAAACCAATTATGCTAACAACTTCTAGATATAATCAACATACAGGAAAATATGCAAACATTATAGAAGTAGGAGCAACAGGAAATACACTAGAGCAATGTTTAACCAGTATGAAATACTTAGCAAAAATCATGGATGAAATAATGAAATGAACGTTGGGGACGTGCCAAATCGTTTCAAAATGAAACCAGAAGGGACAGACCAAATTGAAAGAATATTCAGTTTGGCAGTCTCTATTTTTTTATCTATCTAATTTTATTTTTTAATTATCTTGCAATATTATGGCAAGTTGGATATAATAACCATATAATAAAAATAAAGAAAAGAGGTAATTATATGGCAAATATCAGTTTAAACCTAAAACATACAGGAATTACACAAAAAACAATTTTAACATACAAAGAACAAGTAGAAAATATACATAAAGATTTGCACAGAAGAGCAAATGATGAAAAAGATTTTGTAGGGTGGTTAGAATTACCAACCAATTATGATAAAGAAGAATTTGCAAGAATTAAAAAAGCAGCAAAGAAAATAAAAAAGGAATCTGACATTTTAGTGGTTATTGGAATTGGAGGTTCATATTTAGGAGCAAGAGCGGTTATTGAAGCATTAACCAGTTCATTTTATAATATGTTACCAAACAAACAAAGAAAATATCCACAAATTTTATATGTTGGAAACAACCTAAGTCCAAACTATATTAATGAACTAATTGAATATATTGGAAATAAAGATTTTTCAGTAAATGTTATATCAAAATCTGGTACAACTACAGAACCAGCGATTGCCTTTAGAATTTTTAGAGAAATCTTAGAAAACAAATATGGAATTGACGAAGCAAGAAGCAGAATTTATGCAACAACTGACAAAGCAAAAGGTGCATTAAAAACATTGGCACAAAATGAAGGATATGAACAATTTGTTGTTCCTGATAATATAGGTGGTAGATATTCTGTTTTAACAGCAGTTGGATTATTACCAATTGCAGTAGCAGGAATTGATATTGACAAATTAATGCTTGGAGCACAAACAGCACAAGCTCGTTTTGATGACCCAAATTTAAAATATAACGAATGTTATAAATATGCAGTTGTAAGAAATATTTTATACAAATTATACAAAAATACAGAAATCTTAGTAAATTATGAGCCAAAAATGCATTATTTCACAGAATGGTGGAAGCAATTATTTGGAGAAAGTGAAGGAAAAGACCAAATGGGAATTTTCCCAGCAGGGGTTGACTTTACAACAGATTTACACTCAATGGGACAATATATTCAAGAAGGAAGAAGAAACTTATTTGAAACAGTTATTAGCATAAAAACACCAAACTCAGATATCACAATTAATCCAGACGATGACAACTTAGATGGCTTAAATTATTTAGCAGGAAAAGGATTAGACTATGTCAATAAAAAAGCAATGGAAGGAACCATAAAAGCACATGTATCAGGAGATGTTCCAAACATTGTCATAGAAATGGAAAAACTAGACGAAGAAAATATAGGAGAATTAATTTATTTCTTTGAAAAGGCATGCGCAATGTCTGGAAATATTTTAGGAGTTAATCCATTTAATCAACCAGGTGTAGAAGAATACAAAAAGAATATGTTCAAATTATTAAAAAAACCAGGTTATTAAAACGAGAGATGATTTGGGGACGGAGAAAAAATCATCATCTTATTATCTTATAAAGATGATTTTATTTGATTTTTTTCAACATTAAAATGATGATTTTTTCTCCGTCCCCAAATCATCATCTTCATGAGGAAGGAGAGAAAAATGATATACAAGGAAAAATTTAAAATAGGATTAAAAGATGTATGGGCAAAAAATGAAGCCAGCAATATTGCTATTTTAGAGTACTTAGAAGATATTGCAGCATATCATTCTGACAGTGTAGGAATTGGCGTCAACACAACAGAAGAAACGCATGTGAATTGGTTATTATTAGATTGGAAATTAGAAGTATTAAAAAGACCAACATATGGACAAGTTTTGGAAATTCATACATGGTCTAGAGGAATAGAAAAATTTTATGCATTTCGTGATTTTGAAGTATATGATGAAGAAAATAATTTATGTGCGATAGCAACTTCAAAATGGCTTTTGGTAGATAGCAAAACAGCGAAGATTGCAAGAGTTGAACCAGAAATTGCAGATAGATATCAGTCTGAAGTAGGAAAATGTGTTTTTAAAGATAAGAAAATTGAAAAATTAAGAGAACCAAAGGAATATATAAGTGAAACAATCTATACAGCTAGAAGAAGAGATATTGACATCATTGGTCATATGCATAATTTATATTATTTATATTTAGCTTATGAGGCTTTGCCAGAAGAAGAATATAATAAAAGACCATTCAATCATATTAGAATACAATATAAAAATCAGATAAAATTAGGAGAAACAGTAAAGTGCAAATATGTAAAGGAAAATGATAAAAATATCATTGTTATAAAAAGCGAAGATGACAAGACCTTGCATGCAACTATTGAAATTTATTAAATAAAAAAGCGATTAACTTTGGCGTATACAAAAATCTATATAGCATTAAGGAAAATAAAAAGCAAACCAGATTAAATCTTAAAAATGAAGTATAATTTTTCAAGATTGTGCAAAAAATAATAAAAAAATGTTGAAAACCGTTCTTATAGTGTGATATAATAGGCTCTGGTTTTAAGAAATAAGGGAGGAATAAAAAATGAAAGAAGTTTTAAGAAAAACAAACATCATTGGTACAATAGGACCAGCAAGTGAAAGTGAAGAAATGTTTACAAACTTAGTTAAAGCAGGACTAAATGTAGCAAGAATTAACTTTTCACATGGCGGATATGAAGAAAACGCAGAAAAAATAGCAACAATTAAAAAAGTAAGAGAAAAATTAAACAAACCAGTTGCTTTATTATTAGACACAAAAGGACCTGAAATAAGAACAGGAAAATTAGAGTCTGGAGACGAAAAAGTAACTATAAATGAAGGACAAGAATTTACATTTGTTCATGATGATATTATTGGAAATGAAACTAAAACAACAATTAGTTACAAGAATTTATATCAAGATGTAAAACCAGGTGCTAGAATTTTAGTAGATGACGGAGCACTTGAATTTGAAGTTGTAGAAGTTGTAGGAAAAGATATTAAATGTAAAGCTTTAAATACAGCAAGACTAGGAAGCAGAAAAACAATGAATGTTCCTGGATTAAAATTAAACTTACCAGCATTAGCACAAAAAGATATTGATGATATTACAAATGGAATTAAAGCAGGATTTGATTTCATAGCTGCTTCATTTGTAAGAAGAGCATCAGATGTTCAAGAAATCAGAGATTTATTAAAAGCAAATGGTGGAGAACATATCAAAATTATATCAAAAATTGAAAGCCAAGAAGGTATTGACAATTTTGAAGAAATATTAGAATTATCAGATGGTATTATGGTAGCTCGTGGAGATATGGGTGTTGAAATACCAATGGAACAAGTTCCAATTGTTCAAAAACATTTCATTAAAAGATGTAACCAAGTTGGTAAACCAGTTGTAACAGCTACACAAATGTTAGAATCAATGACTTCTAATCCAAGACCAACAAGAGCAGAAGTTAGTGACGTTGCAAATGCTGTATACGATATGACAAGTTGTATTATGCTTTCTGGAGAATGTGCTATGGGTAAATATCCAGTAGAATGTGTTAATACAATGGTTAAAATTTCAAAATCAATTGAAGGAACTGTTAACTACTGGAAGAGATTTAGCAAAAAGAACTTCAAAAAAATAGATGCAGAAGACTTAGAAAAAAATATTGCTTATACAACATGTGTAACAGCTTATCAAGTAGAAGCAGATGCAATTGTTGCATATACGCATAAAGGTGATTCTGTAAGACTTATTTCTGGAATGGGACCTGGATGCCCTATATTTGCTATAACAGATAATGAATCAACATATTATCAATTAGCAGTTGCATGGAATGTAACTCCAATTTTAATCAAAGATGGAAAAACAATTGAAGATACAATTCAAAAAGGAATTGCTAAATTAGAAGAAGAAGGTATTTTAGAAAAAGGTGATAAAGTTGTTCTTGCAGGAGGACCAAAAATATTACCAGATGCAACAGAAAACAAAGTTATTGGTGGAGTTGCTAGAGTATAAGATAGAAAAGGGAAATTGGGGACGGACTCATTTTTCCCTTTTTTTAGTATAACCAAAAAAATATAGAATATAAAAGTCATTATATGATTTTTTATATTCTATATTTTTAATAATCTTGCTAAATAAATAGAAAAGGGAAAAATGAGTCCGTCCCCAATTTCCCTTTTCTACAAACTAAAACTATCAGGTAATAAATCTTGTAATGTTTTTTTATCAATTTTATCATTATCATAATACATGTAAACTTCAAAGTTTTTATCACAAAATTCAGACATAAATTGCCTGCAATATCCACAAGGAGAGGTATATTGCAATTCATCTTTTCCACCTACTACTAAAATACATTCAAAATCTTTTTCACCTTCAGAAATTGCTTTTGTAAAAGCAACTCTTTCTGCACAAATAGACATAATTCCATCATTTTCAATATTGCATCCAGAAAAAATTTTTCCACTTTTAGTTAGTAAAGCACAACCTACTTTATAATTAGAATATGGAGAATAAGAATTTTCTCTAGCTTTTTTGGCAGTTTCTATTAATATATTTATATCCATAACTAAAATTCCTCCTTTTTAAAAGTAATATATCATAAAATAAAAGAATTTACTATAAAAATATAGTTTTATGTATAATATTTTTAAGCGAAATTTGAATTTAGACTTTGAGTATAACGGAAAAATTAAGAAAAAAATAAAAACGTCAACCTTTTTTGTCAGTTTGCATATAATGTAACAAAAGGAGGAAATTTAATATGTTTAGTAGAAGAAAATGTTACTGTATGAACAATAATTATTCAAATAATTCATGTGAAATGCAAAATGATATCATGGAAACAAAATGTAATAATGTTGTTTCATATGAAGATAATTCTAATAGTTGTGACTGCGGATTTGATGAAGAACAAAATGTATTTCCAGAAAATCCAAGCTTAGCACAAAGTTATGTTCCTATTCAGTATATGGATAGAACTTTTAAACCATGTGTGGGATTAAAAATGGGAACCATCTTTCCAGAATTAGTAAGCCCATATTCACCAGGTCAATCAATGGAAGAAATTAATTATATTGCTATGACCAATACGATAGGAAAGGGGTGCAACAAATGTCAATAAATGAATATAGAAATTGTGGATGTGAAGATAATGAAATGATGTATTATAATCAAATGCAAGATACAGAAAGAACCGTAGATTGTGATGAAAGAAGAGAAATGGCAGAACAAATTAGATGTCTTGAATTTGCTATAACAGAATTGGCTTTGTACTTAGATACACATCCAAATGATCAAAAAGCACTTTGTTTGCATAGAAAATATTGTAAGGAAGTAAAAGAGTTAAAGGATAAATATCAAAAGGTATATGGACCATTAACCATTAATTTTCCTTGTAATAAATGGAGATGGCTTGAAGAACCATGGCCATGGGAAAGGGGGAATTACTAATGTGGACATATAATAAAATGTTACAGTATCCAATTAATATTAAATGCACAGACCCAAGACTTGCAAAAGTAATTATATCTCAATATGGTGGACCAGATGGTGAATTGGCAGCTTCTCTTAGATATTTATCACAAAGATTTGGAATGCCTGACCAGAAAGCAAAAGCAATATTGAATGATATAGGAACAGAAGAATTAGCCCACTTAGAAATGGTAGGAACCATTGTGCACCAATTAACAAAAGGTGCAAGTATTGAAGAAATCGAAAATGCAGGTTTAAGTGCATATTACACAGACCATGGTGTAGATGTATACCCACAAGCAGCAGCAGGATTTCCATTTAATGCTGGGGTACTTGCTTGTAAAGGAGACCCAATAGCAAACTTACAAGAAGATTTAGCAGCAGAACAAAAAGCAAGGGCAACATATGAAAAATTAATTGACTTATGTAGAGACAATCCAGATGTTCTTGACCCATTAAGATATTTAAGAGAAAGAGAAATCGTACACTTCCAAAGATTTGGGGAAGCATTAAGAGGTGTTCAAGATAAGTTAGCAGAGAAAAAATATTATATGAATAACAATAACTGTAATTAAAGATAAAACTCCTATATTATCAAAATATAATATAGGAGTTTTAATAATTTTTTAAATATATTATTTTAAATCCTTTATAATTAGAAGAAAGATTAGTATATTCTATTTTGGAATATACTGCATCAGATAATAAAAATTATAAAACAAAATATTATAATTTAGATAGAATAAACTAAAAAAAGGTAGAAAAGTAAACACTTATTAACTATATTGCTTTTATAAAAAGTAGTATGATAAAATAAAAAAGAATAGGAGGGGATAATATGCTTTTTGAATTAACCAATTTAGAACGAAAATATGTGGGACTAGAGTTAGTAAAAGATACATGGGAAAAAGTTAAAATAGCAGAAGATATGTATCTCTATTTTGATAAAAATATTATAAGAAAAGCAATTGAAGTAAGAAAAGGATATTACTTAGAGAGAAAAATGGATTATGAAACAATAGAAAATAGAACAATATTATTACCGAAAACCAATAGAGGAAAACCAACTAAAATAACACCTTCATTAATTCGAAATAAAGAAGGATATGGAACTTATTTTACATTCTATGATAAAACGGTTATGATAGGAAACTATACAACACAAAAGGAATATTATTTTACATATAGAAAGGAAAAAGAAATAAAAGATTTTAAAGGATTAAGGGAATGGATAGAAAATTGGATAAAAGAATCAACACCAGAAGATTTAAAAGATATAGAAGCATTTTCAAATGCAAAAAGGGAACATGTATCATATAAAGAGGGAGATTTTTTTAGATTTAAAATCGATCGAAGAAATTATGGCTATGGTAGAATTCTTTTTGATATGTATAAATTTGAAAAAGCAGGAAATCCATCTTGGCATATATTATTCGGTAGACCATTACTTGTAAGTATTTATCATATTGTAACAAAAGATCCAAATATTTCAATAGAACATTTAAAAACTTTAAAATCTTTGCCTTCTCAATATATTATGCATAATATTTTCTTTTATGGCGAATGTAAAATTATAGGGAACTTACCAATTGAAGAACATGAAAAAGATTATCCTATTATGTACGGAAAAAGTATAAGTGCTATAGATCCAAATAAAATCATGCTTCAAATAGGTCCTTTATATAAAGAAATAGAATTAACAAAAAATAATTTAATTTCTGATAAATATAAAAACAATGCTATAGGATTTCTTTTAGACTATACAAAGGAAGAATTATTGGAATGCATAAAAACAAATTCTAATGAGCCATATTGGAATTGTAAGGATTGGGGGAGAGAATATGATTTAAGGAATCCAAAAAATAAATCAATAAAAGAAAAGGTATTTAAACAATTTCATATTGAAACAAAAAAATAGAAGAAGAGATGGAAGAAGTATTTTATAGTAAAATATTCATGGACAGGTAAGAGCAAAATAAAAAATACAAAAAAATCAAAAAAAGGCTTGTTTTTCAAGCGTTTTTTTGATAAAATATTATACGTAAGAAAAATAGAAACAAAACCAATTAAAAAGCAAAGTATATATATTATAAAATATTTACAAGAGAAAATGGTCATTGGCTGGAAACCATTAAATATCGTATATAGAAATTTCACTTTTTAGGTCCTTTTTTGAAATGATAGTAGGAAAAGGCGGTTGCACCGTTAAAACTATAACGAGGTTAGTATAAAAAATACTAATAAATTTAGGTGGTACCACGGAAAAATAACCATTTCGTCCTAATAAATAAAGCTAGGAAGAGATGGTTTTTTTGATGACAAAGATTTAAATTTTAAGTAAAATTTAATAAAGGATGTTGATAAATATGAATAATGAAGGAAAATGTATTGAATATTATTTTGATTCAAAAACAT
>CALXBY010000003.1 GCA_944386675.1 uncultured Clostridia bacterium | reverse complement strand
GGATATGGAGTAAATCTTGTAAGCAAAGAATTAATATATGTTATAGAAGGTAAAGGAACATTAAATTTTGAAGATAAAAGGATTGAATTTTCAAAAGGTGATTCTATTTTAATAGAACCTAATGAAAAATATTATTATGATACTGATTACTGTGTAATATCCATGACATGTACACCAGCATGGTCACCAGAACAGTATAAGTTAATAGATTAAATATGAAAGTGAGTTAAAAATCAATGAATTTACAGGATAATTAATATTGAAATAAAATTAAATAAAGTCTTATAGATTTAAAGGAGAATAAAATGATAAAAAATATAATTTTTGATTTAGGAAATGTGATTATAAATTATAATCAAGAACAAATAATTAATAAGTTTACTAAAAAAGAAGAAGAAATAAAATACATATATGATGAAATTTTTCATGCTCCAGAGTGGGAATTAATGGATTTAGGAAACATTACTAATGATAAAGCAATAGAAGTAATAAATAAGAGAAATGAATTTAAATATCAAAAATTAACAGAGGATTTTTTACATGAATGGTATAAACAGCAACAAATTAATAAGGAGGTTGTAGAAATAGCAAAAATATTAAAGAAAAATGGATACAACTTATTTGTTTTATCTAATATGGGTAATTTGACATATGAATATTTTAAAGATAATGAATTCTTTTCATTATGTACAGGTATTATTATATCAGCACATGAACATCTAATAAAACCAGATGAAAAAGTATTTAGAGTGCTTTTAGATAAATATAAATTAAATCCAGAAGAATGTTTATTTATAGATGATGATCCATCAGAAGAAAACTATAAAACAGCTAATAAAATAGGTTTAAAAGGTAGAAGAATTGTGCCAAATCAAGCAGAAGATATAAAAAAATTGTTACTGGAATTTGGAGTAGAAATATAAATTAAATACTATTAAAAGATAATCGTTTTTTGCATATTAAATTTTTAAACGAAGCTACTAAAAATTGTAGCTTCGTTTCTTTATAAATAAAGCAAAATTAAAATTTTCTTATAACGTAGACAAAATATTTTTAATTTGTTCCTTAATCATATTAAGAGCAACTTGATTATTACCACCTTCAGGAACAATAATATCAGCATTTTTTTTGCTATATTCAACAAATTGTTCATGCATAGGTTTAACAGTCGTACAATATTGTTCAATGACAGAATCAATACTTCTTCCTCTTTGATTAACATCACGTACAAGACGTCTAATAAAACGAATATCTGCATCTGTATCAACAAAAATTTTAATATCCATCAAGTTTCTAAGGTCTTCATTTTCAAATATAAGAATACCTTCAACAATAATTATTTTTTTTGGTTCAACAAGAACAGTCTCTTTTTCTCTGTTATGTTTAACAAAAGAATAAATAGGTCTTTCAATAGATTTTCCTTCTTTTAATAATTTTAAATGTTGTATTAAAATATCTGTATCGAAAGCAAGAGGATGGTCATAGTTTAACTTTTGACGTTCCTCGAAAGTAAGTTCATCATGTTGTTTATAATAAAAATCATGACAAAGTACAGTAATGTCATCTCCAAATTCCTTTTTTAAATTTTCGGCTAAAGTAGTTTTTCCTGAACCACTACCTCCAGCTATTCCAATGATTATCGGTGTCATAGTTTATCCTTTCTAACTTATAATTTAAACTATATCTATTATATGACATTTTTCGCCATATCTCAAGCATGAAGGAGAAAATATTTGAAAATTCTTAGGCTTTTTTAGAGTTTTTACTAGTTTTTATATAGAAAATTAGATATAATATAAAAAAATAAAAGGGAGGTAAGAAAATGAAATTATATTTATCATCATATAAGTTAGGAAATAAAGCAGAAGAGTTAAAAAAATGGATTACAGAACATGGCAATAAAATATGTTTAATACCAAATTCAAGAGATGTATTCCCTGATAGTGAAAGAAAGACAGCAGGAATTCATGCAGATGCACAAGAATTAACAGATTTAGGTTTTGATGTTACAATAGTATCATTAGAAGATTATTTTTACGAAAAAGAAGAATTAGTAGAAAGATTAAAAGAATTTAATGCATTTTATGTCATCGGAGGAAATACTTTTGCTTTAAGACAAGCAATGTATTTAAGTGGTTTTGATGAATATTTAAAAACACTAGAAAATAATCCCAATTATTTATATGCAGGATATAGTGCGGGAATATGTGTGCTTGCTAAAGATATGCATGGATTAGAATTATGTGATAATCCGAATATTAATCCATATGGGCTAGATACTATGTGGAATGGATTAGGATATTTTGATTATTTATTTCTTCCACATTATAAATCAGATCATAAAGAAACAAAATTGATAGATGATTGTGTAGAATATTGTGATAAACATAATATAAAATATAAAACACTTCATGATGGAGATGTAATTATAGAAGATACAAGGAAAGTAATAGAAGAAGATATGGAAAGGGAATAAAAAAGAGATAACAGAAATTTAAGTTAAAAGTATAGGGGCAAAAATGAAACAGGAATTAACAAAAATTGTAAAACCAATTGTAAATTGGTATCAAAGTCAAGAAAAGACATTACCTTGGAAACAAGATAAAGAGCCATATCATGTATGGGTATCAGAAATTATGCTACAACAAACCAGAATAGAGGCAGTTAGGAAATATTATGCAAGGTTTATGCAAGAATTACCAACAATACAAGATTTAGCAAATGTATCTGAAGAAAAATTATTAAAATTATGGGAAGGATTAGGTTATTATAGTAGAGCAAGAAATTTAAAAAAAGCGGCAATACAGATTGAAAATGATTATCAAGGAAAAATGCCTACATCTTATTTGGAGTTATTAAAATTGTCAGGTATAGGAGAGTATACAGCAGGAGCAATTGCATCTATTAGTTATCAGGAAAAAGTACCAGCAGTGGATGGTAATGTTTTGAGAGTAATTTCCCGTGTACTTGCGAGTAAAGAAGATGTTTTATTGCCAGAAACCAAAAGAAAAATTACCAAAAAATTATTAGAAATCATGCCAGAAGAGGCTGGTGATTTTAATGAAGGATTAATGGAATTAGGAGAGAAAATTTGCATTCCTAATACAACTCCATTATGTGAGAAATGCCCTATTAAGGAATTTTGTATAGCAAAAAAAGAAAATTTAACAACCAAATTACCAATAAGGATCAAAAAGCAAAAACGAAAAATAGAAAAAAGAACGGTATTTATTTTTAAGTATAAAGAGAAAATAGCAATTAGAAAACGTGAAAAAACGGGAATATTAGCAAACTTATATGAATTTCCGAATATACTTCGGAGAAATATCTGAAGATGAAATTCCTAAGATTTTAAGAAATTGGAATATAGGATTTAAAAATTTGCAAATAAAAAAACATACAAAGCACATATTTACACATGTTGAATGGGATATGACAGCTTATGAAATAGAAGTAAATAATAAAAATGAACAATGGATATGGATAACAAAAAAAGAAATGGAAAAACAATATCCATTACCAACAGCTTTTAAAAAATTATTAGTAAATGAAAAACATTAGAATGAAACAGCACTGGAAAGATTTAATTCTTACCAGTGCTATTTCTAAAAAATAATAATTTAATCCTGGAAAATCTCCTTAGGCAAATTTAGTAAGCAAAATCTAAATCCAAAATCTCTTGGATTTCAGAGTTTGTATATCCCTGATGAATGAGAAGCTCCTTTCTGGATTGATTGGTAGTCGGAAAAAATGGTTTATCGTCATAATCGATAATATCTTGAATCTCCGACAGAGTATATCCACAGAGTTGGGATAATACTACTATTCGTTTTTCTGATATAAATTGTTTAGCCATACTTATGACCTCCTATAAAACGAAAATACTATTACTAGTACAACACACCTATATAGGCTAATTACAAATAATATTATACCATAAATATGTAGTAAAAACAATGAATTTTATTTGCTAAAAGTAGATAAGTTATGATATAATGTAGCAGAAAAAAACAAGAGGAGAGATAACAAATGAAAATCTATTTAACTAGACATGGACAAACAGATTGGAATCTAGCACACAAACTACAGGGAAGGGTAGATATTGCATTAAATAAGACTGGTGAAGAACAAGCCCAAATTGCAAAAGAAAAATTAAAAGATGCGAAAATTGATTTAATTATATGTTCACCATTAAAAAGAGCAAAAAAAACAGCTGAAATTATTAATACAGACAGAAAGATACCAATTATTTATGATGAAAGAATAGCAGAAAGAGATTGTGGAGAATTTGAAGGAAAAACAGTTCAAGAAATGAAATCTACAGAATTTTGGAATTATGAAAAAAATATTCAGTATGAAAAGGCAGAAGATATGCAATCTTTTTTTAACAGAGTGTATGGATTTCTAAATGAAACAAAAGAAAAATACCAAGATAAAAATATATTACTTGTAGCACATGGTGGTGTAAGTGTTCCAGTAATTTGCTATTTTAATGGAATTCCTAAAGAAGAAAATTTAATAAGTATTGGCATCAAAAATTGTGAAGTAAAGGAATTTGAAGTAAAAGAGTAAATTAGCATTTATCATCAAAAAGAGCAAGAGTGGCTAAAGTGTCACCTAACTGTGTAAAAAATGCAGATAAAAGAGAAAGCTCATCTTGGGATTTATCTTTAGCAATTTCACAAGCAAGGATAGATATAAAATTAACAAAAGCACATGGATTCATAGTAACACCTCTAGTAAAGTATATGAAGAAGAATAGAAAAAAGTTATAAAAATAGAAAAGAAGGAAATAAAAATGAAAATTGGATTTACGATAGGGAAATTTGCACCATTACATAAAGGACATCAGTACCTAATAGAAAAAGGAATAGAAGAGATGGATGAATTTTATGTAATTGTTTATGAAACAGATGTAATAGACATACCAGTTGAAAAAAGAGCAAAATGGATACAACAAATTTATCCTAAAGTACACATTTTATTAGCGAAAAATCCGCCATCACAATATGGCTTAGATGAAGAAAGTATAAAAATACAAATGGATTATTTGAAAAATATCATAAAAGATATACCAGTAACACATTTCTATAACAGTGAGCCATATGGAAAATTTGTAGCTAGAGATTTAAATATACAAGAGGTGCAAGTAGATAGAACGCGAGAAAAATATGCAATCAGTGGAACAAAAATAAGAAAAAATGTGAAAGAAAATAAACATTATGTAGAAGAAATTGTTTATGAAGAATTGAACAATAGGGACGTGCCAAATTGTTCAAGCACGGAACAAAATGGAAAGATTTAACAATCAAAGAAGATAAAATGCATAATACGAAAAAGCACAATATATAGATTATGTATTGTGCTTTTTTGCTAACTAAGAAAAATCAAATTTTCATATTCAACAAACAACGTTGCACAGAAAAATTCATTTGTATCAAAATAAGACAATCTTAAGAAATTAAAAAAAGGCTTCATAAAATCTTAAGAAAAAATCAATTGGAAATCAATAAATATATGGTAGAATCACAAAAGTAAAACAAATAAAAAATTCTAAGGGGAGGTATGATAAAAATATGGAAACCATATTAAAATGTGAAAATTTGTGTAAGACATTTGGAAAAAGAAATATACTAAAAAATGTTTCATTAGAAATAAAACAAGGAGATATTTTAGGTTTTATCGGACCAAATGGTGCACGGAAAAACAACAACCATAAAATTAATTTTAGGGTTACAAAATATAACAAGTGGAAAGGTAACAATCAATGGATATGATATAGAAAAAGAATTTACACATGCTATAAAAAAAGTAGGTGCTATTGTTGAAAATCCAGATATGTATATGTATTTATCAGGCTATCAGAAT
The DNA here is from genome assembly GCA_944386675.1 of uncultured Clostridia bacterium. Lineage (GTDB taxonomy): Bacteria > Bacillota > Clostridia > TANB77 > CAG-508 > CAG-269. Next base: position 95,201 of record CALXBY010000003.1, on the reverse strand, counting down.
TTAAAACTAGTAGCAAACTTGTATAAAGGAATTACAGCTGAAAGAATTGATAAGGTTGTAAAACTCGTAAAACTAGAAAACAGAATTCATGATAAGGTATCAAAATATTCATTAGGAATGAGACAAAGATTAGGAATTGCACAGGCAATATTACATGAGCCAAATTTATTAATATTAGATGAGCCAACCAATGGATTAGACCCAGAGGGAATCAAAGAAATGAGAGAGTTATTAGTAGAATTAGCTACAAAGGAAAAGATGGCAATTTTAATCTCTAGCCACAATCTAGCAGAATTAGATAATTTCTGTACAAAGGTATGTATTATAAAAAATGGAGAAGTGATTGAAACAAGTGAAATTTCAAAGATAAAGAAAGAAGCAAGTCATGAGGTGAAATTATTTGAAGTAGATGATGTAAATCGTGTAAAAAATCTATTAAAAGAAATCATTATAGTAGATAATAACAAATTTAAAATGAATCTTCCAAAAGAAGAGGTACCAAGTGTAATTTGCAAATTAGTAGAAAACAATATAAAAGTTTATGAAGTAAAACAAGAGGAAAAAACACTAGAAGATGCATTTTTTGAAAAGACAGGGGGGAATATAATTGAGTAATTTAATAAAAAATGAATTAATCAAGATTTTTAAAAAGAAAACCATATATATTACAATGGTCATTATATTCTTATTATTAATTTTTATGAATTGTATGTTTAAATACGCTAATAGTGGAAGTGAATATAATTATTATCTATATAATGAAGAATATATAGAATCACTAAGAGGTGAATTAGAAACATTAAATCCAGATAAACCAAGTGATGTGACCACATATATTAATATATTATCAGAAATACAGTTAAGTGAAATGATGCAGGAGCATAAAGATGCGGAATGGAAATTAGCTATTATTAATGAAAGAATAGCACCATATATAACAGAAAGAAATACCTATCAATATGGAGCAGAGAAAAATGAAGCACAGGTAGAAAGTATTAATCAAGAAATTAATGCAGTACTTGAAAAATTAGAAGAAAATGATTGGAAATATTTTGCAAAGCTTGATTTAGAACAAGCAAACAAACAAATAGAAACATTAAATGAACAAAAAGAACAGACAGAAGATACAGCAGTATTAAATAGTATTGAAGCAGAAATAAAAACGGCAGAAACAGAAAAGGAAATTGCTCGGGTATCGATTAGACAAAAATATACCATATGGAAATGATTATTTAAATAGAGCCATTTCTAAATTACAAACAGCCAATACGAATTTGGCAAACTATGATAACTTAAATAAAGAATTAGAATATCAAGAACAATTAGAATATAACAGCTATTTAGAAAATCAAGCAGAAAGTCGCTATGTATTAGATACAGGTATAGACATTAATAAAACAGATAGCTTAAAAGGAATATTACAACATTTTTATTCACAATTTGGAATTTTCTTAATTGTTGTGATTGTAATGATTGCAGGAACAATTGTAAGTGAAGAATTTAATAAAGGAACAATAAAACTATTATTAGTAAAACCATATACAAGAAATAAAATTCTATTATCTAAATTTGTAACAATATTGATTATGATTGCTTTTGTAATTGTAGTAACAATAGTTATGCAAATTTTGATAGGTGGTATTTTATTTGGATTTGATAGTTTATCAGAACCAGTGGTAGCATATGATTTTAATACAAATAGTATTCAAGAAATGAATATATTTATGAGCTTAGGTATACAAACTTTAATGCAGTTGCCAATGATTATTTTGCTTGCAACACTTGCATTTGCAATTAGTACGATATTCTCAAACAGTACACTTGCAATTACCATTTCTTTATTAGGTTATATGTCATCAAGTATTATCAATCAATTAGCAATTGGATACAATCTACAATTTATGAAATATTTTGTGACAATGAATTGGGATTTAAGTATATATGCAAATGGAGCCTTACCATATATGGAAGGAATGAATATGACTATGTCTATTCTAATTTGTATCATATATTTCCTAATTATGATGATACCAACATTTATTATATTTAAGAAAAGAAATATTAAAAATATATAAAATGCCATTATCCCAGGATTTTTTTATCTAAAGCCTGGGATTTTATATTGTAAATTTTCGAAAAATGGTATATAGTTATAATGGAAAAATAGATAAAGGAGCGGATGAAATGCATTATCCAGAAAACTTAAAAAAAGGTGATACTATAGGTATATGTGCACCATCAGGAGGAATTACAAAAGAATTTAGTATTAAAAAATTAGAATTAGCCAAAAAGCAATTACAGGACATGGGATATAAAATAATTGAAACACAGAGTGTCAGAAAAGAAGAAAGAGGAAGAAGTGCATCAGGAAAACAAAGAGCAAAAGAATTTATGGAATTGCTAGAAAATGAAGATGTAAAATTGATTATATTTGCAACAGGTGGGGATTTTTTAGTAGAGATGCTTCCATATTTAGATTTTGAAAAAATAAAAACATTAAAACCTAAATGGATGCAAGGGTATTCTGATATAACAGGAATCAATTATTTATTTAATACTATGTTAGAAATTCCATCTATTTATGGACAAACCATAAAGGATTATGCGATGAAGCCATTATATAGAAATTTAACAGATGCCTTAAAAATAGCAAGTGGAGAAGAAATCGAACAAACATCTTTTGAAAAACATGAAGAAATTATTGATTTTAGAATAGAAGAAGAGGCAGAAACACTTGAAAATCAAGAAAGTATAGAAGAGTTTAGCAAAGAAAATGAAGAACTTGAAAAACAAGAATTAGAAAAAGGATATGATTTAACACAAGAAACAAAATGGATAAACCTAAATGGTGAAGAAAAAATAAAATTTAAAGGAAGAGCAATAGGTGGCTGTTTAGATTGTATAAAAACATTTATTGGAACGAAATATGATAAGGTAAAAGACTATATTCAAAAATATAAACAAGATGGTATTATATGGTTTTTAGAAGTTTTTGAAATGAGTACGCCAACCATATATTTAACTTTGTGGCAAATGAAAGAAGCTGGATACTTTGAAAATTGTCATGGTATCATATTTGGTAGATCATTATTTGTTAGAAATGATTATGATATTGATTTTTATCAAACTGTAAAAGATGTATTAACAGATTTAAATATACCAATTATATGTGATGCGGATATTGGACATGTAGCACCACAACTTGCAATGGTAAATGGTGCTATATTAGAAATTACTTCACAAAACGGAAATGGAAAAGTGAAAACAATTTTGAAGTAGTAACAAAAAAAGCATAAAAAAATATAGTAATAGTGGAAATAAAATTATAATTATTGATATAATAAAAGAGAGGAAAGTGATAAAAATGAAAGTATTATTAGTTAATGGAGGACCACATAAAGAAGGATGTACTTATACAGCATTAAAAGAGGTTGAAAAACAATTAAATGAAAATAGTATTGAAACAGAAATATTTTGGTTGGGTGTAAAACCAGTAGCAGGTTGTATTGGATGTGGAAGCTGTAAAAATACAGGAAAATGTTTTGTAGATGATAAAGTCAACGAATTTATAGAAAAAGCAAAAGAAGCAGATGGATTTGTATTTGGAACACCAGTACATTTTGCTTCAGCAACAGGTGCTATAACATCTTTTATGGATAGAGTATTTTATGCAGGAAAGCCTGTATTTCAAAATAAATTAGGTGCATGTGTTGTTAGTTGTAGAAGAGGTGGTGCAACATCAACATTTGACCAATTAAATAAATATTTTACAATTAATAATATGCCAATTGTATCTTCTCAATATTGGAATATGGTACATGGAAATACACCAGCAGAAGTTGTACAAGATGAAGAAGGAATGCAAACAATGAGAACATTAGGAAATAATATGGCATGGTTATTAAAATGTATAGAACAAGGTAAAAAAGCAGGAATAGAAATACCAAAAAAAGAACAACCAATAAAAACAAATTATATAAGATAATGTATAATCTAAATAATAAAAAAGACAAGAATATAAAAATAGAAGAAGTTAAAAATTTGAAATAATAAATATAAAACAAGAGGAATTAAGAATGAATGAAAATGAAGCAATTGGAATTTTCGACTCTGGGATTGGTGGAGTTACCGTTTTAAAAGAAATATTAAAAATCTTGCCAAATGAAAAATACATATATTACAGTGACTCTAAGAACAATCCTTATGGAGATAAAAGTGATGAACAAATAAATGCTTTGTGCGATAACATAGTACAACAATTTATAAAGCAGAGATGTAAAATAATTGTTATAGCATGTAATACAGCAAGTGCGAAATCAGTAAAATATCTAAGAGAAAAGTATAAAAATATACCATTTATAGCAATAGAGCCAGCATATAAAATGGTATATGATTATGCTTACAAAAATCCTACTTTAGTTATGGCTACAAAAGGAACAATTGAGAGTGAAAAATTTAATCTTTTATATCATACATATGATAATCATAAAACCATTTTACTTCCATGTGTGGGATTGGCAGATTTAATAGAAAAAGGAAATCAAGATGAAATAAAGACATACTTGAAAGAGCATTTAGAACAATATAAAGGAAAAATAAAAAATGTTGTTTTAGGATGTACACATTATCCTCTAATAAAAAATGAGATAAAGGAAATTTTAGGAGAAGTCGAATTTTTTAATGGAGCTCCTTATTTAGCAAAACATCTAAAAGATGTATTGGAAGAAAAACATTTAAAAAATATGGAAAATAAAAAAAATACCATTCAATTTATAGATTCATCTAATGATGAGCAAAAGAAAAAAAGATTTTTTGAAATAATAAAGGAGTAGTATATGAACAAATCATATAATTTACAGTTAACAAAGCAAGAAATAGAAGCATTACAAAATTATGCAGGATTTATGCATGCAAGAATGAATGCAATAGCAGATTTAAAATATGACAAATTAGAAGTATTGCAAAAAAGTGGATGGGATATGAATATGTCTACAGAAGAATTGGAAAAAATGATTTTAAAATTTGTAGATGTTTATGGTGCTATTTATAAAGCTGGTAATAGAGAGGCAAGAGGAAGGCTTTATAGAGGGACAAGTACGAAGGAAATAAGAAAAATAGAACATGAAAAAAATATAAATTCATTTCTTTCAACATCTTTAGAAGAAGATATGGCAAAAAATTTTACAACATATGGAGATGAAGCGGCTATTTTAAGAATAAAGACAGAAGAAGGGTTGCCATATTTATATGTAGAACCATATAAAGAAGATGGAAGAAAAGATGAAGAAGAAATCTTGATTTTACCATTTTCAAAAGTAAAAAAGATAGAGCATACGAGTGATTGGAATGGATATAAATATTATGATGCAATACTAGAAAAAGAAGAATTAGAAGAAGTTCCAAAACAAGAATTGGAAACGTTGAAAGCACAGACCATGGAAGGATATGATTATTATAGAGAACAAGCAACTAAATGTAGTGAATTAAAAGACAATATAGAATATATGTATATGAAATTAAGACAAAGCGAATTAAGTGGAGAAGATAAAAATTACTTATATGAGCAAATACAAGAAAACACAAATAGATATACAGAATTAGAAAAAAATGTTAGTGAATATCAAAAACAATTTTCTAGAATGCTAAAAGGTATGTGTAAAGAAAAAGAAATAGAGATTGATAAGGAACATGAGGAAGAACAAGAAAGAATAAAAGAAGAGCAAAGAGTTAAAAACGAAGAACAAAAAAGAGAACTAGAAGTAGATATAAAACGTTTAGAAACAGAAATTCAGTGTGAAAAAATAAATATAGGAGATACATTAGAAGAATATGTAAGAAGAATAGAAGAAAATTCCAGAAAATATCAAACAATGGCAGATGACTTGAAAATTGACTATTCTATGAATCCACATTTTAGAAATTTAGAAAACATACAAGCTATTAAAAAAATGCTAGAAGAAAAAGAAGAAGTGGAATCACAAGAGGAGAAAAAAGAAAATCAAGAACAAGAAAGTCAGGAAAATCAAGAACAAGAAGAGCAAGAATTACAAGAAAATGATGTAACGCCTGAAGAAATGCAAAAATTGAGCCAAAGATATGAAATGCTATTAGGCAGAAAACAAAAATTGCTAGGAATTAAACAAGTGATGGGAACTTTTCCACAATATATAGCTGAGCATGATAGACAATCTTTTGAAGAGATAAATCGTAATTTAAATCAAAAAATACAAAATATGATTACAAGAACAAAATTAGAAAAATTACAAAGGGAAAAGGAAGTTGCTTTAAAAGAAAAAGATTCTAGATTGCAAAAATGGTTATATGGAACGAGTCTAAAAGAGGCTAGAATTTCAAATATAGGTTTTAAAATGGAATTAGAAAAAAGACAAGCTAAAACAAGAAATTCTGAAAAGAATGTATGGCAAATGATGGCTAATTTATATGATTGTTGTGCACAAGATTTAGATGGTCAGTTTTCACCAGAGATGGTTGAAACAATTTATGCAATGAGAAGAAATTTTAAAGATTTACCAGATGAAAATATATTAGCTGAGCAAGCTTATGAAAAAGCACAAGGAAATTATCCAGCAGTTTTAGATAAGAAAAGACCATCAAAAAGAAAACAAATTGCCTATTATCAAGAGGATACAGAAAGAGTGAAGGCGGAAATATATAGTATGGCATATTATAAACCAATTAAGCAAGAAGTAGAGGTAAATGCACTTAGCCAATTTGAACAAGGAATCGAGAATATCAGAAGTACAATAGAAAGCAAAGAGCCAACTTATGCTAGACAAGCTCAGACAGAAAATGTAATATAGAGGGTGTATATATATGAAAATATTAAGAAATGAATTAAAAAATGAATTAAATATTAGAACACAAAAAGATTTTCCAAAAGAAGGAATTGAATTTATTGATATTATGCCTTTAATTATACAAAAGGAAACATTTAAAGAAATCATCGATAAATTTGTAAAGGAAATAGCAAATAAAGATATAGATTATATTGTGGGACCAGAAGCAAGAGGTTTAATTGTTGGAGCTGCAGTTGCAAATCAAGTAGGAATAGGATTTATACCAGTTAGAAAAGCAGGAAAATTACCTCCAATGACTGTAGAAAAACAATTTGAATATGAAAAAGAATATGGAAAAGATAAACTAGAATTACCAAAACTAGTAAATGAAGAATATACAGGAAAAAGAATGTACATAATAGATGATATATATGCAACAGGAAATACAATGAAAGCAATAAAAAATGCAATAGAAGAAACTGGTGGAATTGTTGTAGGACAAGGGGTTATCATGAATATAAAAGAATTGAATGACGCAAAAGATATTTATTCTTTATTAGATATTAATGAAACATAAATAAGTTTTTGTGCATAATATAAAATAATCCGAATTTTATTAAAGTTCAGTGTACAAATTTGTGAAAAAATATATTTTTTATATAAATTGTACACTGAAATATGATTACGATTTACATAAAAATTTAAAAAAATTAATAAAAACTATTGACAAAAGATAAAGTAACATGATAAAATTTAAATCAATAAATTTAAGGGAGAGAATTTTATGAAAATATATAAACTAAATGGTAACAAACATCATCATAAAATATAGCTTGTGTCTGAAATTGATTGGCACAAGCTTTAGATGCTTGTGCCTTTAGTTTTCTTATAGAGGACCTTAAAGGTACAAAATACCTTTAAGGTCTTTTTGTATATCTAATAAAAAATAGGCGCCAAATTTAAAAGATATACAAGGTAAAGGCAAATAAAAATCTCTTAAAATATGAATAAGTGTAAAAGCAAAAAAATTTTTACAACAAAACATTAATAAAAAAATTAAAAATTAAAAGAAAATTTAAGGAGGAAAGAAAAATGAAAAATAAAATTTTAATGGGAGTGATTGCAGCAATTGTCATAATTGCATTAATAGGAGTGATATTTTTAAGTACAAAAGGAAAAGAAGATGATGAAAATACATTGGTTTTAGGAATGGATGATAGTTTTCCGCCAATGGGATTTAGAAATGAAAATAATGAATTAGTTGGTTTTGATATTGACTTGGCTACAGAGGTATGTAACAAATTAGGAATGAAATTAGAAGTACAAACAATTTCTTGGGCTGCAAAAGAACAAGAATTGGATTCAGGAAATATTGACTGTATATGGAATGGATTTGGTTATACAGAAGAAAGAAATGAAGCTATGACATTAAGTGATATGTATATAAAAGATGAATCTATATTTTTTGTAAAACAAGATTCAGAATATACGTCACAAGAAGATTTAAAAGGTAAAAAAATAGGAATACAAAATGGCTCAACACAAGAAAGAAGATTAAATGATTCAGAATTTGGAAAAGAAGTAGGAGAAATAATAGGATATAGTGATTATTTAACAGCATTAATGGATTTAGAAACAGGAAATATAGATGCAGTATATATGAGTAAAATTACAGGAACATATATTATGAAGTTTAACAACAAAAACTTTAAGACTTTCGAGGCACAAGGATTATCAGAAGGAGAAACTGGTATGGTAATCGCTTTCAAAAAAGGAAATACAGAATTAAAAGATAAAGTCGAAAAAGCTATTGCAGAATTAAAAGAAGAAGGAAAAGTAAAAGAAATAGCAGAAAAATGGTTTGGAGAAGACTTAACTGTATAACTGTTTAATTTGTTCAATTAGGAGTCTGATTGGGATGTTTCCTTTTCAAGAAATTTAAAAGAACAGAGTATCAGAATTTATATAAATAGGAGAGAAGAAAAATGGATATGTCAAATTTATGGAATCTAACAACTATTTTGTTAGACGGATTAGGAACAACATTATCAATATTTATATTAACATTAGTTATTGGAATTCCAGCAGGAATTATTGTAGCAATTGCTCAAAATTCCAAATGTAAAATCATTGCTTGGATAACAAAAGTATATATTCTTATTATTAGAGGAACACCAATGATGTTGCAAATTATTTTTGTATACTTTGCACCATATTATGTATTCAATATTTCATATGATAGATTTGTAGCAGTAATTATTGCTTTTGTCATAAACTATGCGGCATATTTTGCAGAAATCTTTAGGAGTGGAATATTAAGTGTTCCAAAAGGTCAAAAAGAAGCAGCATTTACATTAGGAATGACAAAAACACAGACATTTTTTAGAATATCATTACCACAAATTATTAAAAGAATTTTACCAGCTTTATCAAATGAAGTTATTTCACTAATAAAAACCACTTCATTAGCACAAATAATAGGTGTAACAGAAATCTTTGCATTGGCACAAAAGCAAGCAAGTTTCCAATTTTCAATTGTTCCACTTTGTGTAGCAGGTGTTATTTATCTAGTTCTATGTGCTATTATTACATTTGCATTTCATAGAGCAGAGAAAAAGTTGGATTATTATACAATAACTTAGGAAAGGAATGTTAATTAAAAATGAAAGAAATTGTAAAAGTAGAGAATTTAGTTAAAAAATATAAAGGAACAACAGCTGTAAATGAGGTGTCTTTTTCGGTAAAAGAAGGGGAAGTCCTAGCAATTATTGGTTCATCAGGTTCTGGAAAATCAACAGTATTAAGATGTATGAATCAGTTGGAAAAAATTGATGGTGGAAATATAAAAATTGATGAAGATGAAATGGTAAAAGAATATAAAAATGGAAAACCAGTCTATAATGATAAAGAAATTCTAAAAAAGATGAATTTAAAATGTGGAATGGTATTTCAAAATTTTAATTTATTTCCTCATAAAACTATATTAGAAAATGTAACAGAAGCAATGACAATTGTGTTAAAAATGGATAAAAAAGAAGCCGAAGAAAAAGCAATGAAATTATTAGATAAAATGGGCATAAAAGATAAGAAAGATGCATATCCATGTAATTTATCAGGAGGACAACAACAAAGAGTATCTATTGCAAGAGCTTTAGCAATTGAACCAGAAATCTTATTTATGGATGAACCAACAAGTGCATTAGACCCTGAACTCATTGGAGAAGTTCTAAAAGTAATCAAGCAATTAGCAGAAGAAAAAAAGACAATGGTAATTGTAACACACGAAATTCAATTTGCAAGTCAAGTAGCAGATAGGATTATTTTCATGGATAAAGGTTCTATCATTGAAATGGGAACACCAGAAGAAGTAATCGAAAATCCAAAAGAAGAAAGAACCAAACAATTTTTACAAAGATATTTAGAAAGAGCATAAAAAAGAAAGGAAAAGAATAATGGAATTATTAAAATTAGAAGATTATCAAAATTTAGAGGCAAAAAAAGTAATAGAATATTTTATTAAAATTAGTAAGATTCCAAGAAGGTCAGGGGAAGAAAAAGAAATTAGAGAATATTTAGAAAATTTTGCCAAAGAAAGAAATTTGAAATATGTAAAAGATGAATATGAAAATATCATTATTTATAAAAAGGCAACTAAAGGAAGAGAAAAAGAAGAAACATTAGCATTTCAGGCACATACAGATATGATATGTGAAAAAGATGTAGATGTTGAACACGATTTTTCAAAAGATCCAATTCTTTTATATAAAGAAGGGGATTATATAACAGCAAAGGGAACAACATTAGGGGCTGATAATGGAATAGGTGTAGCATATATGTTAGCAATTTTAGATAGTGATATATCAATTCCAAATTTAGAATGTATTTTTACGGTCCAAGAAGAGACGACCATGATAGGTGCTATTAAGATAGATGAAAAAAATATTCAAGCGAGAAAAATCATTTCCTTGGATAATGGAAAAGAAGGAAAAATCTTAATTAGTTCAGCTAATTGTAATGAATGGATTGGAAGAGTAGAAGCTAATAAAGAGTCAATAAATCCAAAAGAAATTTATAAGTTAAGATATGAAAATTTCTTAGGTGGACACTCAGGAGGAAATATCGGAGATGAAAGAAGAGGCAATCCAATCAAATTAGCAATGGAAGCATTAGAGAAACTAGAAAATATTCAAATTATAAAATTACTAGGTGGTAGTAGAGTAAATGTTATTCCAAGAGAATTTGAAATAGAATTTTATATAGCAGATAAAAATAAAGAAGAGGAAATAAATAAAATTTTAAAGACGATACAAAAACAAAAGGAGTTTTTCAACCAAGAAACAATAGAACTAAAAACGATAGAGGTAAATGAAAATCAAGGAATAAAGCAAGCATATTCTATAGAAATGAGTAGAAAAATTATTGACTTTATAAATGCATATAAAAATGGAGCTTTGATAAGAGAAGAAAATGAAAATGTTATATTATCTAGCAATTTAGCAGTTCTAAAAGAATATGAAAATGGAATACAAATTGAATTTTCAGAAAGAAGTAATAAAAAAGAATTAGAAATAAGATATTTAAATGAACTAACAGAATTGCTAAATAAATATGAGATAAATATAATATGGCATCAAGAATTAAAAGGAGTAGAAAAAAAGGAAAATAATAAGCTTTTAGAAAAATGTCAAGAAACATATCAAAAGATATTTAATAAAAGATTGGAAGAAATTGTATCACAAGGTGTTGTAGAAGGTGGATTTTTCACTGATAAAATGCCTGATTGTGAATATGTATGTATTGGACCTAATAGCTATGATGTTCACTCTCCAAAAGAAAGAGTTTCTATTAGTTCAATAGAGAGAATTTGGAAATATTTAAAAGAAATATTAAAATAAAAATCTTAATTGTTAGATAAAAAAGTTTATACAAGTTTAAAGTAAAGACATAGAATATATACAAAAAAATATAAAAAAATACAAAAAGAAATAATTATTGATTATTCTTTTTGTATCTTTTTTTATAAATATTTTTTTAATTTTTCAACATTATTTTCTTGAAATTGAATAAAGTTTGTTAAAATATTTTTGATATTATCAGTTGTTTCAGGATTATTATTTAACAATTTAACACCTTCAATAATACCCATATTTGTTCCTTTAATTAACATTTCTGCAATTTTAGAATCAGAATTATCAGTTAAAGTACTCATCTGAATATCAAACCACCCCATCATTTTTTGAGCAGGATTTAATTCTTTAGGAAATTCTTCATATTTTCCAAGTTCGGCATTTACATCATTTAAAATTTCATTATACTTGTTGTATTCGAATTGTAAGTCATCTTTTAATTTGTCATCAGTAACTTTTTCAGCAATAGAAGAAATAGAATCCATTCCCATTTTAATTCCTTTATTAATTTCATTTAGAATATATTCTGGTCTATTCATTTGTACCTCCTAAATTTTAAATAATTGGAAAATCGTACTCTTTTTTTAGCAGAGTTTTTCTAATTTTATTATGTACAAAGAAATAAAAAATATGAATATAAATTTTAATTGCATAAAAAAATAAAAACAGGAAAAAATTTATATAGAATATAAAAGTTAGGAGTGAAAAAAATGGAAGAAATGGTAAATAAGCTAAATGAATTTTTAGCAGATTTAAATGTATTTTACAGAAAATTACAAAATTATCATTGGAATGTTAAGGGAAAAAATTTCTTTGTATTACATGAGAGATTAGAAAAATATTATGATAAAGTGAATGAAGAAATTGATGAAATTGCAGAACACATATTGTCATTGGATAAAGAGCCACTAGGCACAATGAAAGATTATCTAGAAAAAACATGTATACAAGAAGCACAAAATGCAAAAATAGAAGGAGAAATTGTATTAGATAAAGTATTAAAAGATTTCGAGACTTTATTACAAAAAGCAATGTGTATTAAGAAATTAGCTGATGAACATCACATTTATGCAACATCTAGCTTAATAGATAATTATATTTTAGAATATAGTAAAATTATATGGATGTTGAAACAGCATAAATAAATATAGAAATAAAAAAAAGTGAAAAAATGTTCGCAAAAAGTATTGACAATTTTTAAAATTGTCGGTACAATAAAGGCGAACATTTTTTTAGTGCTGTTCAATAAAATGAAAGTCGAGGAAATAAGCTATGATATTGTCTTTACATATTAGAAATATAGGAATTATAGAAGATTTAAGTATCGATTTTAATAAAGGATTAAATGTATTAACAGGAGAAACAGGAGCAGGAAAAACATTAATTATTGATTCTCTTCAAGTTATATCAGGGGGAAGATTTTCTAAAGATATGATAAGAAAAGGAGAAAACAATTCTTTTGTTGAACTTTGCTTGTATTGTCCAGAAAATGAAAAAGCGATAGAAGGAAATATCATTGTTTCAAGAGAAATTAATATAAATGGAAAAAATATGTGCAAGATTAATGGAAGAATGGTTACAGTTAATGAATTAAAAGATTTTATGAAACAATTTATAGAAATTCATGGACAAAATGATAATCAAAATTTATTAGATAGTAAACTACATTTGAAATACTTAGATGGATTTATAGGAAAAGATATTATAGGAGAAGATAAAGTAAAGTACAGAGAATTATATAATCGTTATTTGGAAATCAAGGAAGAGTTAAAGCAAAATTATGGTGATGATAAAGAAAGGCAAAGAAAATTAGATTTATTAAGATATCAAACAGAGGAAATCGAAGAAGCAAAATTAAAAGAAAATGAAGAAGAGGCATTAGAAGAAAAAAGAAAATTATTCTTGAATTCAGAAAAAATTGTAGAAAATTTAAATGAAGCAGATAGTTTGTTATCAGAAAATACAATAGATAGTTTAAGTATGGCAATTCGAGCATTGGAAAAGATTGAAGATATAGATAAAAAATATGAGAAAGCAAGTAATAGTTTAAAGAGTTCATATTATGAGCTACAAGAGTTAGCAAGAGATATTAGTAATTATAAAGAAGATGTGTATTTTGATGGAGAAGAAAGAAATCAAATAGAAGAAAGATTGGATATTATATATTCATTAAAAAGAAAATATGGAAATAGTATAAAAGAAATATTAGCATATAATGAACAAATAAAAGAAGAGATTAATCATATAGAAAATCTAGAAGAATATAATAACAAATTAAAGGCAGAACTAAAAAAGATAGAAAAATCTATGAATATGATAGGCAAAAAGATTAATCTTATAAGAACCCAATATGCAAGTAAGTTAAGTGATAACATTAATCAAGAATTAATTGATTTAGAAATGAAAAATGCAAAAATCAATGTAAAAGTAGAATATATAGAAAATGAATTTTTCAAAACAGGAAAAGATATTGTTAAATTTTATATCACAACAAACTTAGGAGAAGATGAAAAAGAATTATCAAAAATTGCTTCTGGTGGAGAAATGTCAAGAACGATGTTAGCTATAAAGAAAGTATTAGCTGATACAGATAGTATACCAGTATTAGTATTTGATGAAATTGATACAGGAATTAGTGGAAAAGCAGCAAATGCAGTAGCAACAAAATTAAAAGCAATAGCAAATAAACACCAGGTAATGTGTATATCTCATTTGCCAAATATTGCAGCAATTGCAGATTACAACTATTTTATTAGTAAAAACGTAAAAGAAGATAGAACTAAAACACAAATAAAATTATTAAAAGAAAATGAAGTTATAGAAGAAATTGCAAGAATTTCTTCAGGAGAAATTAATGAAGTTACTTTAAAATATGCGTATGAATTAAGAAATAAAAAAGCAAGTTAAAATTTAAGTAACCTAATTTATTAGACGGAAATAAGTTTAATAAATTGTGGTTATTTTTTTATTAATTTGGTATGGATTTCATGAAATTGTAAAAACTGTATATATAGAATATTATCAAGAGCAAAAGCTCGAAGAGAAAGGAGTTTTTATGAAGAAGTGTTCATTAATTAAAAATGTAGAAGCAATAGAAATTTTAGATTCGAGGGGAAATCCTACTTTGCAAGTAGAAGTGGTAACAGAAGAGGGAATATGTGGTGTTGCACAGGTACCTTCAGGAGCTTCAACAGGAAGTTTTGAAGCGGTAGAATTACGTGATGGAGAAAAAAATCGATATAATGGAAAAGGTGTTACAAAGGCAGTTGAAAATGTAAATAAAAAAATTAGTAAAAAAATAGTGGGAATGAATATTTTTAACCAAAGAAAAATAGATGAAGAAATGATAAGACTAGATGATACTTTAAACAAGTCAAATTTAGGAGCAAATGCTATATTAGGGGTGTCACTAGCAGTAGCAAAAGCAGCAAGTAATCTATTAGGAATGGAGCTATATAGATATATAGGTGGAATTAATGCAAAAGAATTACCAGTTCCAATGATGAATATATTAAATGGGGGAAAACATTCAGAAAATAATATTAGTATACAAGAATTTATGATAATGCCTATTGGTGATATTACATTTGCAGAAAGATTAAGAAGAGGAGCAGAAATCTATCATACATTAAAAAAAGTATTAAAAGAAAAAGGTTTTGATGTTGGCGTAGGAGATGAAGGTGGATTTGCTCCAAACTTGGAAAATGAAGAAATGGCATTAGATGTTATTATAGAAGCAATTAAAAAAGCAGGATATGAACCAGGAAAAGATATTGTGTTAGCTCTAGATGTTGCAAGTACAGAAATGAAAGAAGAATCTAAAAAAATTGGAAAAGATGGTTATTATTTCTGGAAAACAGATATTTTTAAAAGTAATGAAGAAATGATTAGCTATCTAGTAGACTTATGTGATAAATATCCAATTGTATCTATAGAAGATGGATTAGCAGAAGAAGATTGGGATAATTGGCAGATATTAACTAAAAAATTAGGAAGTAAAGTACAACTAGTTGGTGATGATTTATTTGTAACAAATATGTCAAGATTAAAAAGAGGAATTGATAAAAATGTAGCAAATGCAATATTAATAAAACCAAACCAAATAGGAACATTAACAGAAACATTAGATACCATTCGAAATGCAAAAGAAAATGGATATAAAACAATTATTTCTCATCGTTCTGGAGAAACAGAAGATACAACCATTGCAGATATTGCTGTGGGAGTAAATGCTATGCAAATAAAAACGGGGGCACCATGTAGAACTGATAGAGTAGCAAAATATAATCGATTATTAAAAATTGAAAATGAATGTAATTCTTAATTAGTTGCCAAAGGGGACGGGCCATTTTGGCAACCTTTAATAAAATAAGTTTTTCTATATACAAAAATAAGGTATTTAATAAATATTTTTCAAATTTGATTTTGAAATTTTTATTAAATACCTTGTTTTCTTGTAAGATTTATTAATGTTTCATATTTTTATTTGTTATTGTTAATTTTACAAATGAATAAATAAATAATCCAATACCAACTGTAAATAAAGCTATCATAATTGGTGTACCAGCTTTAGGTAATTCAACTGGTGGTTCTGTAAGTCTTAATTTTGGAGTAACATCTGAGGTATCAGAAACTTGTTCACCATCAAAATCTGTGTAAGTAATATCTACTTTCTCGTTTGTATCTAGAAGTTTACCAACAATGCTACTATCAAAATCTTCTTTTAATTTTAATGTATATTGAACAGTTGCGGTTTCTCCAGGATTTAGTTCTGGGATTGTCCAAGTAATAGAATTATCTTCTGGATTAACTTGGGCTGATATTGTTCCGATATTGGCTTCTGAAACATAAGCAAATTCAAAGTTATCAATAATTTCTTGTGGGAAATAATCTGTAACTGTAATATTTGTTAAAACTTTTTCAATTGGTAACAAGTCATTATAAATATCTTCTGTGATTGTTTGTTCAATTTCACTATCTTGTACATAGTAGAATTTACCAACTGTTGGATTTGTTTCAGTTCCAAAAATTTCTTCTATAATGTCACCATAAGTTTTATCATCATCTCTAGTTGCAGGAACATCATCAGCATTAGAAATACCTGTAAGCATTGTGATAACATCATATCCAGCAGTGTCTAGAGCTTGTAATTGTGCTTTTGTTTTATTAATAACATCATCTGAATAATAAACTTTGTCATAATTTAAAGCAACATTTGGAACACCATCTGTTAAAACAATAACATATTTATTATTATCTTCTTCTGTAAAGTATTGGCTAGCTAAGCTTAATCCTGATTCTAAATCTGTTCTAGGTCCAGTGTATTGTATATTAGAAATGGCAGATACTAATGCTTGTGAATCAGTAGACAAATCAGAAACTAATGTAGCATCTTCAATTGTTCCTTCTTTGGAAACTTCCTCATTTGTAGAGAAACTAACAACTCCTACTCTTAAGTTTTCATTTCCATCTAAAATTGTATTTACTAAAGTTTTGGCGGATTCTACAACCAAATCTTCTCTGGTAGTTGTTCCACTAACAATATCTTCCATACTTTTTGAGTTGTCAATAACTAACATGATTTCACCAGTAGGTTGCAGAGCTGTTTCTTCATTGGTTACTTGTAATTGAAGTGTAACTTCTTTATTATTTAAATTCTTTTCGATTAGTCTTTTTTCAAATTTTGAATTTTCTCCAATTTCTATTGTGCAAACAGGTTCTTCAACAACTTCCATTGTAACTGTTTCATAAGTTGCAAAAGATAGGTTTGCGATTAAAATTAGAACTAAAAATAATGTAACTAAAACACTTTTTTTCATATATAAATTCCTCCCATAATTTGATTTCATATATATTTTAACACAAGATATAAAAAATACAACAAATTTGTAGAAAAAAACATAGAAATGTGATAAAATGGAATACACAAATTGGTATAAAAAGGTGATAAAATGTTAGAAAATATAAATTTTCCAAATGACTTGAAAAAATTAAGTATTTTAGAAAAACAAAAATTAGCAGATGAAATAAGAAAATATATATTGGAAATTGTATCTGAAAATGGAGGACATTTAGCATCTAACCTAGGAGTGGTAGAGCTAACAATTGCATTACATAGTGTATTTGATTTTAAAACTGATAAAATAGTATGGGATGTAGGACATCAAACATATGTGCATAAAATATTAACAGGAAGAAAAGAAAAGTTAAAAACATTGAGAAAACTAAATGGAATAGCCGGTTTTCCAAAAACAAATGAATCAGAATATGATTTTTTTAATACAGGACATAGTAGTACCTCTATATCAGCAGCATTAGGAATGGCAAGAGCAAGAGATTTAAAAAATGGAAACTATTCTGTATTAGCAGTAATAGGAGATGGTGCTTTAACTGGCGGAATGGCATTAGAAGCATTAAATGATGTGGGCTATAGCAAGACAAAAATGACAATTATATTAAATGATAATGAAATGAGTATTTCACCAAATATTGGTGGGTTAAATATGCTACTTAGTAAATTAAGAGCTAAAAAGATGTATACGAGATCAAATATTATTATGAAAAAACGAATTAGTAAAATACCTGTTGTAGGAAAACCAACTGTAAAATTTGTACAAGCAGTAAAAAGAAGTATAAAACAGTTAATTATTCCTAAAATGTTTTTTGAAGATATTGGATTTACGTATTTAGGACCGGTTGATGGGCATAATATAGAAGAATTACAAAGTATATTAACACTAAGTAAACAAATAGATAATCCTGTATTAATTCATGTATTAACCAAAAAAGGAAAAGGATATGAAATTGCAGAAAAAAATCCAGATAAATTTCATGCAACAGGACCTTTTGACATTGAAACAGGAAAAGGCAAAAAAGAAAAAGGAAAAGATTATTCCAAAGTATTTGGAGATAAATTGGTAGAACTAGCAAAGAAAAACGAAAAAATTGTTGCAATAACAGCTTCAATGAAAGATGGAACAGGACTTACCAAATTTAGTAAAGAATTTTCTGAACGATTTTTTGATATAGGAATTGCAGAACAACATGCATTAGGTTTAGCAGCAGGAATGGCAATAGATGGAATAATTCCAGTTGTACCAATATATTCATCTTTCTATCAAAGAGCATATGACCAAGTAATTCACGATATAGCACTTCAAAATTTACATGTCATTATGTGTGTAGATAGAGCAGGAATTGTTGGAGCAGATGGAGAAACACATCAAGGTATATTAGATATGGCATTTTTTAGGTTAGTACCAAACTTGGTTATATTAGCACCAAAAGATTTTCAAGAATTAGAAGATATGTTAGAATTTGCAGTAAATTTGAAAAAGCCAGTTGTTATTCGATACCCAAGAGGTGGAGAAGATAAGGAAAAATTTGAAAAACATGAAAAAATAGAAGAAGGAAAAGCTGAAATATTGAAGGAAGGAAAAGACATATCTATATTTGCAATAGGAAAAACAGTAGCAAGAGGTATGAAAATAGCAAAAAAACTAAAGGAAAAAGATATAGATGCTGAAATAATTAATATAAGATTTTTAAAGCCATTAGATAAAGAAACAATAAAAAAATCAATTGAAAAAACAAAAAATGTAATTACAATAGAAGATGGAACAATTATAAATGGACTAGGAACAACTATAAAAGAATTGATAGTAGATGAAAACATAGAAGATGTAAAAATAAAAGCATATGCTTATCCAGATAAATTTATTCAACATGGAAGTGTTGATGAATTAGAAAAAATATATCATCTAGATGAAGAAAGCATTATAAAGGATTTGTTAGAAAATGAAGAGGAGAGAGAAACTTTAAAATGAATAAACAAGACTTATTAAAAGACTATAAAAAACAAGATGATAAATTATGCTTATCACAAGTATTAGATAAAATAGAAATATCATCAAAAAGAGAAAAGATAGAGCATACAGATTTTTTAGATATGTATCAAGTATCATTAGTAGAAAATTTTTTAAGAAAACTACAATATAAAAATTATAAACTATATGGTGGATATGAAGATGCAGAAAGAAAAATATGTATACTATATCCTGAAAAATTTGATGATAAAATGTTAGAAAAAAACTATGACAAAATTTTAAAAGTAGTAAGAATCATATTACCAGAAGAAGAAAAAGGAAAATATTCACATAGAAACTATTTAGGTGGAATTGTGAAATTAGGATTAAAAAGAGAAAAAGTAGGAGATATTATCGTAGGAGAAGATGGGGCAGACATTATAACATTAAATGAATTTGCAGATGTATTAAAAACACAATTACCATCTCTTACAAGATTTGAAAATGCTAAAATCGAAATAGAAGAAATACAAAATGTTAGAAAATTAGAACTAAAAATAGAAGAAGTAACAATCATAGTACCATCACTAAGATTAGATAACATCGTATCAGATTTAGCAAGAACCTCTAGAAGTAAAGCATCAGAAATTATTGCACAAGAAAGAGTATTTATAAACGGACAAAATGAAACCAAAAATTCAAAAACAGTAAAATTAGGAGATGTCATTACAATTAGAGGAAAAGGCAGATTTATTATAAAAGAATTCACAGGAACAACAAGAAGTGGAAGAACAGTTGTATTAATTGAAAAATACGTTTAGGGACGTGCCAAATCGTTTCAAAATGAGACCAAAAGGGACAGACCTGTTTAGAAGAAAGAAAAATTATTAAAAATATTATATTTCTTAATTTATAAAATGACGAATGCAAATGAAATCATATTAGAAAAAATTAAAGTATCTAATAGGAGAATCTCAAAACTTGATTTTGAGCGGTGCCTATTAGATACTTTTAGTTTTTCTTTATGATGCAATGTTAGCCGAGGAATGTAATAAATTAAGAAATATAATATTTTAATTTTGTTATACTTCTATATAAATAGGTCTGTCCCTTTTGGTCTCATTTTGAAACGATTTGGCACGTCCCTAAAATCGCATCATATTTGTTATCATAATATTTTTTTCTTCTGCCACATTCTTTAAAACCGAATTTTTGATATAAAGAGATGGCAGAAAAATTTTCTTCATTAACTTCAAGATTTAGGGTTTCAATATTTTTTTCTTTGCAAATATTAAAGATATGATTTAGGAGTAAAGTTGCAACACCTTGTCTTCTGTAATTTTTCATAACAGCTATATTCATAATATCAGCTTCGTCTAAAATAATTTTAATACCAGCAAAACCAATAACTGTATTTTCTAGTTTGGCACAGACAAATTTAGAATTTTCACTATTTAATTCATCTTTTAAAATATCGATATTCCAGAAATCATCAAATTTAGAAATGTCTAAATTTTCTAAATCAGAAATGTTCATATCTTTTATAACAATATTTTTTTCTTCTAGCTGTCTTTGTGCTTGAGGCTTTTTTAAGTAAAGAGGTAGTAGATTTTCATCTGCTCCATATTTGGTATATTTATTCATTCCAGCAATTCCTAAATTATATACATCAATCATATTAAGTTCATTATCTGGAAAATTTGTATTAGCAAAAACAAAGTTTGAAGATATATTTTCTATTACATTTTTGTAAATAATAGAGCCATCTCCAACAAAAGTGATTTTAGAATTTGCATATTTATAATTAAAAAAATTTAAACAATTTTGGACGCTATCTGCTTTAGGTGCTTCTAATAATGTATATGTATCATTTTTTAATTCATATAAAGCATAATAACAATTGTTGTTTTTACAATCGATAATACTACAGATAAGACCATCATCTTTAATATTATAAGCTAATCCTTCAAGAGAACTAATGCCAACAGAAGGAATTTGCAAACTATCAGTGAAAGCTTTTACTGTTGCAACACCAATTCGAATACCAGTAAAAGAACCTGGTCCAATATCACAAACGAGTAAATTCATGTCAGATAAATTTAAATTTGTTTCATTTAATATTTGTTTAATGAGTGGCATTAATGTTTCTGAATGTGTTAATCCATTATTTAATTCAATTTTTTTTACTAAATTTTTATCTTCTAATATTGCGACACTACATATTTTACTAGAAGTTTCTATACTTAATATTTTCAATGTGATCCTCCAATACATAATTATTTATATAAGTTTATTTAATAGTTCATCATATTTTTCACCATAAGAAATGATATTTAAAACTCTTAAATTATCATCTGATTCATCTCTTTCAAATCGAATGTGTATATATTCTGTTGGAAGGGCATCTTCAATAATTTCTCCCCATTCAATAATACAAATTCCATTTTCAAAATATTCTTCTCCTCCAATAGCATAGAATTCAGAAGAATCTTCTAATCGATAGACATCAAAATGAAAAAGTTTAATATCATCTTTTACATATTCATTGACAATTGTAAAAGTAGGACTAGATATTTCATCTTCTAGACCATAATAAGTTAAGATACCTTCTGTTAGTTTTGTCTTTCCAGAGCCTAAATCTCCAGATAGAACAACCGTATCTCCTTTTTTTAAGAAACTACCTAATTTTTTTCCAAAGTTTAAAGTTTCTTTTTCATTGTTTGTTGTGATTTTTAATTGTTTCATAATATACCTCTAAATGAATATTTTCAAATAGTATTATACTATATATTACAGGAAAATACAATTAAAAAATTATATTACATTTCCATTACATTCAAAAAAAATATTGAAAAAACTCCTTTATTCATATATAATAAAATTGTATGAAACTTGAACAAAGGAGGAAGCATATGGATACATTTGCTAATTACATTTTAGATGAACAAGATTTAGCAGCTAAAATGGAAATCACCTATTATTTAGCAAAAAAGACAAGAATATTTTTTGACAAATCTGTTATTTTCAAAACAGAAATTGCCAGAATGTTTATAGACTACATGAAAATAGATGTAGACAAAAACTTAGTATTAACAGCATGTCTATTATGTAATTGTAAAAAAGTAGACAATGCACAAGATTTAGAAAAAATTCATTCATATGCAAAAGAAGGAGCAGATTATTTATTAACATTAGGATTTGACCGTAAGTTTTGTAAAATGTGTGAAGAAATTAACAGATATAGTAATAGCAATCCAAGAGAAAGAGAAAGTGACGTCTTAGAGTTAGTAGACCAATTTGGAGGAATGCTATTAGATAGACCAGAAAGAATAGGATTTCAGCCAGATGAAGCTATGGTATTATTAGAACACAGAAATTTGAAAGGACAGTATAATCGATTTTTACACACATTTGGAGAATTTGTTCAAATGATGGAACAAGTAGAACTAAGTGATTTAACATCAATGAAATCTTTAAGACGTTTAGTAAAAATACATAATGAATCAGAAAATATAAAAGAATTCATAAAAAAAGTATGTTATGAATATGAATCTAAAGTAGATAAAGCTGTTCAAAAATACAGAAATGAAATAAAAAAAGAAATGTTTAAAGATTCTAATAGGCCATTATTTAGTGAAGAAACAACAAGAAAAATATTAGCACATATAGCAGAAGAGAATATACAAGGTGAGAAATTAAAAAAGGAAAACAATTAAAAAAAGTTGCCAAAAGTTGCCAAAGGGGACGGGCTAAAATGGCAATTTTTTTTAGGAAAAATTATTAGTTAATTATAGAAAGAAAGTTGCCAAAATGGCCCGTCCCTTTTGGCAACTTTTAGAAAAGAGGAACAAAAAATGTACGAAATATTTGCGGATTTACATGTACACATAGGAAGAAGTGAGAATGGAAAACCAATTAAAATAACAGCTGCCAGATCTTTAAATTTTGCAAACATTGCAAAAGAATGTGCAGATAGAAAAGGAATCAATGTTGTAGGAATTATTGATTGTGCATCACCATATGTAATAGAAGATATAGAAAGATTCTTAAAAACAGGAGATGCTTATGAATTAGAGGATGGTGGAATTATCTATAAAGATAAAGTTTGTATTCTTTTAGGAAGTGAGGTAGAAACTTCAGAAGAAGGAAGAAATGGAAAAAAGGGTGCAGCACATAATATTTGTTTCTTTCCACATTTAACAGATATTAAAGGTTTTTCAAGCGAATTGAGTCATCATTTAAAAAATATTACATTAAGTACACAAAGGTCAGATTTATCAGGATATGATTTAATTGATATGGTAGAAAGATATCATGGTATATTAATTCCAGCACATATTTTTACACCACATAAAAGTTATTATGGAAATTGTACAGATAGATTACAATATATATTTAAAGAAAAATATGATAAAATATTTGCTGTTGAATTAGGATTAAGTTCAGATACATATTTAGCAGATATGATTTCAGAATTAGAAAATAAGACATTTGTTACTAATTCAGATGCGCATTCTTTACCTAAAATTGCAAGAGAGTATAACAAGATGCAAGTTGAAGACATATCTTTTAAAGAAATTGTTAAAGCATTAAAAAATGAAGATGGAAGAAAAGTAATTAGCAATTATGGATTAGACCCTAAGCTTGGAAAATATCATAGAACATATTGTGATGATTGTGAAAAAGCAATTGAAACAAAAGAACCTGTAGAAGTTTGTCCATATTGTGGAGGGAAAAATGTTACATTTGGTGTTTTTGACAGAATTGAATTAATTAGAGATAAACAAGAATCAAGAAGTCCAGAAAATAGACCACCATATGTGTATCAAATTCCGTTAGGATTTATACCAGGAGTTGGCGGAAAAACAATTACCAAATTGTTAGATAATTTTGATACAGAAATGAATATTCTTCATAAATTATCAAAAGATGATATAGAAGCGGTTGTAGGAGAAAAAATTGCGGATACAATTGAAAGAGCAAGAAACGGAGAATGTAAAGTCCAATCTGGTGGTGGAGGAAATTACGGAAAAGTAGTTTAAAAATAATGTTTTATTATAAAAACAACATATACATATTTATAATTTATGAGAATTTTCTATAATGCAAAAATTATAGTTCTATAAATCTTCTTATCGAATACACATTATGTATAAACGATAAGGAGATTTTTATGAGAGAAAGAAAAGAATTTAAAGTATTAAAAATAATAAAAGAACATGTCATAAATAATAAAAAAGAATATGCAATTGTATTTTTAATATTTGTTGTTGGCATATTTAGTGGAGTCTTTTTTATTAACAATATACAAGAAGAGCCTAAAACAGAAATAATCAATTATTTAAATCAATTTGTAGAAAAATTTAAAGGACTAGAAAAAATTAATAGTATAGAATTATTAAAAAATTCAATTATGCAAAACGTGATATTAGCAATTACAATCTGGTTTTTTGGAACAACAGTAATAGGTATTCCAATTGTATTTGGTATTATCATATATAGAGGATTTTGTTTAGGATATACGATATCATTATGTATAACCATAATGGGGCTAGGAAAAGGAATTAATTTTGTGTTAGTTACATTACTTCTGCAAAACATATTATTAATTCCTGCAATTCTAGCTTTAGCTGTGAGTGGAATCAAATTATATAAATCTATTGTAAAAGATAAAAGAAAAGAAAATATAAAATTAGAGATATTAAGACATACTGTATTTTCAATTATTATGTTAATTGTACTACTAATAGCATCTGTGGTAGAGATATTTATGTCTACTAATTTGCTAAAGCTTGTAATTAAATATTTTTAAAAAAATATGAAAAAATGTATTTACAATTTTAAAATTGTTTGATATAACATATATAGTTTATGTAAATATAATTCAAAATATATAGAGGTAGGGGAATAAAATGGAGAGACAATTAAAATTCTTTTTTAACTTTTTAGAAAATGATAAGAAATTATCAGAAAATACATTACAATCATACAAAAGAGATTTAAAACAATTTAGAAAATATCTAGAGGAAAATGGTATTCATTACAATAGAGTGAAAGAAGAAGATATTCAAGATTACATTAACCAATTGCAAGAAAATGGAAAAAAAGCCTCAAGTATTTCTAGATGTATAGCATCTATTAGATCATTTTATCAATTTATATTAAAAAATAAAAAGATAAAAGCTGATCCAACAGCAAATATCCAATCTCCAAAAATAGAAAAGAGAACACCAAGTGTATTAACAGCAAAAGAAGTAGAATTATTATTAAAACAACCAGATGATGTTGATTTAAAAGGAATAAGAGATAAGGCAATGCTAGAGTTTGCATATGCTACAGGAATGAGAGTTACAGAAATTATTTCATTAGATATAGATGATGTTAATTTAGAAGAAGCCTACGTTATTTGTAAAAATGGAAACAAACAAAGGATTATACCATTAGGTACAATGTCATTAAAGGCATTAAAAGAATATATAGAAGAAGCAAGGGGAATCTTAATCAAAAATGAGGATGAAAAAGCCCTATTTGTTAATATAAATGGTGGAAGACTAACAAGACAAGGTTTCTGGAAAATTATAAAATATTATAAAGAACAAGCACATATAACGAAAGATATAACACCACATGTATTAAGACATTCGTTTGCAACACATTTATTACAAAATGGTGCAGATTTAAAAGCAATTCAAACAATGCTTGGACATTCAGATATATCATCAACACAAGTATATATGCAATTCCAAGATGAAGGATTAAGAGATATTTATAGAAAAGCACATCCAAGAGCATAAAAAATAAAATGAATTAACAGCTATTATATAAATAGCTGTTTTTTTGTCTTTGAAATAGAAAATACTTGTACTTTAAATAGAAAATATGGTAAAATATTACTCATGAAAAATAAAAGATGAAAAAATGAAAAGGTGGAAAAAATGAAATCATTAATATTAAAAATAATGGTAGTAAGCATATTATTGTGTAGTATTATTTTAGCATTAACAATAGCATACTTTTTTAATACAGATATTGAAACAAGAAAGCCAAAACAAGTTATTGAAGATTGTGAAATAAATACATATAAATATGAAGAAAGGAATATATTTACAATTACAAAGAAAAATGAAGCAGAAAGTAATGCACAAAAATATATATTGTATTTTCATGGTGGTTCTTATGTTGCAGAAGCAACTCAAAATCATTGGAACTTTTTAGAAAATATTGTAAAAGATACAGGATATACCGTGATTATGCCAGATTATCCATTAACTCCAAAATATCATTATAAGGATGTATATAATATGGTAGGACCATTATATAAAAAAATCATAGAAAAGGTAGGAAATGAAAATTTAATTATAATGGGAGATTCTGCAGGAGGCGGTTTAGCACTTGGATTATATGAAAAAATGGCAGAAGAAGAAATTATGCTTCCTTCAAAAACAATTTTAATATCTCCATGGTTAGACGTAAGATTACAAAATGAAAATATACGTAAAATAGAGAAAAAAGATACCATTCTAAATAAAGAGGCATTAAGGGTAGCAGGAATTGCTTATGCAGGAAATGATGGAATTAATAGCTATTTAGTAAATCCAATAGATGGAAATTTATCAACACTAAAAAACATAAAAATCTTTATTGGAACAGAAGACATATTAAATCCAGATTGTCAATTACTAAAAGAAAAAGCAGAAAGTGTAAGTGGTGATGTAGAAATAAAAGAATATAAGGATGCAAAACATATTTGGATTATTGATAATAATTCAGGAGAAGATGTAACAAAGCAAGCATATAATGATGTAGTAAGAGAATTAAAAAATAACTAAGGAGTAAATCATGAGTGATAAAAAAGAAAAATTATATTGGAGAAAATTAGATAATTCAGCAAAAATATTTCCTATTTCTGCTGGAAAAAAATATAGTACAGTCTTTAGATTATCAGCAGTTTTAAAAGAAAAAATACAACCAGATATATTAGAAATAGCTGTAGAAAAAGCATTAGAGCAATATGAATTCTTTAGAGTTCGATTAAAAAATGGATTTTTTTGGAATTACTTAGAATATAATCCTAAAAGACCAATTATAGAGCTAGAAAAAGAATATCCTTGTAAATATATAGAACCAAGAGAAAATAACAATTATTTGTTTAAAGTTACTTATTTTGATAAAAAGATAAATATTGACATTTTTCATTCATTAACAGACGGAAATAGTGGTGTCATGTTTTTTAGAGAAATTGTCTATAATTATATAGAACTATCACATAAAGAAGAATTTCAAGAAGAATTGAGAATAAAAAGAAAGATTGACTTATCCACAGAAGATAGTTATATAAGAAATTATGATAAAAAAGCCAAAGGAAATAATTCTTCTAAAAAAGCATATAAATTAGCAGGTAGAAAGATAAAGTTAGGAGCCATTTCAGCTATACATGAAATTATTGACTTAAATGAGTTAAAACAAGAAGCAAAAAATAATAATGCAACGATTACGCAATACTTAACAGCAGTTTTAATTTATGCTATTTATCAAGCAAATTATTTAAAAAATAAAGGAAAAAAACCAATAAAAGTATGTATACCAGTTAACTTAAAAAAATATTTTCCTTCTAATACAATTTCTAATTTCTTTTCATATATAACTGTAGAAGCTCAAATGCAAAAAGATAATTTAGA
This sequence comes from uncultured Clostridia bacterium, assembly GCA_944386675.1. Taxonomy (GTDB): domain Bacteria; phylum Bacillota; class Clostridia; order TANB77; family CAG-508; genus CAG-269. Next base: position 67,014 of record CALXBY010000003.1, on the reverse strand, counting down.
TACATTTGATAAAATATTAGCATTTGTAAAGGAAGATTTTGAAAAAAAGTTGACACCAGAAGAAATACAAAAAACAATGTCTGGTAATGTAAAATTAGGAACAAATTTATTTATAAAAATGATACCATTGGTCCTAAAAAAGCCAATTGTTCGATTAAGTTATTTAGAAATTAGAAAATATACAACAACAACTTTTTCTAATATAGGAAGAATTGGTATCATAGGTAAGTATCAAAAATATATACAAGATTTTTTAATGTTAATTGCACCTGAACCAGTAGAAAAGATTAAATGTTCAGCATGCTCTTTTGAAAATCATATTGTATTTACATTTACTTCTATTTTAGATGATTGTCATATTGAAAAAGCATTTTATGAATTTCTAACAAAAAGAAAGATTCATGTGACCATTGAAAGTAATGAAATTTTAGACATTAACAAATCATAGAAAGCTAAAGTAATTAAAAAGAAGATAGAAATAGAAAGGAATCATATATGTTATATCCTAAAAAATTAAGTAGTAAAAAGAGTAATTTATTGATAAAAATATTATTGGGGGTTTCATTGTTAATAGCTATTATATTAACAATTATTAATAAGTTAACAACGCCAGAAATTCATTGGGCAGCACTTGCCAATAGTGGAATTATATATGCATGGATAACGGTAAGATATTCGATTAATAAAAGAACCAATATTGCAGGTCATGTTATGATACAAGCAATTGCTATTTCACTGTTAACAACTTATATAGATTATAACTTAGGATTTAAAGGTTGGTCTTTAGAAATTTCAATTCCTATTATTATCATGATAGCGAATATGACGATGTTAGTATTAACTATCGTTAGTCATAGGAAATATATGAGATATGCTATATATCAATTAGTTATTTGCATTTATAGCCTATTACCAATTTATTTTATACAAAAAGAGCTAATTGATAACTATATTTTAAGCTATGTGGCTATTGGAATTTCTATTGTAAATTTTATACTTACAATTATCCTTTCAGCAAGAGATGTAAAAGAAACTATTATAAGGAAATTTCATATGTAAATGGTAATTAGTAAAAAAATAGAAGGAAAAAAATTGAGTCTTATTGGATGTAGGGCTCAATTTTTTATATACAATACTTGCTAACTTTAAAATTTCGTGATATATTATTAACATAATTTTATTTTGTTATATATAATAGTTTTTATTACTAGAAATTTTCATTTAGTTTTTTTATATCAATTATTTTATAAGCAAAATTTTAAAATCTTAAAAATTCAAAAAAGCAATTTAATTATAAACAATTATTGAATCAAAACAAATTTATATTATTGGGCAAGAATTTATACAAAAAATTTAAAATCTGGAAATGACTATGTGAATTTGAAAAAAAAACATAGAGGTATTAATAGTAAATTTTGAAATAAAAGAATTGAAGGAGCTAGAATATCATAGTAAATGGAAGATAATCGAGGAAAAATATCGAAAACATATATTGACAGAAGATTTAGAAATACATATAATTGAAATGCCAAAGGTATATAGAATAAAAGGAGCAAAAAGAGAAGAAGAATTAATGAAATGGATATATTTCATAGAAAATCCAGAAAGTGAAAAGGTGGGGGAATATATGAAAGATAATCAAGAAATGAAAGAAGCAAAAGAAAAATTAAAGATTATGAGCGAGGATGAAAAAATGCAAAAGCTTGCAGAACTGAGAGAAAAAGCTATTATGGATGAAAAAGCAATTAAAAGGTTTGCAATGAGAGAAGGAAGAGAAGAAGGAAGAGAAGAAGGAAAAAAAGAAGGAAGAAAAGAAGGCATAAAAGAAACTGCAAAAAAGATGAAGGAAAAAGGTACAGATATTGAATTTATAAAAGAGGTAACAAATTTAACAGAAGAAGAAATTAGAGCATTATAAAATCTAGAAAGAATAATTTAAGCTAGAGGTGAGAGATGAAATCTAATATTTTTAAATATATATTTATTATATTTGTTATTATAATTGTAGTTATTGCTTTTTTTGTTATAAGAAATAATGAAAATAATGGGGAAACAGAAGAAGAAACGATAGCTACAGAAAATCAAGAAATTGTAAAAGAAATCAGATTAGGAATTGCACAGTGTGATACATTAAATCCATTATTAACGACTAATAAAAATGTTCAAGATATAACAAAATTAATTTATGAACCATTAGTTGATATATCTTCAGATTATAAAGCAACACCAATGTTAGCTACAGAATGGGCAAAACAAGATGCAACAACCTATATTATAAAATTGAGAGAAAATGTAAAATGGTCAGATGGAGAAAGATTTACTTCAGCAGATGTTCAGTTTACATATGATAAGCTAAAAGAAAATTCTTCAATATATTCTAGTAATCTGGAACATGTTACAATGTTAGAAATCGTAGATGACTATACAGTGAAAATGTATTTAGACCAAGAAGTACCATTTTTTGAATATTATCTAACATTTCCTATATTATCTAAGACTTTTTATGATACACAAGATTATTATAATACAGGAATTGTACCAGTAGGAACTGGAAAGTATAAAGTAGATAGTGTACAAGAAAATTATATAACGCTTACAAAAAATACAAATTGGTGGGAGAGAGATACAGAAATTACGATAGAGAAAATAAATGTTAATGTATATGACTCAGTAGGTGAGCTATATAATGCATTCAAATTGGGAAATGTGGATTTAGTAAGTACCAATAATACCAATATACAAGATTATATAGGAACTATTCGGATATAATACAAAAGAAATAAAAGGAAGAGAACATGATTTTATTGTTTTAAATACACAAAATGAATTACTAGCTAATCAAGAAGTAAGAAAAGCAATATCTTATTCAATAGATAAAAATAATATTGTATCTGATGTTTTTCAAAATAAATATTATACGTCAAGTTTCCCATTAGATTATGGGAATTGGGTATACCAAGAACAAGATGTAAGCTCTGGATACAATCCTGAACAAGCAAATCAATTATTATCAGAAAATGGATGGAGCTATAGAAATGGTTATTGGCAAAAAACAATAGATTATAGAACAAGGAGAATTGAATTAAATTTAATTGTAAAAGCATCAAATAGTACACAAGTTGCAGTAGCTGAAAATATAAGAACACAATTAGCTAACCAAGGAATTAGAGTCAATATTCAACAATATTCTAATGAGCAGTACAATATTGCAATACAAAATAAATCTTACGATATGATTTTGTGTAGTGTGAATTTATCACCAGCTCCAGATATGTCTTTATTCTTTGGAGATGGAAATTTAGCAAATTATAATAATGAAGAAGTTACTAATTTAATGAATGAAGTAAAAAATACAACGGATGAGCAAATTATAAAAAATGATTATACAAGACTTGCAGAAATTTATAAGACAGAGATACCATATATTAGTTTATATACGAATAAACATACTATTGCATATAATACAGAATTAGTAGGAGAAATCAACTCAAATTGGTTCAACCCATTTTGTGGCATAGAAACATGGTATAAATAAGCAAATAAATAGTATAGGATAAAACAGCTTTAAAATTTTTTTAAAATAAGTATTGACAAAACAAATTTTTGATATATAATAACAATATCAAACAAAAGTTCAAAAAATAAGGAGGAAAATTATGAGTGAAAATGCAGAAAAAAAGAAGGCATTAGAAGCAGCAATGAGTCAGATAGAAAAACAATTTGGTAAAGGTTCTGTTATGAAATTAGGAGAATTTAAAGCCATGGAAATAGAAGCAATTCCAACAGGTGCTTTGAGTTTGGATATTGCATTAGGAATTGGAGGAGTACCAAGAGGAAGAATCATAGAAGTATTTGGACCAGAATCTTCAGGTAAAACAACATTAGCCTTACATATTATTGCAGAGGCACAAAAAATAGGAGGAGAAGCAGCATTTATAGATGCAGAACATGCATTAGACCCAGTGTATGCAAAAAAATTAGGTGTAGATATAGATAATTTAATTGTATCTCAACCAGATACTGGAGAGCAAGCATTAGAAATAACAGAAAGCTTGGTTAGAAGTGGAGCCTTAGATGTTATTGTAGTGGATTCTGTAGCAGCATTAGTCCCAAAAGCTGAAATTGATGGTGATATGGGAGATTCACACATGGGATTACAAGCAAGACTTATGTCACAAGCTTTAAGAAAATTAGCGGGAGCAATCAATAAATCTAAAACGGTTTTAATTTTTATTAACCAATTAAGAGAAAAAATAGGAGTTATGTTTGGAAATCCAGAAACAACAACTGGTGGTAGAGCACTAAAATTCTACGCATCTGTTAGAATGGACATTAGAAAAATAGAGAATATTAAACAAGATGGAGAAGTAAAGGGAAATAGAGTAAGAGTAAAAGTTATAAAAAATAAAGTAGCACCTCCATTTAGAGAAGCAGAGTTTGACATTATCTATGGTGAAGGAATTTCAAAAGAGGGTAATATTCTAGATATGGCTGTTAATTTAGATATTGTAGAAAAAGCAGGTTCTTGGTTTAGCTATAATGGAGAAAGAATTGGACAGGGAAGAGAAAATGTTAAGAAATACTTAAAAGAAAATCCAAAAATGTTAGAAGAAATAGAAGGAAAAGTAAGACAAGACTTTGAAAAAGTATTTGAAGAAAGTTTAGGAGAAGAAATACCTGAAATTGATATGGATGATGACGAAGAAGAATAAAAAAGGGGGAGATACATGAAGATATGTATCTTCTTTCTTTTTATGGTTGCTATTTCCAATTGATTATAGTAAAATAGAAAGGGGGTAAAAATATGAAAGAGAGATATAGAACATTATCAGCTGTTATGCTGATGTTAATTAGAGAAAAAAATGGAGTAGAAGAAATCCTATTACAAAAAAGAAAAAATACAGGATATATGGATGGCTATTGGGATTATTCAGCAAGTGGTCATGTAGAAAATATGGAAAGCATGAAAATGGCAATGAAAAGAGAAGCAAAAGAAGAGTTATTAATTGATATTGATATAAAAGATTTAGAATTTGTGTCATTAGTCCATAAAATAAATGGAAAAGATACGATTTATTATAATGGATATTTTAAGACAACAAAATGGAAAAATGAACCTAAAATAGGTGAACCAGAAAAGAACGAAGAAATAAAATGGTTTGATATTCATCATCTTCCAGAAAATCTAGTAGATGATAGAAAGGAAGCGATTTATAATTACATACATAAAATACCCTATAGTGAATTCGGATGGGATGAAGAAAAACAAAAGTAAAGGTGGATGTTATGATAAAATTATTAGCCAGTGATTTAGATGGAACCATTATTGATAATCAAAATCAAGTAACAAATGATGATTTAAATGTAATTCATAAATTACAAACTTCAACAACTGTTAATTTTGCAATTTGTACTGGGAAAACCTATGCAATGACAAAAGATTTGTGCCATAAGTTAAATCCTACTTATGGGATTTTTGGTAATGGAACACAAATTATAAATTTAAAGACTGGAGAAGAAATCGGCAGAAATGTTGTACCCAATAATAAAGCAATTGATTGTTTAAAGATTGCTAAAAATTATCACCTACATGTACATATTTATACAGATAGTCAAATTATTACACAAGGAAGTTTACAATACATGGCGTATAGAAATTATATATTGTATAAAAATCAGGTACAGTTCGAAACAGTAGATTCTTTAGAAAATTACATTCAAGAACAAAATCCAAACATCTTAAAATTGGTAATATCAGGAGAAACAGATTTAAAAGAAATTAAAACGGAAATTGAGAAAGAAGAAGAGTTAACAGCCATACAAATTAAGAAATATGGTCAATATATGGATAAGATTATAGGACAAGAATATGAATATTTAGATATTGTTCCAAGACATGTAACCAAATATGATGCCATTAAAGAATTAAGCAAATATTTAAAAATTTCAAATGAAGAAGTCATGGCTGTAGGAGACAATATTAATGATATAGAGATGATAAAACATGCAGGAGTGGGAGTAGCAATAGGAGGAAGTTACAAAGTCGTAGAAAAAGCAGCTTCTTATGTGACAAAAAATACAGTAAAAACAGGAGGATTTGCAGAAGCAGTTTATAAATTTATAGAGTTATAAAGGAGAAAACATGTATACAATAGAAGAATTTGATAAAGAAAAAACGAAAGTGTTAAAATATGTGTTATATAAAAAGAGAAGCGAAAATGAAATAAGAAGAAAATTTGAAAATGAGATAGAACCAAATTTATTAGAAGATGTTATAGAATATTTAAAAGAAGCAAAATACATTGATGATAAAGAATATATTAGAAAAACAGTTAATAATTTTATAGCGCTAAAAAATTTATCTATTCGAGAAATAGAATATAAGTTATATGGTAAAGGAATTAGAAAAGAAGATATAGAAGATTATATCTATCAAAATAAAGAAGAATTGAATGAATATGAAATAAAATCTGCAAGAAATATTGTAAGTAAAAAAATGACTTCATTGGAAATAGAAGAAATAAAACAATATTTATTAAAAAAAGGATATAAAAAAGAGAATATTAATACAGCATTAGAAGATGTATAAAAATATAAGAGGAGATATGTATGTCAATATTAACATTAGAAACAAAAAAATATGCTATAAAAATAGAGAACTTTGAAGGTCCTCTTGATTTATTATGCCATTTGATAGAAAAAAATAAAATGAGTATATATGATATTAATTTAAATGAAATATCAGATCAATATATACAATATTTAAATGAAATGGAAGAGATGAATTTAGAAATTGCTAGTGAATTTGTGGTAATGGCATCTACTTTGTTATATTTGAAATCCAAAAAATTACTTCCAAAACAGGAAGAAGAGGAAGAAGAATTAACAGAGGAAGAATTAATTAGAAGAATTATAGAATATAAAAAGTTTAAAGAAATTAGTAAAGTATTAAAACAAAATTATATAGAAAATGGAAATCGATATTATAAAATACAAGAAGAGATTACACTTCCAAAACAAAAATTGGAAAAAAATTACGATAATACAATGATTCCAAATATATATAAAGACTTAATGGAAAGAAATCGTGTAAAAATTAATCAAAATGCAAAAAATATTGAGAAAATTGCATTAGTAGAAACATATACAGTAGCTAGTAAAGTAAAAGAAATGTTTAAAGTTTTAGTAAAACAAAAAAGATTTGTATTTAATAAATTATTCTCTTTAAATAAACATAATAAACAAGAAGTAGTAACAGCATTTAGTGGATTATTAGAAATGTCAAGAAGAAAAAAAGTAGAAACAACGCAAGAAGAATTATTTGGTGATATTACTGTGGAGAAAACCAAAAGAGCTTAAGTAATAATTTTGCTATTATTGTTTAAATTACAAAAAGATGGGAAAACTAATTACAGAACTTGAAATAAGGTGATGTAATTGGTTTTTTCTTTTATTTTATTGGTGATTCTTTTACTAATCATAATCTTTATGACGGCTAAAATAGAAATAAAAATCATAAATCTAGTCATAAACACACAAAGTAATAATCATATAAATGATAAATATGAAATAATTTTAAAACTGAATATATTAGAAAAGTTACCAATCATAAAATTCAAAATAACGAAGAAAAAATTAATCAAAATGCAGAAAAGATTTCAGATGAATGAAAAGATAAAGAAATTAGAAAAAGATATTTTGAATAATAAAGATAAGATAGATTTTAAATTTATAGATATGGTAAAAGAATTGAGAAAAAGTATGTATATAAAAAAATTAAATTTAGAGATGCAATTTGGAACAGAAAATGCATTTTTAACAGCTATGTTAGTAGCAATTTTTTCAAGCATTTTATCCATAGGAATTTCTAATATGTATGTAAGAAAGAATAGTATAAAGTATCAAGTAAAGCCAATATATATTGACCAAAATTTCATAAAAATTGTCATTTCTGGTATATTTCAAATAAAACTGATACATATTATAAATATCATATATGTATTTAATAAAAAAGGAGGAAAAAAAGATGAGCGAACATCCAATAGAAGGTCTTATGACTACAGCTATGAATAGTATTCAAGATATGATAGATGTGAATACCATTATAGGAGAACCAATTGAAACTTCTAATAATATTGTGATTATTCCCATATCAAAAGTATCTTTTGGATTTGCAGCAGGAGGAAGTGAATTTAAAGGAGAAACAGTTGATGAATATAAGAAGAAAGAAAAAGAAGAAGAGGTACAATACAGATTACCATTTGGAGGAGGTTCAGGAGCAGGTGTTACAATTAATCCAATTGCTTTTTTGGTGATACAAGGAGAAAATGTAAAGCTAATGCCAGTTAATTATAGTTCTTCAATAGACAAGCTTTTAGATTATATTCCAGATGTATTAGATAAAACAAATAATATGATAAATAAATGTATGCAAAAAGCAAAAGAAAAAACAACTGAAAAAGAAGATCCAAAAAATCTAGAAAAGAAAAAATCAGAAAAAGTAAAGATGGATAAAGATAAAATTGAAAGTGATTTAGAAGAAAGTAGACATATGAAAGAAAGAATTGAAAAAACAAAGAAACCAATAGAAGAAGAAATTACTTATGAGTATGAATATGATGAAACATTAGATGATGAGTGAACAATAGGGACGTGCCAAATCGTTTCAAAATGATACCAAAAGGGACAGACCTTAGATACAATTTCTATAATTATTGTATCTAAGGTTTATTTTTTATATAAAGCTAAGATTTTTATTTACAAATTTATTAAAAAAGTATAAAGAAATAGCAAGGATTTACAGAAAATGACATTGACAAATGGAAAGGAAAATAGTAAAGTGAACTTATAAGCCAAATGGCTTTTTACGATAGATAAAAATTCATGTATTATAAATAGAAAGGATGGAGAAAAAATGTTAAAAAGGAGAGAAGAGTATTTTGAATTCCGGCTTATAAAGCCAGAAAAATGTACAACCAAAAACAAGGTAAAAGTTCAAGTAAAAATCCTGGATAAAGGATTTGTAGAAAAACTTCAGATAATGTTCTATCAATTTGATAGGATAGTGAAAAAAGTGAGCATACCGTACGAAGGAAAAGAGGAAAGAGAAACAGGTATAACCAGAAGTGTTTATTTGGCTGAATTTTCACTTGGTAAATCAGGGATATACTGGTTCTACTTTACTCTCTTTATAGAGGGACAACTGTACTATGTATATCAAAATGAAGAATTTTTGACAACACAGAAAAACACAAAAGCATATCCAAATGAGTACTGCTGGAAACTTGAAGTAAAAGATGCGACTTTGAAAGAATATCCAGAATGGAAAGGACGGATGATTTATCAAATCATACCAGATAGGTTTGCAATTGGTAGTAATGGGATTATTCCAGTTGAAGGAAGAAAAAACAAAGATTGGAATGATAGAATGCCAGACTGGAAACCAGATTCTGATGGAATCTATCGGAACGAATATTTTTATGGTGGTAATTTACAAGGCATAAAAGAAAAATTGCCATATATAAAAGCACTTGGATTTAATGCAATATATATGAATCCAATCTGTAAAAGTAGAAATTATCATCATTATGAGGCAGAAGATTTCTGGCAGATAGATCCTATGCTGGGGACTTGGAAAGATTTGGAGGAACTTTGCATAGAAGCAAAGAAACTGGGAATAAAGGTTATATGCGATATGGCATTTAACCATACATCAGATGAACATGAATATTTTAAATCAGCAATATCTGATGTAAATTCTCCTTATAGAAAATTTTACATTTTCAAAGATGGAAAACCAGTTACATGGTATGGTTATACCAATATGCCAGAACTCAATAAACAAAATCCAGAAGTGCAAAAGGAATGCATTAAAATCCTAAAGAAATATATCAGTGTAGGAGTAGATGCCTTTAGAATGGACTTGGGAGATATATTACCCAAAGAATTTCTTTTGGCAATTGTAAAAGATATTCAAAAGGATTATCCACAGATTATTTTCATTAATGAGATGTGGGACATTGCAACCGAGCGAGAAAATCCACAAATCTTTGATGGACAGGCAAATTCATTGATGAATTATCCAATAAGAGATGCGATTATCCGTTGGGTGAGATGGGGATTGCATGAGCATTTTCGATATAACTTTGAAAAAGTTTATAGAGAATATCCAAAATCTGTGTCAGATATTCTGATGAATGTTATATCTACGCATGATACGGTGACCTTGATGACATCTTTGGTTGGAGAACTCATGAATCCAGACCCATATAAAAAACTGGATGATATTGAAGGTCCTTGGAGGCATATAGACGCTGAGTTTGAGATATTTGGCTTTAGAAGTTATTCGGCAAGTCATGATCAATTACCGGAAGAGCAGAGAATTGTGGCAAGAAGGAATGAAAAGAATGCATTACCAATCTTTTATACTTTGCCAGGAAATCCCAGTATGCTTCAGGGAACGGAGAATTGTGTCATGGGATATAAAGATCCATTTTGCCGAAAAGATATGGATTGGGAGAATCCTAAGCTGGATATGCAAACTTATGTAACAAAATTAAACCATTATCGAAAGAGTAATATAGATATTTTAGGTGATGGCGAACCAAGGCTGAGAGAGATTGATGAAGGATGCATGCTATTAGAAATGTATTCAGAGAAAGGAAATATAGTTTTATATTCCAATAGAACCGACAAAGTTATTTTTAATGACAATTTTAGGAATTATGAAGTTGTATTTACCGAAAATAGTACAAAAGATAAAGTAGGAGAATATGGAACACTCATTTTAAGAAAAGATAAAAAATAAATTCAAAATATCTTTTGTACTTTTTAATCCAAAAGGGACAGGCAGGATGCCTGTCCTTTTTGTTTCGTTTTGAAATGATTTGACACGTCCCAATTGTTTCATTTGTCGAAAACTTCTTATAAAACGACAAAACTTCTTATTTTTTACTCTTGGAAAATATTGGAAAAAGAAATATAATACAAGAAGAATTTTAAAGGAGGCTATAATGGAATCAAAATTTTACGAAGAGGACAAGTTATTAATTTTTAAAATAACTGATGAAATTGATGATTTTAGTGTTCAAAAGATAAGGAGGAAGGCGGATTATGAAATTGAAAGATATATGCCTAAAAAAGTTATATTTGATTTTAATAGTGTTACATTCATGGATAGCGCAGGGATAGGTTTGATTATTGGAAGATATAAATTTGTAAAAATGCTAGGAGGAACTGTTGAACTTGCCAATTTAACAAGTAGTATTAGAAAAATATTTGAAATGAGTGGAATATTGAGATTAATTCCAATAACGAATTTAGAAGTTTCATAAACAGATATACTTAAAATTATGGGGATTTATAGGTATACCCTAAAAAAACCTAAATATATATATTAAAGGAAAGAAAAATGAAAAGTGAAATCGAAAATGAAATGAAGTTAGAATTTATTAGCAAATCTGCAAATGAAGCATTTGCAAGAATTACAGTTGCAGCCTTTGCTTCTCAATTGGATCCAACAATAGAAGAGTTAGCCGATATAAAAACAGCAGTTTCAGAAGCAGTTACAAACTGCATCATTCATGGATATGACAAGAAACAAGGAATTGTTAAAATTTTTGCAAGACTAACAGAAAATGAAATTATTATAGAAATATCAGATAAAGGAAAGGGAATAGAAAATATTGATATAGCAAAAGAGCCATTGTATACAACAAAACCAAATTTAGAGAGGTCAGGAATGGGATTTACAATTATGGAAAGCTTTATGGATAAAGTAGATGTGGAATCTGTTGTAGGACTAGGGACAAAAGTTACGATGCGTAAAGTTATAAAAAATAAAGTGGAAAATGAAGAGTCAGATGATGAGTTTGAAATGATTACAAAAGAATAGAGGTATACTATGTTTGAAAACAGTGTGGAAGCAATCAAAAAAGCGCAATCTGGTGATAAATACGAATTAGAAAGAATGATTCGAGATAATAATGGACTTATATGGAGTATAGTTAAAAGATTTAATGGAAGAGGATATGATTTAGAAGATTTATACCAGATTGGTTGTATGGGCTTTATAAAATCAATTAAAAGATTTGATACCAATTATGATGTGAAATTATCTACATATGCGGTTCCTTATATGATTGGAGAAATAAAAAGATATATAAGAGATGATGGACCGATAAAGGTAAGTAGAGGAATTAAAGAATTAGGAATGAAAATTAGAGAGCTACAAAAAGAAAGTATCAATAAAAAAGGAAAAGAATTAAGTATAGAAGAGTTAGAAAAGGAGTTGAAAATTTCAAAGGAAGACATCAATTTAGCATTGGAAGCAAGTAATACAGTCGAGTCTATAGATGGAAAATTTTATACAGATAATAAAGATGGGAATAGCATTTGCTTAATAGAAAAGATTTCATCAGATAAAAATGAAGAAGAATTTATCACAAATAAATTAGCAATTAAACAATTAATAGAAGAATTAGAAGATAGAGATAAAGAAATTATATTACTTAGATTTTATAAAGACAAAACACAGTCACAAGTAGCAAAAATTCTTGGAATTACGCAAGTACAAGTATCGAGATTAGAAAGAAAAATTTTAGAAAATATGAAAATGAAGTTAATTTCTTAAAGAGGGTGATAAATTGCGAAAAGTTTTTATCTATTTTTTTGCCTTTTTGTTTATTTGCTTTTTTTTACCAGCATTATTAACAAAAAGTAATATGCAAACATCTTCAGAGACAGATGATGGAATAGTGGAAATTAAAGAAGAACATTCAGAAAGTGAATATATATATAATCAATATGGAACCATAAAATTATTACATACAGATACAAATACAGTAGAGGAAGTAGCTTTAGATAACTATCTTTGCAATGTGGTATCAGCAGAAATGCCAGTAGATTTCGAAAAGGAAGCATTAAAAGCACAAGCAATTGTCGCAAGAACATATACAATTTATAAAGTTAACAATAAAAAACATGAAAATGCGGATGTTTGTGATGATTCTACATGCTGTCAAGCATGGATTTCAAAAGAGGATAGATTAGCAAGATGGGATGGAGATAAAGAAGCAAAATGGAGCAAAATAGAAGAATGTGTAAATGAAACAAAAGGAAAAATAATAACATATAATAATCAACCAATTAATGCATTTTTTCATTCTAATAGTGGTGGAAAAACGGAATTACCAGTAGATGTTTGGGGAGGGGGAAGCAATATGCCATATCTCCAGGTAGTAGAAACATCAGGAGAAGATGCATATTCTCAATACAATTCAGAAGTAGAGTTAACAAATGAAGAACTTTTAGAAAAATTAAAAGCAAAATACACAGATATTCAAATCGATTTTAATAATGATGATGATATTAAAATATTAGAATATACAAGTAGTGGAAGAGTAAAAACAATAAAATTCGGAAATCATGAAATTTCGGGAACAGAAGCTAGAAATATATTTGGATTACGAGCTACAAATTTTGATATATCAAAAAATGAAGGAAAAATAAAATTTACGGTAAAAGGATATGGTCATGGTGTTGGTATGAGTCAAACAGGAGCAGATAGTATGGCAAAAAGTGGAAGTACAGCAGAAGATATTATTCAACATTTTTATGTTGGAGTAGAGATTAAGGAAGTTAATTCTCTGTAATCGTGATTTTTCTAAAGACATACTATATATTTTATTTATTACTCGGTTAACATTACATCATAAAGAAATTTTAAAGATAGCTAATAGGCACCTCTCAAAGCAAGTTTGAGATTCTCCTATTAGCTATCTTAATAATTTCTAATATAATTTCATTCACATTCGTAATTTCATAAAATATATAGTATGTCTTTAGAAAAATCACGATTTTATAATAATCAAAAAATTATTTTAAAAAATGTATAATCTTTTTAAAAAAGGAAATACTTGTAATAACAAAGTATTTAAGGAGGATTATATGAAAAGAAGTATGAATTTAAAAAATGTTGGGGACAAAAATATAAATGATAAAATAATTTCTTATGTTGTTATGGGAGCAATTGTTGTGGCTATCATTATTATTTCATTATTATTATATAGTCAAAAAATTAATGATGATGTAAAAGATGAAACTATGTCATTAGAACAAATGACTAATATAATTGGTGAAACAGACGATGTTGAAGAGGAAACAGAAAGTGCAAGTACAGACATAGGAAAAACGGTAGAAGAAAGCCAAGAAACGCTTGAAAAACAAAATACACAAGTAGAAGAGATACAAAATACAACTTTAAATAATGACATAGAAACAAGTAGTGTAAATACAAATAATGTTACAACTAATACTCAAAATACAACTAGTAATCAAACCGAAACACAAGAAGTAAAAGAATTAAGTTTTCAAAAACCAGTTGAAGGAGAAATTGTAAGAGAATTTGCCCAAGATAATCTTGTATATTCAGAAACTTTAGAAGAATGGGTGACACATAATGGAATTGATATAAAAGCAGATAAAACAACAGTCGTAAAAGCAGCAGAAGCAGGTATTGTGAAATCAATAAAGAATGACCCAAGATATGGTTTAACAATTGTTATAGAACATGATGATGTATATCAAACAGTATATTCTAATTTATTAACATCTGAATTTGTAGTTGAGGGTGAAACAGTAGAAAAAGGACAATCTATAGGAACAGTTGGTAATAGTGCTGTATTTGAAATAGCAGATGAACCACATTTACATTTTGAAATATTAAAAAATTCAGTACAAGAGGACCCATCAATTTATATCAAATAATAATTGACTAAGAAATATATGTATGATAAAATAGTTTGGTAGCAATACTTACAGCAAATTAAAAAGATAAATTATGAAATAATAAAAATTGTTACAGTGAGATTAAGAATAATAAAAGAAGAAGGAATGAAAAAATGAAATTAGGAATTGTTGGATTACCAAATGTAGGAAAAAGTACATTATTTAATAGTATAACAAAAGCAGGTGCTGAATGTGCAAATTATCCATTTTGTACAATAGAGCCAAATGTAGGTGTTGTACCTGTTCCAGATGAAAGATTAGATGTATTAACCAATATGTATCATCCACAAAAAACAACACATGCAGTTATTGAATTTGTAGATATAGCAGGATTGGTAAAGGGAGCAAGCAAAGGTGAAGGACTAGGAAATAAATTTTTATCACATATACGTGAAACAGATGCCATATGTGAAGTTGTTAGATGTTTTGAAGACTCAAATATTGTGCATGTTGATGGAAGTATAGACCCAATAAGAGATATTGAAACAATCAATTTAGAATTAATTTTTGCTGATATAGAAACAGTTAATAAAAGACTAGACAAGGCAAAGAAAAATTTAAAAGCAGATAAAAAATATCAAGAAGAGATTGATGTATTAGAGAAAATAAAAGAAAGTTTGGAAAATGGAATATCAGCAAGGGCAATAGATTTTAATGAGGATGAACAAGCTTTAGTAAAAGAAATGTTTCTATTAACTACAAAACCAATATTATATATTGCAAATGTTTCTGAAGAGCAATTAAGTGATGCAGAAAATGACCCGATGGTTAAAAAAGTAAAAGAGTATGCTGCAAAAGAAAAAGCAGAAGTAATTCCTTTATGTGTAAAAGTAGAAGAAGAATTATCAGGATTAGATGATAATGATAAAAAGGAAATGTTAGACATGCTAGGGTTAGAAGAGTCTGGGTTAGATAAAGTTATAAAGAAAAGCTATGACTTACTTGGCTTAATGTCATTTTTAACAGCAGGAGAGCCAGAAGTTAGAGCATGGACAATAAAAAAAGGAACAAAAGCTCCACAAGCAGCAGGAAAAATTCATTCAGACATAGAAAGAGGATTTATAAAAGCAGAAGTTGTATCATTTAAAGATTTAGTAGAACAAGGATCTATGGTTGCAGCCAAAGAAAAAGGACTTGTTAGGTCTGAAGGAAAAGAATATATAATGCAAGATGGAGATATTGTTTTATTTAAATTTAATGTGTAATTTTTTTGTAATAAAAATGTAACAAAAAACCTATTGACTAAAAAATAAAATAAGTATATTATATTTGTGATGTAAACAAAAGATAATAGTGTGTTTGTAAACTTGCAATTATTAAAAAAACGTGCTATAATAATAATTGTTTATAGAGGAATCAGAAAATATACTATTTGAAGTAAGGAGAGGTAATATGAAAAAATCAATTATTTTAAAAAGTTTTTTAGTAATTTTAGTTAGTGCAATGGTTGTATTTTCAACATCAGCAGTATATGCTACAACAGCAACACCATCATCACCAGAAGATGAAGGATTTACAGATATGTTAACAGATGACAATACATCTAATAATGCATCAAATAATGCTAATACAAATAGCAATAGTGCCAACACAAATTCTAATGTACAAAATTTAAATGCATTAAGAAATACAAGTAATGGAGTAAACAAAACATCTAATACATTACCAAAAACAGGTATACAAGATTCTTTACCAACTGTATTATTAGTTGTTGTATTTGCAATTTCAGCAATTTATGCATATAAAAAGATAAAAGATTATAGAAATATAGATTAATATAAAATGAATATAGAATTGAAGATGTTAACCATCTTCAATTTTTGCTTTTATAATAATTCTGTTACCATTGAAATTATTACAAGTTACTAATGTTAGTTCAAAAGAATCACTAATAGTATTATATACTGGAGATAGATCATCAGATTTTACTTCATAATTTTTTATAACAGAATATATATATTTTTTGTCAAAGGTGTCATATAAAAAAATACTGTCATTGATTTTTAAATTTTTAATTTTACTAAAAAATTTACCATTGTCATAATTATGTCCTGCAATACATAAATTTGTATTTGAAGAATTTTTGTACATAGTTGGAAAGTTTCCATAAAATCGACAAGGAGAGGTTTTTAACAATTCATCATTTAATTCATTAAAAACAGGATAAGAGATGTTTAAAGAAGGAATTTCTATAACCCCAATAATGGTATCAGGGTTTAAAGGAAGATTTTCATTAATAGTATTATTGTTATCATTTGAATATAATTTGGTTATACTATAATTATTAATAAGAAGGTCAGAAAAACTTTCTTTGTTACTTAATGAGATTTTAGAATATATAAATAATGTGATAATAACTAAAATAGCAGTAATAGAGAGAAAAAATTGAATACTAAAGATTTTTTTTTGATTTTTTGTGTGTAAGGATTTTTTATTTATTATATTTAAAGATTCAGAACTATTTAAATTTTCTGAAGTGTCAATGTTTTTATTTAAATCAATATTTATAATTTGATTCATTTTAAATCCTCCAGTCATTTTTCATA
The DNA here is from genome assembly GCA_944386675.1 of uncultured Clostridia bacterium. Classification (GTDB taxonomy): domain Bacteria; phylum Bacillota; class Clostridia; order TANB77; family CAG-508; genus CAG-269. The sequence goes on along the minus strand of CALXBY010000003.1, from coordinate 49,681 downwards.
TTTATTAGTATTTCCTAATAAAAACAAAATATAATATTTATACAATAAAAATAAATGGAAATGAAATAGAATATGTACTTGACAAATAAAAAATGACGTATTAAAATAGTTAGGCAACGAACTAAAAGAGGTGTTGATATGGGGAAAAATGAAATTGGAAAATATATTCAAATTGTTTCCAGACAATTAAAAAGAAATATGGATGAAACATTAAATGGTTACAGTGTTACAGGTGTACAATCTATGATTATAGGATATATCTATAAAAAATCTAAAAAAGGAGAAGTCTTTGCAAAAGATATTGAAGAAGAATTTGAAATGAGAAAAGCAAGCGTTGCAGGAATTGTTCAATTAATGGAAAACAATGGTCTTATAATAAGAAAAGCAAAACAAGGAGATTGCAGATTAAAAAGCATTGTTTTAACACCAAAAGCATTACAAATAGAAAAAATTGCTAAAAAGCAGATAGACACGACAGAAAAAGAAATGGTTAAAGAAATGACAAAGGAAGAACAGGAAATCTTTTTAAAATTGTTAAAAAAAGCCTCATATAGTTTATGTAATATGGATGAAAAAAATAAGGAAATATGAGATTTTAGATAAAAAAATCTGTTTCTAAAAACAATATAAAAGAAAGGAGAGAGATATGTTAAAAAAATTAGCAAGTTATATAAAAGAATATAAGAAAGATACCATATTAACACCTATTTTTGTTGTTTTAGAAGTTGTTATGGAAGTTGTTATTCCATTATTAATGGCAAAAATTATTGATGTAGGAATTCAAAATGGAGATGTACACTATATCCTAGAAATGGGAGCATTACTAATTGTTTCTGCTATATTATCTTTAACATTTGGAATGTTATCAGGAAGATTTGCAGCAAAAGCATCAGCAGGATATGCTAAAAATTTAAGAAAAGCAATGTTCCATAAAATTCAAGATTATTCATTTGAAAATATAGACAAATTTTCAACATCAAGTTTAGTAACTCGTATGACAACAGATGTTACTAATGTACAAATGGCATTTCAAATGATTATCAGAATTTTGGCTAGAGGACCAATTATGATGGTATTTGCTTTATTAATGGTAATGTCTATCAGTTTGAAGTTGTCAGCAGTCTTTTTTATAGCAATACCAGTTTTAGGAGCTATTTTATTTTATATAGCTATAAAAGCACATCCTAATTTTGAAAGCGTATTTAAAAAATACGATAAATTAAATAGAGTAGTGCAAGAGAATGTATCAGCTATTAGAGTTGTAAAAGCTTATGTTAGAGAATCTTTCGAAGAAAAGAAGTTTAAAGAAGTAAATGACGAAGTATATGAAAAATTCAAAAAAGCTGAAAAAATTGTTGCTTTTAATGGACCGGTTATGCAATTTACCATTTATACTTGTATTTTATTAATTTCATGGATTGGTACAAAGCTAATTGTTGGTGGAGAAATGCGGAACAGGTCAATTATCAAGTATTATTACATATGCATGGCAAATTCTTGCAAGTCTTATGATGCTATCATTTGTATTTGTTATGATTATCATGGCACAATCATCAGCAGAAAGAATTATTGAAGTAATTGATGAAGAACCAACCATAAAAGATAAAGAAAATCCAGTAACAGAAGTAAAGGATGGTTCTATTAAATTTGAAAATGTAAGTTTCCAATATAGTGACGAGCAAAACGAGGATAAGTTTGCTCTGAAAAATATTAATTTAGATATTAAAGCTGGAGAAACCATAGGAATTATTGGAGGAACAGGAAGTTCAAAATCAACACTTGTACAATTAATTCCAAGATTATATGATGTTACAAAAGGAAGTATTAAAGTTGGAGGCGTTGATGTTAAAAATTATGAAATTCATACTTTAAGAGATGCAGTAGCTATGGTATTACAAAAAAATGTCCTATTTTCTGGAACAATTGCAGAAAACTTAAGATGGGGAGATAAAGAGGCAGATCAAGAAGAATTGGAAGAGGCTTGTAAATTAGCACAAGCAGATGGATTCATTAAAGAATTCCCAAGTAAATATGAAACTGTACTAGATCAAGGTGGCACAAATGTTTCAGGAGGACAAAAGCAAAGAATATGTATTGCAAGAGCAATGCTAAAGAAACCTAAAATATTAATCTTAGATGATTCAACAAGTGCAGTAGATACAAAAACAGATGCATTAATTCGAAAAGCATTTAGAGAAGAAATTCCAAATACAACTAAAATTATTATTGCACAAAGAGTTTCTTCAATAGAAGATGCCGATAAAATTATTGTTTTAAATGAAGGAAAAATAGATGGAATTGGAACATCAGAAGAATTACTAAAAACAAACGAAATTTATAGAGAAGTATATGAATCACAGATGAAAGGAGGAGACGAAGATGCTTAAAAGTAAGGGGAAGAAAAGAAAAACAATTAAAAGACTATTAAAATATGTAACAGAAGGATATAAATTACAACTAGTAGTTGTTTTAGTAAGTATCATTATTAGTGCTTTAGTAGGTGTTATTGGTACACAATTTATTAAATACTTAATTGATGATGTTATAACACCACTTTTAGGAAACAAGTCTCCAGATTATTCAGCATTATTAAATGTGATTATGATAATGGCACTTATCTATTTAGTAGGTGTGATTTGTACATTTACATATAACAGATTAATGGTTAATATATCACAAGGTGTTCTAAATAAAATTCGTGAGCAAATGTTTAATCATATGCAAAAACTACCAATTAGATATTTTGATAGTCGTTCACATGGTGAGATTATGAGTACTTATACAAATGACGTAGATACATTAAGACAAATGCTTAGCCAAAGTATCCCACAAGTATTTTCAGCTTGTGTTTCTATGGTAGCCGTATTAATTGCTATGTTTGCAACAAATTTTTACTTAACATTAGTGGTATTAGCAATGGTAATATTAATGATATTTGTATCAAGATATTTAGGTGGAAATAGTTCAAGATTTTTCGTTAAACAACAAGAAGATATTGGAAAAGTTAATGGATATATTGAAGAAATGATGGAAGGACAAAAAGTTGTCAAAGTATTTAACTATGAGGAAGATTCAAAAGCAAGATTTGATGAGTTAAATGAACAATTATGTGATAGTATGACAAAAGCCAATATGTATGCCAATATCTTAATGCCATGTATTATGAATATTGGAAACTTAGGATATGTATTAGTTGCTGTTATTGGTGGTATTTTATCAGTTAATGGTATCTTAACAATAGGAAGTATTGCAGCCTTTTTACAATATGTAAAAGCCTTTACAAATCCATTAGGTCAAGTATCACAACAAATGAACTCTATTATTATGGCATTAGCAGGTGCTGAAAGAATCTTTGACTTAATTGACCAAGAAGAAGAGGTTGATGAAGGATATGTAACACTAGTTAATGCAAAAATGGAAAATGGAAAAATTGTTGAATCAGAAGAAAGAACAGGAATGTGGGCATGGAAACATCCACATAAAGATGGAAGAATCACCTATACAAGACTTCGTGGTCAAGTAGAATTTGAAGATGTACAATTCGGATACGAGAAAAAGAAAAGAATTTTACATGATATTACTTTAGCAGCTAAAGAAGGGCAAAAAGTATCTTTTGTTGGAGCAACAGGAGCAGGAAAAACAACGATTACAAATCTAATCAACAGATTTTATGATATTCAAGACGGAAAAATTCGTTATGATAGAATTAATATTAGAAAAATAAAGAAAGATGATTTAAGAAGATCATTAGGAATGGTTCTTCAAGATACGAGTTTATTTACAGGAACCATAAGAGACAATATTCGTTATGGAAAGCTAAATGCAACAGATGAGGAGGTTGAAGCAGCTGCAAAACTTTCAAATGCAGATAAATTTATTAAACACTTACCACATGGATATGATACGATGATAACTGGTAATGGAGAAGGTTTGTCACAAGGACAAAGACAATTATTATCTATTGCAAGAGCAGCATTAAATAATCCACCAGTATTGATCTTGGATGAAGCAACATCAAGTATCGATACTAGAACAGAAAAAATTGTTCAAGAAGGAATGGATAAATTAATGAAAGGAAGAACTGTATTTGTTATTGCACACAGACTTTCTACTATTAAAAATTCTGATTTAATCATGGTATTAGATCATGGAAGAATCATCGAAAGAGGAAACCATAATGAATTAATTGCCAAAAAAGGAACATATTATGGATTATACACAGGAGCAATTGAAATTGATTGAACTTTAGGGACAGTCCTTAAAGTTCATTTTTTTTCTATACAATAAAAAACAACAAAAGGTGTACAAAAATAAATTATTATGATAAAATTTGAAAAGGAAAATAAAAAGGGGGAAAATAACAAATGAAGACAAAAGTTATAGGAAGAATTATCATTATATTAATCATTTTAATAGCTATTTTAGGTGGTGTTTTTGCATACCTATATTTTGGAACGGATTTATTAAAAACAAATAAACAATTATTTTTTCAATATTTAGGACAAATGGTAGAACAAGAAGATGGCTTTATAGATAATAGACTAAGTGAATATTCAAATAAGAAATATACCGGAAAATATGAAGATAGTGGTAAGTTTTATGTAGATATTAATATGACAGGTCTAGATGCAGACGTATTACAGACAATTAATGATTTTAATATAGAATATTCAGGAAAAATAGATAATACAGCAAGAAAAAATGAGCAAGAAATAGCAATTAATTATTCAGATGATGTAAATTTTCCAATAAAGTATAAATATGCTAATGAAACATTAGGATTACAAACTAATTATGTTTCTAGCAAATATATAGGAATACAAAATGAAAATTTAAAAGAATTTGCTGAAAAATTTGGAATAACAGATACAGCAGAAATCCCAGATAAAATAGATTTATTTGAGAATATAAATAACCAAACACGTAACTTTACAGATGAGGAAAAAGAACAGTTAAAAGAAACATATAAAACAATTCTACAAACAAAACTAGAAGGAAAAGAATTTACAAAAACGCAAAATGTTGAAACAACAACCTACGCTGTAGAATTAACTAACCAAGAATTAAAAGATATAATAATAGCAGTGTTAGAAGATTTAAAAAATAATCAGATTTTGTTACCTAGAATAGAAGAAATGTCAAAAGAAACATTAGAATTAATGAATCAAAATTCTACTGAAGAAGTAACGATTCAAGATATTATCCAAGAATCAATTGATAATTTAAATGATGCAGAGATTCAAAATGGAAATATATCAATCATGGTATCTCAAACAGACAGAAAATTATCAGGAATAACTATAAAATCAGAAGAAACAGAGATAAGTTTAACAAAATCAAGTACCCAAGGAGTTTTAACATATACAGTAGAATTTAACAGCAAAGATACAGAAACACAAGATAATATGAGATATTTTATGAGTGCAAGTTACCAGGGATTAGAACAATTAAGTAGTGTTAATGAAACTTATCAAATCGGAGCTATTATAACAGTTAATGGAGAAGAACAAAAACTAGTATATAATTTAAACTGTACAGATACATTTAAAGACAATATAAACATAGAAGACTATGCAGAAGAGGAAATACAATTATTAAATGAATATAATGGTGAACAAATAGCCACACTATTATCAGCAATTGGAGAAAGAATAGGACAAGTTAATACAATGCAAATGGAAGAAATCGGATTTAGTGAATATGGAAATCCAATGTTATATGCTTTTCCATTAACATCACTTTCATTAATGATGTATAACCAAGCAACAAATGTTGTAGAAGATAATTCTATGAGTGAAATAGAAAAAGAAAGCTTTAACCAAAAGTTTATACAATACGAAGGAGAGCAAAGAGGAACAGCTACGAAAGTTTTGATACAAGCAGTTCTTACAAATAATATATCACAAGAAGACGAAGAAAGAAAAATAAGTATAAGTGGAGTTATTACACTAGATAGAGATGAAACAAGTGTATCAACTGATGATATCAGTACAACTTCAAGATACAACATAGAAATGAACTATAATGAAAATGGTTTAATTCATGAAATCATTATTACAGAAATATAAAATATTAGAGAGTTTTAGAAAGGGAGAATGAAAAATGGCAGATATGACAATTTCAAAGGATATTATCCATATAGGAGCAAGTGATAAAAATCTTAAAATATTTGAAAATCAATATGTATTAAAAAACGGAATGAGTTACAATTCATATGTAATAAAAGATGAGAAAAATGTAGTGCTAGACACAATTGATGAAAAATTAACAGACAAATGGTTAGAAAATTTAGAAAAAGCATTAGATGGAGAAAAACCAGATTATTTAATTGTTTCTCATATGGAGCCAGACCATGCATATAATATAGGAATATTAGCGAAAAAATATCCAGATATGAAGGTGGTCGGAAATCAACTTACCTTTAATATGCTTGCAAATTTCTTCAAAGAAATTGATTTTTCTAATAGAAAATTTGTTGTTATGGAAGGTGATGTATTAGATATTGGAAACCATAAACTACAATTCTTTATGGCACCAATGGTACACTGGCCAGAAGTTATGGTAACATATGAACAAACAGAAAAAATACTATTTTCAGCAGATGGATTTGGAAAATTTGGTGCACTAGATGTAGATGAAGAATGGAATGAAGAAGCAAGAAGATATTATTTTGGAATTGTCGGAAAATATGGAATGCAAGTACAAGCATTATTAAAAAAGGCAGCAACTTTAGACATTGAAATGATATGCCCTTTACATGGACCAATTTTAAAAGAAAATTTAGGATATTATATAGAAAAATATAATACATGGAGTAGTTACAAGCCAGAAGAAGAAGGAATTTATATAGCTTGTAGTTCTATCTATGGAAATACCTTAAAAGCGGCTAAAAAGATGGAAGAAATTTTAAAAGAAAAAGGTGCAAAAAAGGTTGTTTTAGCAGATTTAACTAAAAAAGATTGGGCAGAGGCGGTAGGAGAAGCTTTTAAATATTCACATTTAATTGTTGCATCTTCTAGCTATAATGCGGGATTATTCCCACCAATGAAACAATTTTTAGAACATTTAAAAGAAAGAAATTATCAAAATAGAACAGTAGGAATTATAGAAAATGGTTCATGGGCACCTTCAGCTGGGAAATGTATGAAGGGAATATTAGAAGAAATGAAAAATATAAATATGATTGACCCAATAATAACAATAAAATCAACAATGAGTGATGAAAATATAGCACAAATGGAAAAAATGGCAGATGTCCAATTGGGGACGTTTCTAAATGAGACATGTTAATAAAATTGTTATTACAAAAATAAGAGAAAAAATGACGATTAGGAGAATTCCATAAAGGAATTGATTTCCAAATCGTCATTTTTTGAAATATAGAATGACTAATCATTATTTTGATTAGCTAAAACAGAATCATTTATTGTGCTGTTTTTAGATTGAATTGCTCTTAAAATTGCTCTACTAATAGGACCAGCAACTAGGATATTTAAGAAAAATGCTGCACAGAAATTTCTAGGCCATCTAATAAAGAATTCACTAAAAATAGTTTGTGCGTTATCTCCACCTAAAAAACCGCCAATAATAGTCATGATTAAAGACATTAATGTTACAATAAAGAAACAATTGAAAAGAATATGTGCATTTTTACTATCAGATTTATCAACAAATTTTTCTAATAATTTGTGATTGATTTTTCCAATAATTACATTTTCTAAAATAAATACAATAATAAATGTTATAGGAAAAGCAACTAATGTAGTTTTTATAGAATTTAAATTAAATCCACCTAAATGAATAGAGATATTTAAAAGTCCCATAAAAAATACCATAATGAAACACATACTAATTCCAAAAATAATTCCTTCTTTTTTGTTTGTTGGCATAAGATTCCCTCCTTTCATCATAAAAAGAACGCGTAGCTAAACTGGATTTACGCCATTAAAGCTACACGTTTACATACTTATTTATTATATCATATTTGAAAATTGGATGTAATAGTAAAAATCAAAAAAATTTTTTCTTGTATATAAATAGGTATAATGATATAATATTGTCCAATAGGGGAAATCTCAAAAAGAAACCTCCTTAATTAGATAAGGTTGGTGATTTTTATGTCACATAAAAAAATGGAAACAGGATTAATTGTAATAAAACATACAAAATTTGATAAAATAAGAAGAGGTCTGATGATGTTTTTTTACGGAAAGGATTATAAAATATTTGAGAATTACCAACAATTAATAAAAGTAAATAGACCAAGAAATATTATCATTCCGAGAGAAATGAAAAATCTGTAAGAGATAAAAATATAGGTGATAAAATGTGTACATGTATTAATTTTAAAACAAAAGATTTCTACTTTGGAAGAAATTTGGATTTAGAATATAACTTTGGAGAAAAAGTAATAATTACACCTAGAAAGTATAAATTTGAACTAAAAAACAAAAACAGTTTTCAAACTAAGTATGCTATGATAGGAATGGCAACAGTAATAGACAGTTATCCATTATATGCAGATGCAGTTAATGAAAAAGGATTATGTATTGCTGGATTATATTTCCCTGGAAATGCAGTGTATTATAAAGAAAAAGAAAGTTACTTAAATATAGCATCATTTGAACTTATTCCATGGTGTTTGGGAAACTATTCAAATATAGCAGAATTAAGGAAAGATTTAGAAAAGATAAATATAACAAATCAAGCGTTCTCAGAGAATATGCCAAATGCTGAGTTACATTGGATGATAAGTGATGAAAAAGAATGTATTGTATTAGAACAAACGAAATATGGATTACAAATTTATGATAATCCCTATGGAGTTTTAACAAACAATCCTCCTTTTTATTATCATGACATGAATATGAACAATTATATGAATGTATCAGCTAAATTTCCAACTAATACATTTTCAGAAGAAATTGATTTGAAGCCATATGGACAAGGAATGGGAATGATGGGATTACCAGGAGATGTAACACCAACTTCTAGATTTGTAAGAACAGCATTTTATAAGCTTAACTCAATTACAGATGAGGATGAAGAAAGTTCTATCTCTCAATTTTTTCATATATTAGATTCTGTTTCAATGATAAAGGGAAGTGTTATAACTAAAGAAAATAATTATGATATGACAACATATTCTTCTTGTATGAATGCAAGTAAAGGCATATATTATTTTAAAACCTATTACAATAATCAAATAAATGCAGTTTCATTAAATGAAAAAAATAAGAACGAAGAGAATTTGGAAATATATGAATTACCAAAAAATCAAAATATACAGTATTTGAATTAGGAAGAAAGATGATATAATAGAATATGTAATAATTGAAAAATAGAATAATGATTAAAGATATAAGTGAGGAAAAATAATGAAAAATATCAAAGACTATGCATTAGATGAATTAAAAGAAGAACTAAAAGAAATCGGAGAAAAACCATTTAGAGCAGAACAAATTTATAAATGGATTTATGAAGCAAGAGTATCTGATTTTGATGATATGACAAATCTATCATTAGAATTAAGAGAAAAATTAAAACAAGTCTATGAAATTAAAGAATTTAAAATATTAAAAAAACAAGTTGCATCAGACGGAACAAAAAAATATTTATTTGATGTATTAGATGGAAATGCAATTGAAACTGTATTGATGCAATATCATCATGGATATAGTATTTGTGTTTCTTCACAAATTGGATGCAAAATGGGATGTAAATTTTGTGCCTCAACAGGAATTCCATTTGCCAGAAATTTAAGTACAGGAGAAATTATAGAACAAATTATGGCAGTAGAAAGAGATTCAGGTGTTAGAATTTCTAATATTGTATTTATGGGAATAGGAGAACCATTAGACAATTATGATAATGTCGTAAAAGCAATTCGAATTATCAATCATCCTAAAGGATTAAATATAGGTGCTAGACATATTAGTATATCTACAAGTGGTTTAGTACCTAAAATATATCAATTGGCAGAAGAAAATATACAATGTACTTTGTCTATTTCTTTGCATGCAACAACAGATGAACAAAGAAGTAAAATGATGCCAGTAAATAATACATATAATATAGAAGAATTATTACAAGCATGCAAGGATTACATAGAAAAAACACATAGAAGAATTTCTTTTGAATATGCCTTAGCAAAAGAAAATAATGATAATTTAGAAGATGCAAAAAGATTAGTAAAACTACTAAAAGGAATGCTTTGTCATGTAAATTTAATTCCAATTAACAAAATAGAAAATGGAACTTATACCAAAAGCTCAAATGAAAACATCATGAAATTTAGAGATTATTTAAATGACCATGGAATTGTTGCGACCATTCGAAGAGAACTAGGATCAGATATTGATGCTGCATGTGGGCAATTAAGGAGAAAGAATCTTTAAGTTACATAAGATTGAAAAAGAGTTATTTTTATGATATACTAGCGCAAGTTAAGAACTGTAACCAATTTTAAGCCTATTTGGCGAGAAAGAGAGGAAAAAGTATGTTATTAAAAAAGGTAAAAGGAAAATCTTGTAAGTATCTGCGGATGGAAAATTTAGGAGGGTATTGGTATAACAAAGATGAGCTTCTTAAGGAATATGGTATTTCTATTGTGCAGAGGCAAAACGAATCTGATGAATTAGAGGAGACCATAATTGATGAAGAGAAAGAAATGTTGTTGGCACCATTTCGTAAAGATCCCAAATTTCATTATGAAGTAATAAAAACTGGACAAAATGAAGAATATCTGCTAATTTCTACCGGTGACAAGGTGTTTAAAAAATGGAAAAACAAATCTGAAGTTGTTGAAATTCAAGAATTAGCAGGTTTCCATTGGTTTCAGTCTTATGGAACAGAAGGTCTCCTATTCCAAGAGAATAGGAGAAACATGTATAGTAAAATGTTATGGATTTCTTCAGGGAAAATATCTGAAATTGATGGAAGCATTCGACCTTTTGAGAAGTGGGGCCACCCAGTTATGAATGCTGGAATAGAAATGCTTGACGGGAAAGGCTTTAAATATGTGTACCTTAGAGATGAGAAAATAGTTATTTCTGAGCCATTTCAAAAAAGATTTGAGGGCTATAAGCAGGATATTTCGTCAAGTATTCCCAACCGATTTCAAGTAAATAAACCACTGAACAATGGTAAATGGAAAATTTACGAAGTCACAAAAGAAAGTGGCATTATAGAGTGGCTGGGCGAATGGGATAATGTTGAGCCGATTGATGAAGTAGCAAATGTATATATAGCTACAATAAAAGGCAAGGACACTGGAGAAATATTGGAACTACCCCTGTCAACATCAAATGGAAAACCCATAATATATTCAATTCCTGGAAGCAGACTTACGTGCTTGGGAAGCGTTGGTAATATTGCTTATTATGAAATCGGAGATCGAAAAGGTAATTTATTTTTGGCAAAATTTGATGATAATAATAAAATAAAGATTTTAGCCAAATATAAAGGAGACGCTCTCCAAATTTCCAGATCTAATAATGAAGATTTGGAAGAATCAATTGAAAATAGGCTTCAGCTGATAAAAATCTTAGTGGAACCAGCTGAACCCGTGGAAACATACAATTAAGCAACCCGAAGGGAATTACCCTTCGGGTTTTTGCGAATACTAGAAATGTTACATTGTTTTTACTTAAAAATCATTTATCTAAAATTTCAAGTAAACTCTCAATATCTTTTTTGCAATTCATTATTTGGTAATCTTTAATTGCTTTTTGAGCAACTTCTTGAGCTTGTGTAAAATCATTGTTGTATGTATAATAAATAGCTCTTAGACGATAATATAAAGCTTCATTTCGAATATCATAAGAATCATTATCTTTTAAAAATTGTTCACAAGTATGTAATTTTGTATTTGCCATTTTTAAGAATTTTACATCTTGCGTGATAGAAAAATGTTCTAATAGAAGCGAGATGAGTAAAAGATGATAATCTGCTTGACCACGAGTAAAGTTTGCTGTTTTTGCATCTTTTAGACGATTAACTAGCATATCATATTTTGCTTTAAAATCATTTTCAATTTTTAAATAGCATCTGGTAATCCATAAATCTGTTACCAATTTTCTATATTCATTAATATAAGGAAAATAGTTTTCTTTAATATTGATCCATATGTCATAACTTTCTTTGTAATTTTTTAAACAGTTACAAGTGTACAGAGCTTTTACATGATAAAATAAGCAAACAATACGTTTTTCTAAAGAATCTTTTTCTTTTTCAATAATTTTTGAAGCAATATCTAAATATTTTTTTGCTTCTTCTTGATTTTGTGATTTAGACATAATATTAATATAATCACACAAAGCTTCTAATTCTTCATTTTTATCTTCAATCATATTTGCCATTTTTGCTCTTTTTAAATGTGGAGAATCTTCTCCTTTTTCCCACATACCTCTAACATAAATGTAGTATTTTAAATTTCTAATTATCGTAATATATTCTTTATATAATTTATTTTCTTCTAACATATTTAATACTTGTTTTGTAATGTTCCATTCATCTAACTCATCAAATAATTTTAATTTAGAAATATCATTATAACATTCACCCACATAGGCAGACTTATCTATATAAAACTTTGCTAATTGTTTTAAAAATGTTTCTTTATTAAAATCTTCTTCAGATGCATTTACTAAGACAAGTGTTCTTATTAAATTGTGCATATCAAGTCTTGGATGATTTTGGATAATAGGTATCAATAAATCATTTGTATAACATTCTGTAATTGCTTCTTGCCACTCATTAGATAATATATCTAAATGTAATATGTAGGAAACAAGTTCAATCGAGATGGTATATTTAAAATTTGCACAAATGATGAGTATTTTTTTTGCGATTGGACTTAATTCTTTCCATATATCATGAATGATTTTTTCTGACATGATTTTATAATCTTCATTTGTTTTTGTATATTTAGAAATGGCATTTTCTAAAGAAACGCCTAGTTTATTGACACTTACAATTTTTTTCATTAGATAGATAGAGGCAAATGGAATGCCACCAGTAATGGAATATAATGTATCAACTAATGAAGGTTGCATATCTATAATTTTTCTAAAATTTTCTGTTGTATGAAGCATAGCTTTTAATTCTTCCTTAGAAATGAAGTCATTAATACAGAAACTAGAACAATAGGTATCTAACTGATTTTCATATTGATAATAAGGGACAGAAGTAATCATTACTATTTTTGAAAATTTAGAAAAGTTTTTTACAAATGTAAAGGTTTCATCTTGGATAATGTCATCATCAAAATCTAATATAAGGATAGATTTCGTGCTTTTTATAAACTCAAGACAAGTATCTTGTTTTTCTTCAGGTTTGATTTCTGCTTTATTTTCTAAATTGAAAAGCAAAATGGTATCTAAAATAGTAGATAGCTGATTTTCCTTTTTTAGATTGATCCAAATCATATTTTCAAATTTATTTTTTAAGCTCAAATCATACATATATGCCATAACAGATTTTGATTTTCCACCTAATTTATATCCATAAATATAAGCAATATTAATAGGATGATTGATAAAATCATCTAAAAACGAAGTTAGTTTTTGAGATCGAATAATTTTGCTTAAGTCTTGAGGAATTAGGTTGTTTTTTGTTTGGATAGTTGCATCCTGAAAAACAACTGTATTCGTAGCAGATAAATAATTTTTAGCAAATGCATCAATTTTAGAATCATCTACTTGTATCAATTTTGCATATTCTAAAATTCCTTGAAGAAAACTAGGAATGTCTTTTGGAATACTACCAGTTAAAAATTTTCGGATACTTACTTCTGCATAATGTGTATAATCTGCAATTCTTGTATAGATATATGTTTTACTAGGTAATTCTCCTTTTATATTATGTTTTTTAATAGATAGTTTCATTTCATTAATAAAATCAGATAATAATTTTGCTCTATTTGTTTTTAAGATATCTTGTTCCATAAGTTCCTCCATAATAACAAAATCTATCTTTATTATACCATTATGTTACATAAAAGTACAAGGATAGAAGGGAATATCTCCATAAAGAAAATGAAATTTGATATTTTTTTTATCAATTTTGAAAAACTGTATTTTGAAAAGTTTAACGATTGAGATTAACATAAAATAAAACAGGGCAGATATTAAGCAAAAAAATAAATGCTTAAAATGCGAAACTTGATTCTTTATAGTAAAGGAATTGTAACAAAAAACATTTAATGTGACAAAAAGGAGGAAACAATATGATTTATAATTTAACATTAAATGACAGAACACAAAAGATTTTGCTTCGGGAATTAGAAACAACAGAAAAGCTAATTTCAAAGGTTGCGACAAAACTTTCATCAACACAGAAAACATGTGATATTTATGCAATGTCTGATTTAGGGATTGCACATAATGTTACAAGAATGAAAGGTGGTTTCTTTACAGGAGCTGTGTATAAATGGGAACATTCAGACATTCCGTTCATTCCTGTAGATGCTACAATAAATGTTTGTGGTACGGCTTTGTATTGGATAAATTTCGATATGCAGGTAAGTGAATTCAAGAAAAAGTGTGAGAAGGTTTTATCAGATACATCAAAGTATAACTGGAATTTTACCAATGGTAACCACTTTATTTCTTTGTGTCATCTGGAAAATGATGATAATCACATAGGAATGAAGAAAGGGTATTATATGCTCGTTCATGCATCAGCATGTGAGTATAAGGAGCAACTGTATCCGACAGTAGGAAACTGGTATCACCAAGATATCAAGACAGGAAGAGTTGATGATTGCCGGTATCTAAGGTATATTGAAGGTAAAAAAGCAGAAAAGTTTTATAAAATTGCAGAAATGCTTAAGACCTTTAATGCTGAAAGAAATTATACTTTTTGCCAAAGGGTTTTGAAGACTGAAATGGGAAAAGAGGTTTTAAATGTGGCTCATTATGGTATGCCAACAGTGCATGAAGTATTAATTGGTGTTCAGAAGACTGAAGGACTTGCAACATTGCTCACAAGTTCGGGAAAAAATGTGTATATAGTGAAGAAAATGGAAAATGCTAAGAACAACTATATACCACATGGTTTTGGATTAGAACTACCAGAAAAAAGTGATTTCACTTATCATAAAAATGCTATACAAATAGGTGAAAAGAAATTTTGTTCTGGAAGTATTACCATTGGAGAGGATGCGATTAGTCGGCATAGCTTTCCTGAAACTGATGAAAATTTAAGAAAGTATGTCAGAAAAATAGCAGAGATTAATGAATTAGAAATTTGTGCAGAATTAAAACAGATTTGTTCATTTTCTGCGAATGGATTTCAAGTATGGAGAGGTTGATATGTTATATGTAACAAGACATGGAGAAACAGACTGGAACTTGTATGGAAAAGTACAAGGAAAAGCAAATATTGAGTTAAATGCTAAGGGAATAGAACAGGCAAAAGAAACAATGGAAAAGTTAAAAGAAGAAAACATTGATTTGATTATCTGTTCCCCCTTAAAAAGAGCAAGACAGACAGCTGAAATTATTAATTTAGAGAAAAACGTTTTCATTATCTTTGATGAAAGAATTTCTGAGAGAGATTTCGGAGAAATGGAAGGAATGTCTAAAGATGAATTTGATTTTCAGGCATTTTGGAATTACGAGAAAAATGTAACTTATGAAAAAGCTGAAAATATCAGTGTTTTCTTTAATAGAATATTTTTATTTTTAGATGAAATAAAAAAGAAGTATAAAGATAAGAATATTTTATTGGTAACTCATGGAGGTGTTAGTATAGCTGTTAACTGCTATTTTAATGGAGTGCCTCAAAATGGAGCATGTTTACAATTGTGTATCAAAAATTGTGAGGTAAAAAATTTTCAGTTTTAAATAACATATTAGGAGAGTGCATATGAAACAAATTATTTTTCTAAGACATGCAAAGACGAAAATGAATGAAGAAGGTAGGTTTTGTGGAAGAATAGATGTAGGGATTACAGAAGAGGGAAGAAATCAGGCTAAAAAAATGAGAAAAACGTTTAAAAATTATCATTTTGATGCAATTTATTGTTCACCTCTTAAAAGAACGAAACAGACTTTAGAGGCTATCTTTCCAAATCAGGAATTCATTGAAGAGGATGGATTTACAGAAATCAGTCTTGGAGATTGGGAAGGAAAAAATAAAGAAAACGTAGATCAATCTTTAAGAAAAGATTTTCAGAAAGGAATTTACACACCACCTTATGGTGAAAGACATGAAGAAGTAGAAGCAAGAGTGAGAGAAACAATTGAAAGGATTTTTGCAACTTATCCAGATAATTCTCTAATTTTAGTTTGTACAAGTAATGGTATTATGAGAACAATAAAGAGAATGTATAATATTAAAACAGAGAATATCATGTTGAAAAATTTAGAGTATTTTATGTTAGAAATATCTAAATAAAAGAAACATAAAAAAACCAGGATTTAGAAACTATTTTCTAAGTCCTGGTTTTATAGTGTAGCCTTACATATAAGTTAGAAAAAATAATGTGTACAATTGACTTTTTCTAACTTATAGAGATAAGGTGTGTCCCTTTGGGACAAAAAATGTCTATTTTGGCACGTCCCTAACGGACTAAAGGATAATGCAAATTAGTCCACCACTGCCTTCATTAACAATTCTTTCTAAAGTTTCTTGTAGTTTAATTTGAGCTTCTTCTGGCATTTTTGCAAGTTTGGTTTGTAAACCTTCATTTACCAATTCATGTAGACTCTTTCCAAAGATATTAGATTCCCAGATTTTTTGAGGGTCACTTTCAAATCCGGATAATAGATAATTTACTAGTTCTTCTGATTGTTTTTCAGAACCAACAATTGGGCATACTTCTGTTGCCACATTTGTTTTGATAAGATGAATAGAAGGTGCCATTGCTTTTAGTTTTACTCCAAATTTAGAGCCTTGTTTTACCATTTCTGGTTCCTCTAGAATTAATTCATCCATTGAAGGTGTAACGATTCCATAACCTTTTCTATTAACTTCATCTAAGGCGTAGGCAATTTTATCATATTTCTTTTTCACATCAGCTAATTCAGAAATGATACTAAATAAATCACCTTCATTAGAAACTGTAACACCTGTAATTTCTGAAAGTACTTGATAGAATAATTCTTCTTTTAAGGTGATTTCAACATTTACTTTTCCAGTTCCTAGTTGAATGTCTGTTATAGAAGTTTTTGAAATGATTTCTGTTTGCTTGATAGTTTCTACACAACCTGAGATTTCTTTTAAAACATTTACATTAGAAAATGCATCTTTAATTTCTTTATATAATTCTGTTTTTAGAGGATGTGATATATCTAATCCATCAATCCATCTAGGAAATTTAATACAAATTTGGTCAACAGGAAATTCATATAATACTTTAGAAAACATTGTATTAATATCTTCAATGGTTAGATATTCACAATTAAGAGGCATAACAGAAGTATTGTATTTTTTGCTTAAGTTTTCCGCAAGCTCTTTCGTATAGTCAGAATCAGGGTCATTTGAATTTAGTAAAATAATAAAAGGCTTGTTTAAAGCTTTTAATTCATTTACAACTCTTTCTTCAGCTTTAATATAATCTTCTCTTGGAATGTCAGTAATTGTTCCATCAGTAGTAACTAAGATACCTATAGTAGAATGTTCCTCAATAACTTTTTTTGTTCCAATTTCAGCAGCAGTTTCAAAAGGAATTTCTTCTTCAGACCAAGGTGTTTTAACCATTCTAGGCATATCATCTTCTAAATAGCCAATTGCATTATCTACTAAATAACCAACACAATCAACAAGCCTGGTTTTAAATTTTAGATTATCATTTAAAGTAATTTCAATAGCCTCATTTGGAACAAACTTTGGCTCTGTTGTCATAATAGTTCTGCCACCAGCACTTTGTGGCAGTTCATCTTTTGCTCTTTCTTTTTTGTATTCATTATCAATATTTGGAATGACTAGTAAATCCATAAATCTTTTGATAAAAGTAGATTTACCAGTTCTCACAGGACCAACAACACCTACATAAATATCCCCATCAGTCCTTTTTGCGATGTCTTGATACAATCTTGTATTTTCCATCTATATACCTCCTTCTAATCACTTTCAAAATGTTTGTATACTTTTAGAAAATTATATTTTCTAAAAGTAAAATCGTTGTACACAATTTTACTTGCATAAAATTGGCACACGAACAAAGACGCGACATGTAAGTTAACAAAAAGGACAAAGATTTTAAATCATGTCGCTTCTGTTCTAAATTACTTTATTTAATGTATATTGGACTTTCCTTAGGTTTATGACAAGTTTTAGGAAAAACTTGATAAAAATATTGGAGTGTGATAAAATGTCAATATTGAAATAAAAACATATACTATACTATATTAGCTAAAAGGAGCGAAAACAAAATGGATAAAGTACAAGATACAATAGACCTATTAAGAGTTTATAATCAAGAACATATTATAAATTTGTTAGAAAAATTAGACGAAGATAAAAAACAAGAATTGATAGAGCAAATTAGTAAAATAGATTTTCATCAGCTAAAAGAATTATATGATAGTACAAAAAAAGAAATAGTAATAAAGGAAAATAAAATAGAACCATTACCATATATGGATAAGAAGAAATTATCAGAAGAACAAAGAGAAGAATTTCAAAAATTAGGAGAAGAAGTTCTAAGAAAAGGTGAATATGCAGTTGTTACAATGGCAGGTGGGCAAGGAACGAGATTAGGACATTCAGGACCTAAAGGGACATTTAAATTAGATGTATATGGAAAAGGAAAATACTTATTTGAAATATTAGCAGAAAATTTAAAAGAAGCAAATCAAAAATATGAAAAAGTAATTCCATGGTATATAATGACAAGTAAAGAAAACAACGAAGAAACAATACAATTCATGGAAAAAAACAACTATTTTGGATATGATAAAGATTCAGTAAGATTTTTTGCACAAAGTGAATTACCTTTGTTAGATATAAATGGAAAATTATTAGTTGGAAAAGATATGAAAATAAAAGAAGCATCTGATGGAAATGGTGGAACATATTCTTCATTAAGAGCAAGTGGAGCATTGGCAGAAATGAAGGAAAAAGGAATCAAATGGGTATTTATTGGAGGCGTTGATAATGCTTTACTAAAAATGGCAGATACCATTTTATTAGGAATGGCAATTAAGAAAAAAGTACAAATTGCTTCAAAATCAATTGTAAAAGCAAATGCACATGAAAGAGTTGGGGTATTTGGAAAAATGAATGGACATCCAAAAGTTATTGAGTATACAGAATTACCAGAAAAAATGGCAGAAGAAGTGGATGAAGATGGAGAGCTAAAATATGGAGAAGCCCATATCATGTGTAACTTATATACAATAGAAGCAATAGAGAAAATTAGTAAAGAAACCCTAATTTATCATAGTGCTTTTAAAAAGAATTCATACATAGATGAAGAAGGAAAAGAAGTTATTCCAACAGAGCCAAATTCATATAAATTCGAATCATTTATCTTTGATGCATTTGAATTATTTGATGATATAGCTATATTAAGAGGAAAAAGAGAAGATGATTTTGCTCCAGTGAAAAATAAAGATGGAGAAGATAGCCCAAAAACAGCGAAAGAATTATATGAAAAATATTGGAATAGGAACAGCTAAAAAGTTGCCAAAGGGGACGGGCCATTTTGGCAATTCTTTGGTAATAAAGATGGAGAATCTTATAATAAATAATGCTTAAAATAGAGTACATATTTTAGAGAGAATGATAATTATAAAACATTCAGAAAGGAATGAAAAGAATGGAAGAATGTAAAATTAAAAATTTATATAATTTAGAAGAAACCATTGCAAAAGAATTATTAGAAAAAAGTATATATCCATGGGAAGTGTTACCTAATATAGGAGATTACATTTTAGATTTAGGAGAAAAATTAGACAAAGAAGAATATGAAAAAGTAGGAGAAAATGTGTGGATTGCAAAAACAGCCAAAGTTGCACCAACAGCATATATTAATGGACCAGCAATTATTGGAAAAGAAGCAGAAGTAAGACATTGTGCATTTATTAGAGGAAATGCAATTGTCGGAGAAGGTGCAGTTGTAGGAAATTCTACAGAATTAAAAAATGTTATTTTATTTAATAAAGTGCAAGTTCCACATTATAATTATGTAGGAGATTCTATTTTAGGATATAAAGCACATATGGGAGCAGGCTCTATCACATCTAATGTGAAGTCAGATAAAAAATTAGTTATTATCAAAAATGGAAAAGAAACAATAGAAACTAATAGAAAAAAAGTAGGAGCTATGCTAGGAGATAATGTAGAAGTAGGTTGTGGTTCTGTATTAAATCCAGGAACAGTTGTTGGAAGAAATTCTAACATTTATCCATTATCTTCTGTAAGAGGTGTGGTTCCAGAAAATAGTATTTATAAAAATAAAAATGAAGTAGTAGAAAAACAGGATAAATAATTGATGAAAAAATGATATAATTTGTAAATAAATATTACAAAAAAATGATTATAGTATCAATGAAAAGTATTGACAAAATCTAACTAAAAGTGATATATAAATAAAGAGAACAAAAGAGGAGTAAAGCATATGAAAATAATAGCTGTAAGCCTTGAGGCTGTACACACACACACACACACACACACAATATGTTTAGTTAATAAAATAATTGATATAAATAAGAAAAAAGATAGTGATATAAACCTATAAAATTTAGGTTTATATTGCTGTCTTTTTTGCGTTTAAAAGTTTTTAATGTTAAGAGTATATAAATAAATTAAGAAAAAAAGGAGAAAACAAATGAGGGAAAAGTTAAAAAACAAAAAGAATAATGGTATTACCTTAATTGCGTTAGTCATCACAATCATTGTGTTATTAATACTTGCAGGTGTAACAATTGCGACATTAACAGGAGAAAATGGAATTTTGACAAAGGCAAATGATGCAGCTATTCAGACAGAACTTTCTGAAATAGAGGAAGCAGCAAACTTAATTTATACTTCTAAATTAATGGGAAATACATATCCACAACCAGATATCACGATGGAAGACATCGTAAATCAATTGCAAACAGATGGATATGAAATTGCTACAGCAGTGGGAAATAACATAACCGGTATAAAATTAGATAGTAATAGTTTAACTGTAGAAAAAGGTGCAACAATAAGTATAACGGTAACTTATGAAGGAAATGCAGATGGAATGCAATATTATGCAGTGGTCAGAGGAAAATACTATTTAATGACAATGACAGATAATGGAATTATTGTATCAAGAGAACCAACAAATATAGAGGATTCAGAAGGAAATATATTAACTGCTATATCTTCAAATGAAAGTGTTGTAAAAGTAGAAGAAATAAGAGAAAACATAATTGAGTTAAAAGCAGGAAATGCGGCAGGAAAAACAGCAAAAATAACGGTAAATTATGGAGAGTATACAGCAGAATGTATAGTAACAGTTGTAACAACGCCAACAGAAGACAGTGAGCCAAATGCAGGAATAAGCTTTTCAACAAGTTATGGAACAATAGATGTAATATGGCTAACAGAAGAGAACCAAGTATCAAGTGAACCTAATGCACCAGTATTAAGTGCAAATAATGAAACAATGACACCAGTGACATGGAGTTATGATGAAAATTCGCAAACATGGACAGAAGATGAAACAGCAGATATATCAAATTGGTATAACTATAATCCTGTATCGAACAGAGATGAAAATGGACCAATAGACAATACGACAAGTAAATGGGCAAATGCAAAAACAGCAAATGGAAGTTATTTTGTATGGATACCAAGATATGCATATAGGATTACATATTATGATGCTACGAGTTCGACAGAACCCACAGGATTTTATGATGGATGGGGAATGTGGAAAAATGATGGAACATTAAAATATAAATTAGATGAAGGAATTGAAACAGTGGATTACAATGGAAATAAATATATCGTACATCCAGCATTTTGTGATGGAAGCAGTAATGGATATGTAAATGGAGAATGGGATGAAGACTTAGCAGGATTTTGGTTTGCAAAATATGAGATGAGTGGAAATTCATCAAATTTACAAAGTGTACCTGATATAGCAAGTTTAAGAAATGAGCCAATAGGAGATCAATATGTAGAGGCAAGAAATGCAACGTATGGATATACAGGAACTCAAAACACAATCACGTCAGGAGGAACAGAATACAACCATACAAGTTTTATGGATAGCCATTTAGCAAAAAATAGTGAATGGGGAGCAGTGGCATATTTAACACAAAGTCAATATGGAAGAAATGGAAATGAGATCGATACGAATAATAGTAGAAGCTTTATAACAGGAAATGGCGGTGGAGCTGTTGGCGGAGATGTAAGTTCCGTTTCAGGAACAGCAAATGCATATAATACAGAAATAGGAGCAAAGGCAAGTACAACCGGAAATATATATGGAATATATGATATGGCGGGAGGAACACATGAGAGAACAGCAGACTTTAATAAATTAGGATCAAGTTCATATCTTGCTAATTTTAGTTATGGACTAAAAATGACACGAGAAGCAAAAGACGGAGAAGGAAATTATATCAGTACTAAATATATAACAACATATAGTAATAGTTCAAATTCGTCAATGAATAATGCATATGCTATCTGTAAAATAGGAGATGCCATAAAAGAAGTACGTACTAACAATAGTAGTGCAGTAGCATGGTTTAGTGACAATTCTTATTTTGCATATACGAGTGGTCCATTTTTCGGACGCGGAGGAGATTATACTAGCAATAACGGTGCAGGCGTGTTTTGCTCTACAGGTAGTCTTGGTAACAGTGTTGGCAACGAATCGTTCCGTGCAGTGTTTTGTCCGTAAGCTTTAAGATAATATTAGCCATGAATAAAAAAGTGAAGGAATAAAAAAATAATTTGTAATTTTAAATAAAGGAATTTACAAAAATTCCTTTATTTTTTTATTCCATTTGTATATAATAAGAAAGAAAAAATACAAAAAATGTCCAAAAAGAAACGTCCCCGATGGACCCTAAATGAATAAAAAGATAAGAGGTGCAAAATGAATAAAACAGAAGCTAAAAAAAGAATAGAAGAATTAAGAAAAAAGACAGAATATTATGCAAGAAAATATTATGATGATGATAAACCAGAAATATCAGATTTTGAGTATGATATGTTAATGGTAGAATTAAGAAATTTAGAAAAAGAATATCCAGAATTTATTTCAAAAGATTCTTTAACACAAAAAGTAGGTGGACATGTTAAAGAAGGATTTCAAAAGGTAACACATGAAGTACCACTTCAAAGTTTGCAAGATGTATTTAGTTTTGAAGAAGTAGAAGAATTTGATGAAAGAATTAGAAAACAAGCAAAAGAAAATGGAATAGAAGATGTAAACTATGTTGTGGAAACGAAAATAGATGGTTTGTCTGCAGCTTTGGAATATAAACAAGGAAAGTTTGTAAGAGGAGCGACAAGAGGGAATGGATTAATTGGAGAAGATGTAACAGAGAATTTAAAAACAGTAAAAACCATTCCTATGGAGCTAACAGATAAAATTGATATTACTGTTAGAGGGGAAGTCTTTATTTCAAAACAAGACTTTGAAAAAATGAATCAAGAAAGAGAAGAAAATGAGGAAGAATTATTTGCAAATGCTAGAAATGCGGCAGCAGGTTCTTTAAGACAATTAGACAGTAAAATAACAGCAAAAAGACCCTTAGATATCTATATTTTTAATGTACAAAAAATAGAAGGAAAAACCTTTAACTCTCATTTTGAAGAATTAGAATATTTAAGTAAGCTAGGATTTAATGTAAATCCAGTTAGAATTCCTTGTAAAACAATAAAAGAAGCAGAACAAGCAATTGAAAAAATTGGAGAAGATAGAGAAAACTTAACATTTGGAATAGATGGAGCGGTTATCAAAGTAGATGATTTACATTTTAGAGAAATACTAGGTTCAACGATAAAAGTTCCAAGATGGGCAGTTGCATATAAATATCCACCAGAGAAAAAAGAAACAATTTTAAAAGATATTATTTGCCAAGTAGGAAGAACAGGTGTCATTACGCCAATGGCGATATTAGAGCCAGTTAAAGTTGCAGGTTCAACCATTTCCAAAACAACACTGCATAATGAAGATTTCATCAAAGAAAAAGATTTAAAAATAGGTGATACAGTTGTTATTCAGAAAGCAGGAGATGTTATCCCAGAAATTGTAGAAGTGGTAAAGAACAAGAGAACAGGACAAGAAAAAGATTTCGAAATGCCAAAAGTATGTCCAGTATGTGGAGCTCCAACAGTAAGAGAAGAAGGAGAAGCAGCAGTAAGATGTACAGGAATTGAATGTCCAGCAAAATTATTTAGAAATTTGGTACATTTTGTTTCAAGAGAAGCAATGGATATTTCAGGACTAGGAGAAAATATTATTCAACAATTATTAGATAATGAATTGATTAAAAATATAGCAGATATTTATACTTTAAAGTTTGAAGATATTGCATCTTTAAAGAAAAATGGAAAGAAATTTGCACAAAATTTAGTAGATGCCATTGAGGAAAGTAAACAAAACGATTTGTCAAAACTAATAACAGCTCTAGGAATTCGTCATGTTGGTGTAAAAGCTTCAAAAATGTTAGCTAGAAAATATAAAACAATGGAAAATTTAATGCAAGCAAGTTATGATGAACTAAGCATGATAGATGATATAGGACCAATTGTAGCAAATAGTATTAGAGAGTTTTTCTTAGAAGATCAAACGATTGATTTAATTAATAAATTAAAAATAGCTGGTGTTAATATGAAATCTTTAGAAGAGGAAAATCAGGATAATCGATTTGAAGGAAAAACGTTTGTATTAACAGGTAGTTTAGAAGAATTTACAAGAAATGAAGCTTCTGAAATTATAGAAAAATTTGGAGGAAAAACCTCAGGGACAGTATCTAAAAAAACAGATTATGTATTAGCAGGAGAAGAAGCAGGAAGTAAATTAACAAAAGCACAGAATTTAGGTGTTACAATTATAACGGAATCAGAATTTAAAGAAATGATAAAATAAATATCCAATTGAGGCATTTTGAGGGATTTTGGGGACGGACTCATTTTTCCCTTTTTGTATTAATAAGTATAGAAACATAATATCATTAGATGGTTTTATGTATAACGAACTTGTTTTTTTAAGTTAAATTTACATATACAGAACTTATATATAATCGATTTTTTAAACTAAAAAAGGGAAAAATGAGTCCGTCCCCAAAATCCCTCAAAATCTCTCAATTGGACAAAAGGAGGAAAAATGGACAAAAATTATACATTTGAAATGATGTGGGAAGATTTAGATGATGGGTATCAAATTTACTATACCTATGTAAGAAATCGATATTTATTATTTAAAACAGCATCTAATTGCTATACGCAAAAATTATTATCAACAAATCCTAAAAATCCACAACCTAAGATGACAATGCTTACTTTAAAAAGGGTGAAGGAAATGTTTCCACATATGGAAAATATTGAGTATCGTATAGGAATATCTGATGAAGAGCAATAAAAAAGAATAAGAAGGGATGAAAAAATGATAAAAAATATAATATTTGATTTAGGAAATGTGATTATAAAAGGTTCAAGTATTGAAACATTAATGCATTTTACAAAGAATGAAAAAATATCAAAAGAATTGAAAGAATATATATTTAAAACAGAAGAGTGGAAATTATTAGATTTAGGAAATATAAGTAAAGAAGAAGCAATAATTAGAATGCAAGAAAAAGCACCAAAGGAATATAGTAAACTTATTAAAGATGTTATGGATAAAAGATGTAAATATTTAATAGTAAATGAAGATACTATAGAAATCGCAAAGAAATTAAAAGAAAAGGGATATCATATATATGTTTTATCTAATATGGCAGCATTTACATATGAATATTTTCAAGAAATTGATTTCTTTAAATTATGTAATGGAATTATCATATCGGCTTATGAACATCTAGTAAAGCCAGATGAAAAAATATTTAAGACATTACTAAATAAATATCATTTAAAAGCGGAAGAATGTTTATTTATTGATGATGATGACACAGGAAAAAGCTTTGAAACGGCAAATAGACTAGGAATACTAGGAAGAAAAGTAAAGCCGAATGATAGTCAAGATGTTTTAACATTATTAAAAGAATATAAAATAGAAATTTAGAAAAATATTTTAATAAGAGAATAATGATAAAAGGGGAATGAATATGGAAAAGAAAAAGATGAAATTAAGTGTGAAAATTTTAATTATTGTATTAATTTTATTATTTATATTTTTATTAATCACGTTTCGAAAATTTTTAATCCTAAGACAAATTGCAATTCAAGAAGAAGAAGATAGAAAAAGTACAAATTATTATTCTAAAACATATAATATAGTCGATGGAATTACAGAACTATGGATATGTGGAGAAAGAAAAATGTTGACATATACTTCTTTAGAAAAAGAACAATTAGCGAAAAGAAGCATCTACATAGATGATAAGGAACAAGAAACATGGATTATCACAGATATTAATGGAGAAAAAATAGCAACGAAAATAGAATATAATGAAGATGCTATATTGATTCCAAATGCTGGAGTTGCTACAGGACTGCCATCAAGTAATGATATATGGCCATTGATACAATTATCTATGCTAACAAGTATTAGCAGTACTAGATGGAATGATGAAAAAGCCTATAAAATTTCATTCAACTTTTTGGATTCTGAAGAACATTCTATATGGGTAGATAAAGAAAATTATCGAATGATAGGAACAATGAATGGTGTTTCATCAGATGAAGATAAAAATATGTATAGCAATATTTCAACATATCATTATCAATTTAATGCACTTACCAAAGAGGAGGTTACATTACCAGATTTAACTGGTTATATAATAAAAGATAGTAATGAAAATGTTATAGATGAATAAAAAATAAAACAAAGGGGAATTCACATATAATTCACATTTCATGCAAGAATAATCCATATACAGATAGTATATTAATAATCATAAACATCCCCTTTTTTTCAAAGGCTATTCTGTTAAAATAAATAAAAACAGGATAGCTTTTTATATGGATAAGTTCTTATACCACTTTCAAAAATTAAAATAAAGTATGTGATTTAAAATTTAGAAAAGAATTTTTGAAGATACAAGATTTGTTCTTGCAAAAAGAAATGTGTTAGTATATAATCAGTTAAGAAAAAAAGAAAGGAGATATAGAGTGTAAATATATGCTCTGTAAAATAGAAAAAATGGCTGTAATAATAGATGGAAAAACATTAGCAAAAAACGTAAGAGAAAATTTAAAAATAGAATGTGAAAATTTAAAGGCAAAAGGAATCATACCTAAATTTGCTGTCATCATGGTAGGAGATGATCCAGCATCAAAGGTATATGTTAGAAATAAAAGTAAAGCATGTGATGAAATTGGTGTAAAATATGAAGAACATATATTAAATGAAAATATTACGCAAAAAGAATTAATTGAATTAATACATACCTTAAATGAAGATAAAACTGTAAATGGAATTTTATTACAAAGTCCTATTCCAAAACATTTAGATATAGATGAAGCTTTTAGAGAAATTTCATATGAAAAAGATGTTGACGGATTTAATCCAGTAAATGTAGGAAAGTTATTATTAAATCAAGATACATTTATATCTTGTACACCATATGGCATTATGAAAATGTTTGAAGAGTATAATATAGATTTAGAAGGAAAAAACTTAGTAATTATAGGAAGAAGTAACATTGTAGGAAAACCACTTATGGCATGCTGCTTAAATAAGCATGCAACTGTAACAATCTGTCATTCAAGAACGAAAGATTTAAAGGAAAAAACAAGAAATGCAGATATATTAGTAGCTGCTATTGGGAAACCAAATTTTGTAACAGCTGATATGGTAAAAGAAGGAGCAGTTGTTATAGATGTTGGAATTAATAGAGGCACAGATAAAAAAATAACAGGAGATGTAGATTTTGAAAATGTAAAGGAAAAAGCAAGCTATATTACGCCAGTTCCAGGGGGAGTGGGACCAATGACAGTAGCAATGCTTATGAATAATGTTATAAAAGCAACAATAAATCAAAATAAATAAAAAATAAAGGGGCACTTTTAAAAGTGTCTTTTTGGGTTTTTAGGAGGAATGAATATAGAAAATTTGAAGAACAAAAAATATTGGATTTGGCTATCTTTAGTAAAAGGATTAGGAAGTAAAAGAAAACAAAAATTATTGGAAATATATAAAACGCCAGAGAAAATATATAATCTAAAAAAAGAGGAAATTATAAAAATAAAAGGATTTAATGGGATAATAGCAGATAATATATTAAATAAAGAAGAAAGAGAAAAAATAGATAAATATATAGAAAAAATGAAAAAACAAAATGTGAATATAATAACAGTTGAAGATGTAGAATATCCGCAAATTTTAAAAAATATATATGATTATCCCATATCTTTGTATATAAAAGGAAACCTAAAAATATTAAATAATCAGTCAATAGGGATTGTTGGTTGTAGAGATGCAAGCCAATATGGAATAAAAATGGCACAATATTTTTCATATAATTTAGCTAAAAAAGATATTAATATCATTAGTGGATTAGCAAAAGGAATTGATAGTTGGTCACATATAGGTACAATAAAAGCCAAAGGAATAACAGTGGGGGTTATTGGAAGTGGATTAGATATTGTATATCCTAAAGAAAATCAATATTTGTATGATAAAATAATAGGAGAAAATGGGGCAATTTTATCTGAATATCCATTAGGAGTAGAGCCTGCTAAGATGAATTTTCCAGCTAGAAATAGAATTATTAGTGGAATGAGTAAAGGAATTATAGTCATTGAAGCCAAAAAGAAAAGTGGAACTTTAATTACTGTGGATTTTGCATTAGAACAAGGAAGAGATGTATATGTAGTACCAGGAAATATTGATGAGATAAATTCAGTAGGAACAAATGATTTAATAAAGCAGGGAGCTAAGATAGTAACAACATATAAGGACATAGATATATAATTATAAATAAAAAAGAATGTCATAATATAGAAAAAACTGCGAAGAGTAATTATTATATATTTATTTACTTACATGTATGAAAATGTTATAATAGCAACAGATATAGAAATGACAAAAAACTATAAATTGTAAATATAAAAAATGTGTACAAATTATATTTAAGAATATGATTAAAATATAGGAGAAAAATATGAATAGAATCAAATTAAAAGATAGAATATTACCCCAATATACAAAAGGTGAAGAAATATTTAATATGACTTCACATATTGTAGGTGCAGCTTTAGGAATTGTTGCAACAGTTTTGTGTATTGTATTTGCAGCAATTAGAGGAAATGCATATGGAGTAGTTAGTGGTGCAATTTATGGTGCTACAATGATTATATTATATACTATGTCTAGTATTTATCATGGACTAAGTCCAAAGAGATATTCTAAAAGAGTATTTCAGGTGCTAGACCATTGCTCTATATTTTTGCTAATAGCAGGTTCTTATACACCATTTGCATTATGTACTTTAAGAGAATATGATACAGCAACCCGGATGGACGATATTTGGAATTATATGGGCTATGGCGATATTAGGAATTATTTTAAATTCAATTGATATAAAGAAATATAAAAAGTTTTCAATGATATGTTATTTGGTCATGGGATGGTGTATTATTGTAAAAATAAATTTATTACCATCATTATTAGGAATAGCAGGATTTAGCCTATTATTAGCAGGAGGAATTGCTTATTCTATAGGAGCGATTCTTTATGGTGTTGGAAAAAAACATAAATGGATGCATTCTATTTTTCATATGTTTATATTATTAGGTAGCATATTACAATTTTTCTGCATATTATTATATGTCATGTAAGAACAAAAAAAGAAGGCATCAAAGCCTCCAAATACTCACAAATATAAATATATTTTAACATAATTTATGTTTAAAATCAAGTTAAGAAAAAGGAAAGAAAAAGAGAATAAATATGAAAAAGTGAGATAAAATAATATAAATAAAGAAAAGGTATAATTAAAAAAGAAAAAGGCAGTTGTAAAAAGTATTTAGATATGTTAATATATAGATAATCTAATAAGGATTACATGAAATCCCTGCATAGTACGTAAGAGCATAATTTTTAGAACCAACAAATTTTAAGAGGGGCTGATCTCTGGAATATGGCGTGCAAGCTCACATTATAAAAGTGAGAAGCCCATAAGTATTTAGGTAGGCACCCACCTGTTTTTAGGAGCAGGTCCTTAAAAATTAAAAAGCTGACGGCTAAGGCGGGGCTTTTTTTTATTATATAAAAGTAATTTCCTATACAATAAAAAACGAGATTTGTCCTTGTTTTTTTATATACATAATGATAGAATAATTACAGTAAACGAAACAAAAAAGAGGGATTCTTTATGAAAGAAGGTGTATCATATGACAATTAAACAAGCGATGATAAAAGGAGTAACATTATTAAAATTAGAGAAAATAACATCACCCAAATTAAAAGCAAGATTATTATTGCAATATGTTTTAAAAAAGCCAAGACAATATTTAATTGTATATGATAACCAAAAATTAACACAGATGCAGGAACAGGAATATTTAGAATATATTGAATTATTAAAACAAGGAGAGCCAATAGAGCATATAACACATCAAAAAGAATTTATGAAACTGAATTTTTATGTAGATGAAAATGTATTAATACCAAGACAAGATACAGAAGTTTTAGTAGAAGAAGTAATTCAAATAGCAAAAAAAATAAAAGCAAAAAAGATATTAGATTTATGTACAGGTAGTGGGGCAATTGCTATTTCTCTGGCAAAATATTTAGAAAATGTACAGTTAACAGCTTTAGATATTAGTGGAAAAGCATTAGATATAGCTATTGCAAATGCAAAAAATAATCATGTACAAGATAGAATTACATTTGTAGAATCTAATTTATTTCAAGATTTAGCACAAGAAAAATATGATATCATTGTTTCAAATCCTCCTTATATAAGAAGTGAAGAGATTGAAAAATTAGATAAAGAAGTAAAAAGAGAACCAAAAGTAGCATTAGATGGAGGAAAAGACGGATTAGAATTTTATAGAAAAATCATAGACCAAGGCTATCAATATTTAAAATATGGAGGATATATTTGTTTAGAAATAGGATATGATCAAAAAGAAGAAGTTATAAAAATTATAGAAGATAAAAAACAATATGTTGGAACATACTGCAAAAAAGATTTATATGATAATGACAGAGTCATCGTAACAAAATTGAACTAATAGGGACGTGCCAAATCGTTTCAAAATGAAACCAAAAGGGACAGACCTAAATGTTTAAGAGATTAATAAGTAATGGGGTCTGTCCCTTTTGGTTTCATTTTGAAACGATTTGGCACGTCCCTAAAAGGAGAGAAAAATATGTCTTTTTCATCAGATATTAAGCAAGAATTAAACAAAACAAATAGTCTAGCTAATAAGGAAAACGTGAAATTTGAATTAATTGGTTATTTTATATCTGCAAATACCAGTGTGACAAAAGGAAAAAATATTCGATTTTCAACAGAAAGTGATTATAATATCAATCGATTTTCAAAATTATTATCAAATTTAGAAATAAATCATGATATAGATGTGAATGGAAAAACATTCAATATTGTTACAAAAGCATTAGATATAACAAAACTAACATTTCTAGAAATAATAGAAAATGAAATATTTTTGAAAGAAGAAATAAAACACATAGGAAATGATTCAAAGGCGGAAGAAAGGAAAAGAGCTTTTATTAGGGGAACGTTTTTAGGTGCAGGTTCGATTAATAATCCTGAAAATGCATATCATTTAGAATTTGTGGTATCAAGTGAAAATAATTTGAGGATTTTACAAGAGATATTAAACGAAATGGGTGTTCACACAAAAGAGTTGATTACAAAAAGTAGATATTCTATTTATATAAAAGAAGGAGAAGAGATTTCAAAATTATTAGCATTAATTGGCGCAAATAAAGCAGTAATGCAATTTGAGGACATACGTATAAAAAAAGAGATGAGAGGAAAGGTAAACAGAATTGTTAATTGTGAGACTGCGAATTTAAATAAGACAATTAATGCAGCAATTGAACAAATTGCAGCTATTAAAAAATTACAAAAAGATGGTAGATTTAATAAACTAGATGATAACTTAAAAGAAATTGCCATTTTAAGAATTGAAAACCCAGATATGTCATTAATTGAATTAGGAAAATTACTAAAAGAACCATTAGGAAAATCAGGTGTTAATTATAGATTAAAGAAAATAGTGGAGATAGCAAATGGAAAATAAAGAATTAGGAATATATATACATATACCATTTTGTAAGCAAAAGTGTTATTATTGCGACTTTGTTTCTTTTTCAAATAAACGGAAATTTAGTAGAAAAGTATGTAGAAGCAATAAAAACAGAAATTAATGAGTATTTTAAGAATAAAAAAATTTTAGAAAATTATAATGTAACAACGATTTATATAGGTGGAGGAACTCCATCATATATTGATAGTAAGTATATTTTAGAAATTTTGGAATTACTAGAAAATAAATTAAAAAATAATCAAACAAAATTTAAAGATATAGAAATTACAATAGAAGTAAATCCAGGAACAGTAAACAAAGAAAAGTTAGAACAGTATAAGAAAGCAAAAATTAATCGATTAAGTATAGGACTTCAAAGCACCAAGGACAATCTTTTAAAGAAAATTGGCAGAATTCATACTTTTGAAGATTTTTTAGAAACATATAATTTAGCAAATCAAGTAGGTTTTGACAATATAAATGTAGATTTAATGATAGGGCTTCCAAATCAAAGAATAGAAGATATAAAAGAAAGTTTAAATCAGATAATAAATCTAAAGCCAGTACCAACACATATTAGTGTATATTCTTTAATTATAGAAGAGGGAACTCTAATAGATAAATTAATAAGAGAAAATAAATTACAAGAAATGGATGAAAATTTAGAAAGAAATATGTATTGGTATGTAAAAAATACATTAGAATTAAATGGGTATAAACATTATGAAATCTCTAATTTTGCAAAAGATAAAAAAGAATCAAAACATAATACGAATTGTTGGTTACAAAAAGAATACATAGGTATAGGAACAGCAGCGCATTCATATTTAAATGGTGTAAGGTATTCTAATAGTACAGAAATTTCTGAATATATCATGCAAATGAACCAATTAAAAGAACAAGTTATAGAAGATATTTTAAAATTATCTGAGAATATTTTCGACAATGCTATAGAAACAGACTTAAAAGAAATAGAGAAATTTTATGAAATTGAAGAAATTCAAACATTAGAAGATAAGAAAAAAGAATATATGCTGTTAGGTTTAAGAAAAATAGAAGGTGTGCAAATATCGAAATTCAAAGAAAAGTATGTAGATAATCCGATATTTCTATTTAGAAAAGAATTGGAAAAGTTAGTAAGTGAAGAATTACTTAGTATAGATGGTGACTATATAAAACTTACTAACAAAGGTTTAGATTTAGCCAATATTGTTTGGGAAGAATTTGTGTAAAAACACTTGACAAACTGATAATAAATATGATATTATATTTAACGTTACAAGCAGAAGTCAAACTTCTCACCTTATCCAAATAAGGAAAAAGGTTGGAAACTAAATAATTTTAGCATTTTATAATGCTAGGTTTATTTTGGATTTGACTTGTAACAAAAGTCAAATTTTTTTATTATTGGAGGTGTTTTGTATAAAACAAGAATTACCAATCAATGGGCAAATAAGAGCCAAAGAAGTTCAGTTAATAGGAGATAATGGAGAAAAAATCGGTGTTATTTCTTTAAATGAAGCCTTAGAAAAAGCAGAAGAGAAAAATTTAGATTTAGTTTTAGTTGCACCAAATGCAAATCCACCAGTTTGTAAAATTATGAACTATGGAAAATATAAATTTGAGCAAGCTAAAAAAGAAAAAGAGGCAAAGAAAAAACAAAAAAGTTTTGAAATTAAGGAAATAAGAGTAACTCCAAATATCGAAGAACATGATTTTAGCTTTAAATCTAAAAATGCTAAAAAATTTATACAAGATGGAAATAAAGTAAAAATAACAGTTAGATTTAGAGGAAGAGAAGTAAACAATTCAAAAGCAGGTGAAGTTGTTTTAAATAAATTCATTGAAGATATGAGTGATGTTGCAGTAGTAGAAAAAGCACCAAAACTTGAAGGTAGAAATATGTTTACAATTCTAGCTAAAAAAACTGAAAAATAAAAATATGAAAGGAGAGCAAATATTATGCCAAAATTAAAAACAAATAAAGCTGCAAAGAAAAGATATTCTTTAACAGCAACAGGAAAAGTAAAAAGAACAAAATCAAACAGAAGACACTTATTAGCAAATAAGACAAAAAGACAAAAAAAATCAGGAAAAATTCAAAATGCATATGCAGACAAAACATGTATGAATACAATCAAAAAATTATTACCATATGGTAATTAATGAGAAAAATAGAAAATAAGGAAGGTGATAGATATGGCAAGAGTAAAAACAGCAAGAACAACAAGAGCAAGACATAAAAAAATATTAAAACAAGCTAAAGGATACTTTGGAGCAAAACATTATAGATTTAGAAATGCAAATCAAGCAGTTATGAAATCTTTATCATATGCTTATGTAGGAAGAAAAGATAAAAAAAGTAATTTTAGAAAATTATGGATAGCAAGAATTAATGCAGCAGCTAGAATGAATGGAACAACATATAGCAGATTAATTGCTGGATTAAAGAAAGCAAATGTAACAATTAATAGAAAAATGTTAGCTGAAATCGCTGTAACAGATCCAAAAGCATTTACAGAGATTGCAGAAATCGCAAAAAAAGCATAATTATATATGCTTTTTTTTATTGCTTTTTCATTTTTGGTTTAGAAATTAAAGAAGCCAAATAGCCAAAGAATATAGCAGCAGCAATTCCCCCTGCAGCAGCTTTTACACCACCTGTAAAGGCCCCAATAAATCCAATATTTTTAACTTCTTCAATAGCACCTTTTGCTAAATTATAACCAAATCCTGTTAGTGGAACGGTTGCACCAGCACCTGCAAAATCTACTAAATATTGATAAATACCTAATCCACCTAAAATAGCACCTAGCGTTACAAAAATAACAAGAATTCTAGCAGGTGTCAATTTGGTCTTGTCAATTAATATTTGACCAACAACACAGATAAGACCACCAACCACAAAACATTTCAAAAGTGTGGACCATTCAAAAACAGATGCCCAATCAACTTCACTCATAAAATTTCATTCCTTTCACAAATTTTCAATACTAATTGCATGAGCAATACCTGGAATTGATTCTCCTTGTTGAGAACTTGTAGAGTTCATTAAGGCACCAGTTGCAATTAATAAAATTCTTTTCATTTTTCTTTCTTTTAATTGTTTAAAGAAATACCCAGAAAATACTGTACCACAGCAAGCACAACCACTACCACCACTATGTGTATCTTGATTTTCTTTATCAAATATTAAAACTCCACAATCATTATAATTATTTTTTATATTATAACCATTGGATTTTAATAAATCGATTGCAATATCTTTACCAACATATCCTAAATCTCCGCTAATAATAGCATCATAGTAATTTGGACTTCTGCCAGTATCTGAAAAATGAGTAACTAATGTGTCTGCAAAACTTGGGGCCATAGCAGCTCCCATGTTATTTCCATCTTTTATACCCATATCAACAATTTTTCCTGGAGTAATATGTGTAATATAAGGACCGGTTCCAGTTTTAGAGACAATGGCTGCACCAGAACCTGTAACGGTCCATTGACTAGTTTGTGGTCTTTGATTTCCTAATTCAAGAGGAAAACGAAATTGTTTTTCTGCACTACAAAAATGACTAGAAGTTGCACATATAACATGATTAGCAAAACTTTCAACACAAATAGAACCTAAAATTAAAGACTCAACAAAGGTCGAACAAGCACCAAAAACGCCAAAAAATGGTATGTTTAGTTCACGTAAACCAAAACTTGAAGAAATACATTGGTTCAATAAATCTCCAGCAAACATACAATCAATGTCACTTGCTGAAATGCCGTGCTTTTCTAATAACCATATTAACTGTTTCTTTTATGATTTTGCTTTCTGCTTTTTCCCAAGTTTTTTCACCCCAAAATTCATCTTCTAAAGTTTGGTCAAAATATTTTGCTAATGGACCTTCTGCCTCTTTAGGACCAACAATAGAAGCGCATTCTAATATAGTAGGTGGAGTATTAAATTTTATAGTTTGTTTTCCTAATTTTTCCAAAAAATCAACTCCTTTCGAAAGTTGAACGATAGGGACGTGCCAAATCGTTCAAACTACTGCCAAAGGTTGCCAAAATGGCCCGTCCCCTTTGGCAACTTAAACTAATGTAATATTTTGTGTATTAAATATTAAGTAAATAATACCAACTAAAATAGAGGTAGATATACCAAAAACTAAAACAGGTCCAGCTACAGTAAACATTTTTCCGCCGACACCCATGACATAACCTTCTGATTTATATTCCATTGCAGGAGAAACAATAGAATTTGCAAAACCTGTAATTGGAATCAAAGAACCTGCACCAGCAAACTTTCCAATTTTATTAAAAATATTTAAACCAGTAAGAAAAGCAGATAAACCAATTAATAAAATGGAAACAATTGTGCCAGAAATTTGTGTATCAAATCCTCTGTCTTTGCAAATATTAAGAATGATCTGACCGATTGTACAAATTAGTCCGCCTACCCAAAATGCATTAAAACAATTTTTAAAAATGGGTGAATTGGGTGATTTTTTATCAACATATTCTTGATAAGTTTTTTTAGTTTCTGTTGGATTTTCCATTATACATATTCCTTTCGAAAAAAATTTAAGCATCTTTATTGTCTTTTCTGTTTAAGTCTATAGAAAAAGAAATGTCTAAATCGACGAAATATTCAGATATTTTATCTCCGCTGATACTTGCTCTTTGCTCTAAGACTCTTACGTCAGAAAGATAATCAATTGTTTTAGAAGCTTCTGCAACAGCTTTTACGATAGCATCTTTCCATGATACTGTTGAATTACCAGTAATAATTAAATGTTTTTTAATTTCCATAAAAATAACCTCCAAATCTTTTAAAAATATTTTTTCCTCAAATATTAAAAAATATACAAAATTGGTAGAAAAAATAAAAATTAAATTATATAATTAAGAAAAATAAAAATAGAGAGTTAAATATCAAATATTGTAATATATGAAACAAAAAACAAGCTAATTTAAAAGAAGGGAAAATTATAAAATGGATATTGTGAGAGAAATTGCATTAAAAACCTTATATAAAATAGACAAAGAAGGTGCTTATTCTAATATTGCTGTAGATGAGAATATTAAAGAAAATAGAAATAGAATAGATGATAGAGATATAGGGCTTATATCAGAAATTACTTATGGAGTGACTACTTGGAAATTAACATTAGATGAGATTGTGAAAAAATATTCAAATATCCGCCTAAAAAAGATTTCACCATGGATTTTGAATATATTGAGAATGGGAATATATCAAATTGTATTTTTAGACAAGATACCAAAATCGGCAGCAGTAAATGAAAGTGTTAATTTAGCAAAAAGATATGGACATAGAGGCAGTTCAAATTTTGTGAATGCAATTTTGCGAAAAGTAGATAAGAAAGATTATGAAGAATTGTTTGAAATAGAAGATGATATTGAAAGAATATCAAAAACAACTTCAATGCCAGTATGGATAGTTGAAGAATTATTAAAAGAAAAGGACACACAAAAAGTAGAAGAAATTTGCAGAGCGTCTAATATACGACCTAAAACGACAATAAGAATAAATAGCTTAAAGACAAATAAGAGCAAAATAGAAAACAAATTAAAAGAAAGAAAAATAGAATTCAAAGAAGGAAATTTAGAAGATTTTTTGATTTTGGAAGGAACAAAAAATATTGAAAAATTAGACTTATTTAAAAATGGATATTTTACAATTCAAGATGAGGGAGCTGGATTAATTCCATTAATACTAAATCCAAAACCAAATGAATTTGTATTAGATGCTTGTAGTAGTCCAGGAGGAAAGACCACATATATGGCAGAAATGATGGAAAATAAAGGGGAAATTGTGGCATGGGATATTCATGAACATAGAGCTGATTTGGTTCGAAAAAATGCAAAAAGATTAGGGATTGATATAATAGATACAAAATGTGAAGATGCAACAGTTTATAAAGAAGAATATAAAGAAAAATTTGACAAGATATTATTGGATGTTCCTTGCATGGGAATTGGTGTTCTAAAAAGAAAACCAGATATCAAATGGAAAAGAAAATTAGAAGATATGGAAGAAATCACACAAATTCAGCAAAAAATATTAGAAACTTGTTCAAAATATTTAAAGAAAAATGGAGAAATTGTGTATGCAACTTGTAGTATATTTTGCGCGGAAAATGAAAAAATAATTGAAAAATTTTTACAACAAAATCAAGATTTTGACTATGTAAAAATAGAAAATATTCAAAATAAAAAAGATATGGAAAATCCCAACTATATTCAGTTATATCAAGGAAAAGACAATGATGGATTTTTTATGTGTAAACTGCAAAAAAGATAAATATTACAATTGGATTACACTTAGATTACAATTAGATTAAATCTATTGATTTTTGAGAGATGAATGGTAAAATAAACTAGAATAAATTAGTGTGATTGCTAAAAAAGTAGAAACTTAGAAATTTATTCAAGTATCAAATTTTAATAAAATGCAAAAAATAGAATAAGAAAAAATAAGAAAAAAGGAGCAAAAGATGGCTAACTGTTTAGGATTATATGTAGAAAGCAATATAATTAAATATGCAAAAGTTTCAAAAGACCATGAAAAAATAAAAGTTGAATCTTTTGGTGTAAAATTTTATGAAAATTTAGAAAAAACGATTAATCAAATTATAGAAGAAACATATAGTTATAAAACACCAATTAGTATTAACTTATCAGAAGAAATGTATAATTATTTTGATATGTTTTCTTTATTGAGTAACAAAGATTTAACAAAAGCAATTAAAACGGAATTTGAAATGTACTGTGCAGATCAAGGATATAATCCTAATGTTTTTGAAACAAGATATGTCATTTCAAAAAATCCACAGGACAAAGAAAAATTAAAAGTAATTCATATTGCTGCAAACAAAATAGAGTTAACTAAAAAAGCGCAAGCTTTAGAAAAAAATAAATTATCTGGTATAGTTCCTATTTCTATGGCAATAACAAATTTAATAGAAACCAAACCTAAGGAAAATTGCTTGATTGTAAATATAGAAGAAAATACAACAGTAACAACGATAATAGATGAAAATGTATTTGATATAAATGTATTTGATGAAGGAAGTCAAGAATTTTTACGAAAGATTAATTTAAAAGAAAATTCTTTGGCAAAAGCATATGAAATATGTAAAAATACAACAATATATACATCAGAGGGGAAAGAACTTCAAGAAACAGAAATAGGATATTTAGAAGATATTATGCCAACATTATATAGCATAGTAGGAAATGTTAGAAAAGTTATAAATGAAAGTTCAGAAAAGATTAACAAAGTTTATTTAACAGGAACTGCAACTTTAATTAATAATATTGACTTATATTTTCAAGAATATTTAAATGAGGTAGAATGTGAGGTTTTAAAACCATATTTCATTAATCCAACAAAAGACATTAGTGTGCAAGATTATATAGAAGTGAATTCAGCAGTTGCTTTAGCATTATCTGGTTTAGGACAAGGAATACAAGGAATTAACTTTAAAAAGCAAAGCTTTAATGACAAAATTCCAGATTGGTTAAAAATAGAAGTATCACCTGGAAAAGAAAAACAAAGTAAGTTGGCAAAATCAGGTTGGCTTACAAATGATTTAGGAGAAAAATTAGATAAAACAGAAATTAGTTTATTAAGAACAGCAGCAGGATTACTGATTTTATTTGTTGTTTATAGTTGCTTTTCTGTATTACTAAAAAATCAAATGGAAAGTAAAAATCAACAAGCACAAGAATCTATTAGTAGTACAAATGCACAAATTCAATTAGTTAACAATGATAAAACAAAAATAGATTCTAGAACAAATGATTATACAGAAATGATACAAAACTTACAGGATTTAAATGATAGAATTACAGATGCAAGTAAGACAAGAGATGCTATACCAAATTTATTAGATTCCATCATGTTTATTATACCTGAAAACGTACAAATAACCTCAATACAAAATACAACAGGAACACACATTGTAATAGAGGCACAATCTAATAAATATGAACAATTGGGTATGTTTAAAGCAAAACTAGATACAGGAATGTACTTAACAAATGTAATTTCTACTTCAGGACAACAAGAAAACAATGTTATTAAAGTTAAAATAGAGGGAGATTTACCATGAAAAAATTATTAATTTTAATATTAATAGCACTTGTGTTAGCATTAACTATTTTTACAATTGTAAATGGAATTCAGATAGGAAATTTTAGCATTTGGGGAATTAAAGAAATTCAAAACCAAAATGCACAGTTAGATGAAACTGTTACTGAAGCAACCAAACTAGCAAGTTCTACATTTCCAAGTAAAGTTAGTGAGTTGAATACAAGTATGAAAAAATTGCAAGAAGAAAAGGCTTCTTACGAAGATATGGTTGCAGTTAGTAGTTCAGGAGATGTTCAAGCGGCTAGCCAATTATCTAACTATAATTTGGATTTCTTATGGACAGAAATTGGTACACATGCAACAAGTAATGGAGTAAATATTGATATGGCTTTAACAAAAGGAACAGGAGGAGAGAATGTATATAATATCAATTTTACAGCTGTTGGTGGATATGTAAATATATCAGAATTTGTTAGAAATATAGAAGATGATTCTGATTTAGCATTTAAAATAGAAGAATTTTCAATGACAGCAGGTTCTTCTACATCAGAACTAAGAGCAACATTTGTATGCAAAAATATACCAATTGAAGGAATATCTTCATTAGATACAAATTCAAGTAGTGCAAGAAATAATACAAATAGTAATTCAACAAATAGCAATTCAGCAACTACTAATTCAACGAACAGTACGAATAGTACAAATGCTACAAATAGTACAAACACAAGCAATACTACAGATTAGTAAAGGAGAGTATTATGGCAAAAAGAATTATAAAAGAAATTATTATCATGCTACTATTATGCTTAGCAATTATATTAATATTAGGTGTTTTGCTATATGAATATGTACCAAGCAACAAGATTATACCAGATGAAGTATCATATACAACACCACAAGACATAAAAGAGGAGCTAAGTAAAAGTGACGGTGTAGATGATGAACAAGTTATATTGACATATAGTATAGATGCTACAGATTTGAACAATTATGAAAGAATAAACACATATGTACCAGGAAAAACAAATCCATTTTCATCATATGACACTTCTTCAAATTCAGGAGAAGAATCTAATCAAAATGGAAGTTCAACAGGAAATAATTCAGGTTCAAGCAGTTCAAATGGGTCAAGTAGCTCAAACGATAACAATACAAGCTCAGGCTATTTCCCTGACAAAGGAACAAAATAATCTTAGTTATTAACGTTATGTTTTTTTAAACATAAATTATATATA
This sequence comes from uncultured Clostridia bacterium, assembly GCA_944386675.1. GTDB lineage: Bacteria > Bacillota > Clostridia > TANB77 > CAG-508 > CAG-269. The sequence goes on along the minus strand of CALXBY010000003.1, from coordinate 8,005 downwards.
TAAATTTATTTCAAAAGAAAAGGAGGATAAACGAAAATGAGAAACCAAAGAGGTATTACATTAATCGCTTTAGTTATTACAATTATCGTATTATTAATTTTAGCAGGAGTTTCAATCGCAATGCTAACAGGAGAAAATGGTATTTTAACAAAAGCAACAGAATCTCAACAAAAAAGTGCAGCAGCTGAAGCAGAAGAAGCATTAAAATTAGCTTTATCAGAAATATTAGCTAATAAATTAGATCCTTCATATGAAGGAACAGAAAACGTTGTTAATGCTACTAATATTCAAAGTTTAGTAACAGATAATAACAGCAACGTAACAGCTTCAGTTTCAGGGACTAGTCCATTAAAAGTAGTATTAACTATACAAAATAGAAAGTTTAATTGTGATGTAGACCCAGGAAACGGAAAAATTTCAAATTTTGCAGAAGATACAAGTTCTGCTGATTAGTATAATTAATAAAAGAAGCCATACGCACACTAAAGTGTGTATGGCTTAATTATTAAAAAACATTTAAATTTATTGGTAAAATAAATAAACATATAATAGATATACGATTTTTAAAGGAGAAAAAATGGACATACTACTATATATATTAATATTCATAATGGGTACAGTATTTGGTAGTTTCTTTACATTAGCAGTTTATAGAATACCCAAAGGACAAGATATAACACATACACATTCATATTGTCCTAATTGCAATCATAAATTAGGTTTTTTAGACTTAATACCAGTTTTTAGTTATATCTTTTTATTAGGAAAATGTAGATATTGTAAAGAAAAAATTAGACCAAGATATCTAATTTTAGAAGTTTTATCTGGTACTGTATTTGTATTAGTAGCATATTTGATGGATATAAGTATAAATAACTTAAAAGTAACTGTTTTAGCAGAAGGTGCATTTATGGCACTTTATTTGTGTTTCATATTTATAATGGCAGGAATAGATGCAGAAAACAGAAAAATAGAAAAATCAGTATCTATGTATGGTGTTTTACTATCTATAGCATATATAGTATATCTATGTGTAGTAGAAAACAATAGTATATATAGATATATTATATATTTAATTTTCTATATATTTATTTTAATATTAGATACAATAACATTAAAGAAATATGCAAAAAACAGCTATGTAAATGGTATAGTTTTAACTGTTATTACAATGGCGATATTTACGGGAGAATATGTAACAATTAATACAATTATTATGACAGCAATTGCAGCTACAATTAATTTTATAATACATAAAATACAAAATATAAAAAGAAAAGTTAGAAGAGAAGAAAAAGATTACGGCAAAGATATTCATTATGGATTTTATTTAGGAATGTCAAATATTTTATATTTAATATTTGTATTAGCTTGGTTAAAATTTTTTGTTTAGTAAAATACTAAAGAAAGGAATATTTATGAATATAAAAAGTGAAAAGGGAATAACAAATATTGATATTATAATTTCAATCATACTTATAACCTTGTTTGTGGCGATTATTGCAACACTTATGTATAGTATAAATTCAAATTCAAAAGCTGTAGAAAGAAGGTCAGAAGCGACCAATTATGCTATCAATGCTATAGAAACATTAAAAGCATCAGCCTTTGATGATTTAGACAATTTAGCGGGGGAAAGTGATATAGAAAATACAGGTTATCATCAAAAAATTACCATCACAGATTATGCAGAATTAGGGGATAATATAAATGATGATACAATTGTACCAGGACTAGTAAAAAAAGTAACAGTAGAGATATCTTATAGAGATGGGAATACGACAGAAACGGTTGATTTATCAACAGTAATAACAAAAAGTAATTAAGGAGATAAAACATGAAATCTGAAAAAGGTGTTACATTGATATCTGTAATTATATATGTGATTGCTATGTTAATTATAATAGCTGTTATAACTGTTTTAACTTCATATTTTTATACCAATGTAGACATTAATTCTGCGAGTGAAGATTTAAATCAGCAATATACAAAATTTAATTCTTATTTCACAGAAGAAGTAAATAGAAAAGGAAACAAAATATTAGAAATAGGTGAAACACAAAATAATGAGGAAGAAGGTCCGCAAAAATATATTATTTTTTCAAGTGGAAATCAATACACATATATACCAGCTAATAAAGGAATATATATGAATACTGTTAAGATTGCAGAAAATATAACAGATTGTACATTTGAAAAAAATGATGCAGATGGTAAAACAAAAATAACAGTTACAATAAATGGAAATAATTTTGAAAGAGTTACAACATATACTTTGGTAGAATAAAATCAATGAAAGAGGTGTTTTTGTTATGGATTTGAAAAGAAGACAACCGATTGGGGTGGAATTAGTAAAAAGAGGAATTGTTGGTGAAAAAGATATAGAAAGAGCTCTAGAATATCAAAAAGATCATCCAAATATAAAAATAGGAGATTGCCTATATGAATTAGAAGTATGTGACCCATATATATTAATAACAGCAATTGGTGAGATATTAGGAGAAAAAGGAATATTACTAAATAGAGGAATTATTAAAGTTAATATATCTGACTATATATCTCTAGATATCGCCAAAAAAAATAAAGCTATTCCATTTGAAATTGAAAGTGGAAAAATCAAAGTATGTTTTGCCAATACAGTTAACAAAAGAAGTATAGAAACCATTAGACTATTGCTTTTAAATAAAGGTTTAATAATGGAAACTTATATTACTTTTGAAAAAGATATTGATAAAATTTTAAAATCTTTAGAAGGAAAAGCAAATACAGATATTAATGAATCTGGTATTACAGTTATCAATTTAGTAGATAGTATTATCAAAACAGGTATAGAAAAAAGAGCAAGTGATATTCATATAGAACCAATGGCAACTTCTGTTAGGGTTAGATACAGAATTGATGGAGAATTATTTACAGCAGCAAATATTGATAAAGAAAAGCAACATCAAATTATAGGAAGATTAAAGGCAATATCAAATATGCATCAAGAAAAACAAGAATCCCAAGATGGTAGAATCTTACTTTATGAAGATTATAATATCCGTGTTTCTTCACAACCAAATGTTTATGGAGAAAAATTTGTTTTAAGATTATTAAAGAAAAATGCAAATATAAAAAACATATTTGACTTAGGATATTATGGAGAAGAAGAAGCGTTTGAGAAAAGTATTAATAAGAAAAATAGTATTACAATTGTAGCTGCTCCTACTGGAGAAGGTAAAACAACATCATTATATAGTATTATTGATTATTTAAATAAACCAGAAATTAATATTACAACGATTGAAGATCCGGTTGAAATTAGAATTCCTGGATTAAATCAAATAGAAATTGATAACAGAACAACATTTGCAGGAGCTTTAAGAACTGTATTAAGACAAGACCCAGATATCATTTTGGTGGGAGAAATTAGAGATAGGGAAACAGCAGAAATCGCGATACAAGCGGGACAAACAGGACATTATGTATTGTCAACAATTCATACAATTGATAGTATTGAGGTAATTAACAGATTAAGAAAAATTGGTGTTTCAGACTATGATATAGCAAGTACATTGGCAACAGCAATTTCACAAAGATTGGTAAGAAGAATTTGTCCAAAATGTAAAAGAGAAAGAGAATTTACAAAAGAAGAAAAAGAAACAATCAATAACATACTAGAAAAATATGGAGAAAAAGTCGATTTAAAAGATGCAAAAACATATGATTCTTTAGGATGTGATTATTGTAATGGAACTGGTTTTTATGACAGAATAGGAATCTTCGAAGTTTTAAATATAACAGATGAATTAAAAGAATTGATTGTTTCAGGTGCATCAAGTATGGAGATTAGAAAAAAAGCATTAGAAGAAAACTATAGACCACTTATTGTTGATGGAATCAGAAAGGTATTAAAAGGCGAAACGACGATAGAAGAGTTAAATAAAAAATTATTGTTCTTTTAATCTAAAAATAACTAAGGGGGAAAATAAGATATGAATATGGATAAAATTCTAGATATAGCAATGGAAAAGGATGCATCAGATGTTCACATGATATGTGGAAATAAACCAATGCTTAGAATTGCGAGAGATTTGGTTGAAATAGAAGAAATGAATGTACTTACAGAAGAAGATATGGCAGAAGCCTATGACTATTTGGTAAAAGGAAATGTTGATAAAGATGAAATATACAATACAACAAAGAAATTGGATATTTCATATGAATATAAAGATATACGTCTAAGAGTTAATATTTCATCTTCAGATGAAATTCCTACATGTACTCTAAGATTAATAAAAAATGAATTACCACCATATGAGTCATTAGGTATACCAGATGTTGTAAGGAGAATGACTTATCAACCTCAAGGATTGATATTAGTTACAGGTAAAACAAACTCAGGTAAAAGTACAACATTAAACTCTATGATAGATTATATTAATGAAAATCAAAATAAGAAAATTTTAACACTAGAAAACCCAGTGGAATATAAACATACTTCAAAAAAATCCTTGATTGTACAAAAAGAAGTAGGAAGAGGAAGAGATGTACTAACATTTAGTGATGGTGTAAAAAACTCTCTAAGAGAAGACTGTGATATCCTAGTTATAGGAGAGATTAGAGATAAGACAACAATGGAAGCAGCAATAGAAATGGCCGAATCAGGACATCTTGTTGTTGGAACATTGCATACAAAATCTTGTGCAGAAACAATCGATAGAATGATAAACTTTTATGAAGTTCGAGATCAAGCAAGTATAAAATATTTATTATCAGCATTATTAAAACTAGTTGTATCACAAAGATTATTAAAAGGTACTAACGGGAAATTAGTTTTAGTACCAGAAGTTATGGTAGTTGATAACATCGTAGGTGGAATTATTAGAAAAGATAAATTAAGTGTATCTGAAATAGAAGATGCGATACAAAGTAATTTAGAAAAAGGAAGTATAGGATTGATTAATTCCTTGGCAGAACTTTTTGTGGAAGACAAAATTACATTAGACCAAGCAAAAGCACAAATAGAAGAGAAAAACCAAGAAATTTTAAATAGAACGATTATGCAATTAAAGATAAAAAAAGGAGCTGGAAATATTTAAGAACAAGGAGGTAAGAAATGCCAACTTATGTATATAGAGCAATGACAAGATCTGGCTTAGTGGTTAGAAATAGAATAGAAGCACCAAGCAAACAAAATTTATTAAAAACATTAAAAGGAAATGGATTATTGCCAATTGATGTTGAACAAATTAGATATGTTGGAAAACAGCAAAAAAAGGCTAAGAAAAACATTCCCAATATTGAAGAAATTATGAAAAATATCAATACGACCAATATTGGAAAAAGTAAACCAAAACAATTATCGACAAAAGAAAAAATTAATTTATATTTTGCAAAAACAGAAAAAATCACCAATAGGGATATCATGATATTTACACAAAACTTTTATCTTTTAAAAAAGGCCAATTTCAATAATATACATGCGCTAGATACCATTATACAAAGTACAGAAAATGTATCTTTTAGAGGTATTTTAGAGGATATATTAGCAGGTGTTGAAGCCGGAGAAAATATGTATACGACAATGGAATATTATTCTAATGTTTTTCCATATATTTATATTAATATGATAAAAGTAGGAGAATTATCCGGTTCTCTTACAAATTCATTGGAACAAGCAGTTAAATATTTGGATGAGTCAGATGCATTAAATAGAAAATTAAGATCAATTTTGATACCAAATATTGTACAATTCGTTTTACTATTAGTAATGCTTTTTGTAGGTACCTTAGTTGCGATTCCTACAATTCAAGGAATATTTGATGAATTAGGCACAGATGAAGAATTACCTGGTATTACTTTATGGTTTGCAGACTTTGTAGACCTCATGATAGCCTATTGGTATATACCGGTTATTGTGATAGTGGCGATAGCAGGAGGCGTATTATTCTATATAAATACGCCAAAAGGAAAGTATAATTTTCACTATTTCAAATATAAAATGCCAATATTTGGAGAATTAATCTTTGCACTTGATTTCTCGAGATTCTTAAAAGCAATGTTATTAAACTTAAAAAATGGAATGAGAATTCAAGATTCAATTGAAGTTAGTAAAAATGTTATAAAAAATTATGTAATGTTATCTATGATAGAAACATCAATTAATAACATTTTAACAGGTAGTTCTTGGATAGAACCATTTGAACAATCAGGACTTGCAAAACCAATGATAACAGAAATGCTAAAAATTGGTATGCAAACAGATTTAGCAGAAATGATGGAAAAATTAGTAGAATATATGCAAATTGATATTGATAATATTATGGAGAAAATCATGAAAGTATTACCACAAGTTGTGTATGCAATTGTTGGTGCAGTACTAATATTCTTCGTAATTGTTGTATTGGTACCATGTATTCAAGTTTATATGGGAAATTTCTTATTCTCTGCATATGGTGTTTAATTGGGGACGTGCCAAATCGTTCCAAAATGATACCAAAAGGGACAGACCTATAAAAAATGATTACCGTGTAACAAAAAAACATTATATGAAATTATTTATTACATTCTTTGACTAACATTGCATCATACAAGAAAATCTAAAGGTATCTAATAGGCACCTCGAAACCGTAAATTTGAGATTCTCCTATTAGATACCTTAATTTTTTCTAATATGACTCCATTTGCATTCGTCATTTCATAAATGATTTCATATAATGTTTTTTTAGATAACATGAGTTTTGAAAACAAGTTTTGCAGGTCTGTCCCTTTTGGTATCATTTTGGAACGATTTGGCACGTCCCCAATTGTTTTTTTTGTAACCTTATGATATAATTCAAATGATAAAATATGTAATTTAAAAGTGGTGAAAATATGAAAATAGGAATTGATTTAGGCGGAAGTCATATTGCAATAGGTGTAGTAGATAATAAAGGGAAAATTTTAGAAAAAGTAGAAAAAAGAATAACAGCTAGTGAAAAAAATACAATAAAAAAGGTAATAGAAGATTATATAATAGAGAAAACAAAAAATGTAATAGAGCAATATAAAATTACAGGAATGGGAATTGCAATTCCGGGTACAGTAAAAGAAGGAATAGTTGTTAAATCAGTAAATTTAGGTTTGAAAAATTATGAGATTGTGAAAAAATTACAAAAAAGCATTAATTTACCAATAACCATACGAAATGATGCTAAATGTGCAGCTATTGCAGAAAATACATATGGTTCATTAAAATCATATGATAGAAGTATTTTTTTGACATTGGGAACTGGCATAGGTGGTGCAACCATTATACATAACGAATTATTAGATGCAGGAAACTTGCCAGGATGTGAATTTGGACATATGATTATAGAAAGAAATGGAAGAGAGTGTAAATGTGGAAAGAAAGGCTGTTGGGAAAAATATGCTTCTATGAAAGCTTTTAAAGATGATTTAAGAAATGTACTAGGTCTAGATGAAAAAACGAGTGGAAAAGAATTATTGGATATTCTTAGAAAAAATGACAAGCATCATCCCAAATATTTGCAGATGAATAAACTTGTGGAGCAATATATAGAATATTTGAGCATAGGAATATCTAACTTAGTAAATATATTTGAACCAGAAGCAATTGGCATTGGAGGAAGCTTTGTGTTTTATGAAGAAATATTTTTAGAGAAATTAAAGAAAAAAATAATTGAAGATAAATTATTATTTAATGAAAGAAAAGAAATCATAATTCAAACAGCGATTTTAGATAATGATGCAGGTATCATTGGCGCAACTTTGTAAAGGTCCTCTAAATATAAAAGAAAGCAAAATAGAATGAAAGATCTTTTAGTTACAAAGAAATGAAAGGAGATTTGTTTATGAAAGAAGAAAAAAAGGCGACAAGACAGAGTTATGGAGAAGCTCTAGAAAAATTAGGAGAAGAAAATCAAAAAATTGTTGTATTAGATGCAGATTTATCAGCAGCAACGAAAACAAGTATATTTGCAAAAAAATTTCCAGATAGATTTTTTGATATGGGAATTGCAGA
>CALXBY010000002.1 GCA_944386675.1 uncultured Clostridia bacterium | reverse complement strand
TACAAGAGAAAAAAGTAATATTGAAGCAACAACAGATATTCAAAATATAGAAATCATAAATGTATCTAGCAAAGAAAGTGGAAAGACAAGTACACTTTATATATTGCTAAAAAATACAGCAAATAGTGAACAATTTTTAGGAGATATTCAAATTGAGCTAAAAGATGAAAATCATGTAACCAAAGGTATTATTAATGGATATGTTCCTGAAATTGGTGCAAATAGCAATTATGAAGTAAATACGGTAACAAATATAGACTTAACTGGTGTTACAAATGTGCATATTGTGAAAAAAGATTGATATTAAACATATTACGTATAAAATGCATATAAAGATAACAAAAAAATTGCCAAAAAGGCACGTCCCCTTTGGCAATTTTTTTGTTTCTTTATCTATTAATATTCTAAACTATTAGCATCTAAAAGGAAATCATATATACTCATAATAATAATTCCATTGTCATAACGTGATCTTTTTATATTATCTCCTACTATGATGATTTTTTTGAAAAAATCATTTACATTTAATAGAGACTTCTGTTCTTGCTTTACCTTTTCTTCTGTTTTCATTTCAAGTGCTGATTGAATATAAATTTTATTGTTTCCTTTATTAGCCACAAAATCAATTTCCAACTGTTTTTTTGCATCTCCTTCACGAATTTCAACAGAACCAACATCTACATTATATCCACGTTTTTTTAATTCTATATAAATAACATTTTCCATTATATGTGATATTTCTTCACTTTGTCTAAAGTCCAAGAATGAATTTCTAATACCCATATCTGTAAAATAATATTTTTGAGGTGTTTCTATAAATCTTTTTCCTCTTACATCAAATCTTCTTACTTTTTCTATCATAAAAGCATTTTGTAAATATCCTAAATAATTATAAATCGTTTTATCTGTCATAGTAGATAATTTATCTCTTTCTTTAAAATTATTTGATAATTTTAAAGGATTTGTAAGACAACCTATATCAGATGCTATTATCTGTACCAACATCTCTAGTTTTTCTTTATTTTGAACATTGTTTCTGTCAATAATATCATTTATATATACATTATCTTTCTGTGTTCTTAAATAATTTATTTTGCCATTATCAGTCTTTGCTATTACAGTTAAAGGTAATCCTCCATAGGTATAATATTCATTTAATGCTTTTTCTTCTGTTCCATCATATACAGAATAAAATTCTGCAAATGATAGCGGATATACTCTGATTTCATCCCCTCTACCTCTAAATTCTGTTACAATATCTGATGACAAAAATTTTGAATTACTTCCAGTTACATATATCTCTATATTAGTCATATGCATAAAACCAATTAAAACTGATTCAAAATTTTTAACTTCTTGTATTTCATCTAATAATATATAATATTTATTCTTATCTTTAATTAAACTTCTTATATATTCATCTAGTATATCTGGATTTAAATATTTTTTATTCTTATTTTCATCTAAACTTAATTGTATTATGTGCTCTTCATCTGTTTCGTTCTCTAGAAGATAATTTTTGAATATTATATTTAACAAATAAGATTTTCCACATCTTCTGATTCCTGTTATGATTTTTATAAGTTGGTTATCCATTCTATCTATAAGTTCTTTTAAATAATAATCTCTTTCTATTTCCATATCAGCACCTCCATTACGAATTTTTTCCATTTACGGAACTTTTTCGTAATAAAAATTGATTTGAATATCTATATTATATGCAAAATTACTGTTATCATGCGTACTACGTTGCGAAAAATAATAATCAAGAAAAATTGCCAAAAAGGCACGTCCCCTTTGGCAATTTTTTTGTTTTATTGCATATTTTCTGTATCTGCAACTTTTTCTAATTCTTTTTCTGTACTAATATGAACATTTTGATATTTTTGCATACCTGTTCCTGCTGGAATTAATTTACCAATGATAACATTTTCTTTTAATCCCATTAAGTCATCTGTTTTACCTTTAACAGCTGCATCTGTAAGAACTCTTGTTGTTTCTTGGAATGATGCTGCTGATAAGAAACTATCTGTTGCAAGAGCAGCTTTTGTAATACCAAGTAATACTCTTTTTCCTGTTGCAGGTCTCTTTCCTTCTGCAATTGCTTCATTGTTTTTATCTTCAAATTCATACATATCAATTAATGAACCTGGGAACATATCTGTATCAGCATTGTCCTCTACTCTTACTTTCTTAAGCATTTGTCTACCAATAACTTCGATATGTTTATCATTAATATCAACACCTTGATTTCTGTATACTTTTTGTACTTCTGAAATTAGGTATTCATATACACCTTCTGGTCCTTTTAATGTTAAGATTTCTGATGGATTGATTGAACCTTCAATTAAGGCTTGACCTATTTCTACCATATCTCCATCTTTTACTTTCATTTTTGAACCAAATGGAATTGTATAAGATTTTGAATTATCTTTACCTGTAACGATAACTTCTTTCTTTTTCTTTGTTTCTTTGATTTTTACTTTACCATCAATTTCTGAAATGATTGCAAGTCCCTTTGGTTTTCTAGCTTCAAATAACTCTTCAACCCTTGGAAGACCTTGTGTAATATCTGCTACACCGGCTACACCCCCAGAGTGAATTGTTCTCATTGTAAGCTGTGTACCTGGTTCACCGATTGATTGTGCTGCAATGATACCAATTGCTTCACCAATTGATACTAAGTCTCTTCTTGCTAAGCCCATACCATAACATTTTTGACATACACCATGTTTTGAACGACATCCTAAAACAGAACGTACTTTTAGTTTTTCAATTCCAGCTGCTACAATTTCATCTGCAATTTTTTCTGTAATCATGGTATTTGTATCAACAATTAGTTCTTTTGTTTCAGGATTATATACATCTTCTACAACAAATCTTCCTAATAATCTTTCTTGCATTTTTTCAATTACTTGTTGTCCGTCTTTTATGTCATAAACAATAATTCCATCATCTGTACCACAATCATGTTCTCTTACGATAATATCTTGTGATACATCTACTAATCTTCTTGTTAAGTATCCAGAGTCAGCTGTTCTTAAAGCTGTATCTGAAAGTCCTTTTCTTGCACCATGGGCAGAAATGAAGTATTCTAAGGCATCTAGTCCTTCAGCAAATGATGATTTAATTGGTATTTCTACTGCTTTACCTGTTGTACTAGCCATTAATCCACGCATACCAGCAATTTGTCTTAACTGGCTCATGTTACCTCTTGCTCCAGATTTAACCATCATATAGATTGGGTTTAATTCATCAAAGTTTTCTTCCATGGCATCACTAACTTTATTTGTTGTGTCTTCCCATACTTTGATAACTTCTGAATAACGCTCATCGTTTGTAATTAAACCTCTTGCATATTGTTTTCTAATATTTTCAATCTTACTATCTGCTTCTTGTAATAGTCCTTTTTTAGCTTCTGGTACTTGTACATCACTCATTGAGAATGTAATACCAGCTAGTGTTGAATATTTAAATCCTAATGCTTTGATATAATCTATTACTTCTGCTGATTCTGTTAATCCATGTGTTCTAATAACTCTTTCTATGATATTTCCCATTGATTTTTTCATAACTGGGAAACTAATTTCATATTGGAATGGATCTTCTTTTCTATCAATGAATCCTAAATCTTGAGGAATTCCTTGGTTAAAGATAATTCTTCCAACACTTGTTTCTACTCTCTTTGTTTTGATTTCTCCATCAATTTCTTTAGATACTCTAACATAAATTTTAGCATGAATTCCAACATCGTGGTTTTCAAATGCCATTAATGCTTCTTCTGGGTCTTTATAATATGTTCCTTCTCCCTTTTCTCCATCTAATACCATTGTTAAATAGTAACTTCCTAAAATCATGTCTAGTCTTGGTACTGCTACTGGTTTACCATCTTGTGGTTTTAGTAAGTTATTTGTTGAAAGCATTAAGTATCTTGATTCTGCTTGTGCTTCTGGTGATAATGGTAAATGCACAGCCATTTGGTCACCGTCGAAGTCAGCGTTGAAAGCTTCACAAACTAATGGGTGAAGTTTAATTGCTCTACCTTCTACTAATACTGGTTCAAAGCTTTGGATACCTAATCTATGTAGTGTAGGCGCACGGTTTAACATAACTGGATGGTCTTTAATAACCTCTTCTAATATGCCCCATACTTCTGGTCTTAATCTTTCTACCATTCTTTTTGCATTTTTAATATTTTGTGCAATTCCTCTTCCAACTAATTCTCTCATAACAAATGGTTTGAATAATTCTACAGCCATTTCTTTTGGAAGTCCACATTGATAAATTTTAAGTTCTGGTCCTACAACGATAACAGAACGTCCTGAATAGTCAACACGTTTTCCAAGTAAGTTTTGACGGAAACGACCTTGTTTTCCTTTTAATAAATCTGATAAAGATTTTAGTGGTCTATTTCCAGCTCCTGTTACTGGTCTTCCTCTTCTTCCATTATCAATTAAGGCATCTACAGATTCTTGTAACATTCTCTTTTCATTTCTAACAATAATCTCTGGTGCACCTAATTCTAATAATCTTTTTAATCTGTTATTTCTGTTTATAACTCTTCTATATAAATCATTTAAGTCAGATGTTGCAAATCTACCACCATCTAATTGAACCATTGGTCTTAATTCTGGTGGAATAACAGGAATAACATTCATAACCATCCATTCAGGTCTATTTCCTGAAAGTCTAAATGCTTCTACTGTATCTAATCTTTTTACAAGTTTACTTCTTTTTTGTTCACTTGCTTTTTCTAATTCTTTTCTAATTTGTTCTGCTAATTTATCTACATCAATTTGCTCTAATAATTCTCTTAAAGCTTCTGCTCCCATTTTAGCTTTAAAAGAACCTTTTCCATATTTTTCTTCTGCTTCATGGTATTCTTTTTCGTTTAATACTTGGCATTTTTCTAAGTTTGTTGTTCCTTTATCAATAACTACATAAGAAGCAAAATATATGATTTTTTCTAGGTTTCTTGGTGAAATATCAAGCATTAAAGCAATTCTACTTGGAATCCCTTTAAAATACCAAATATGAGCTACTGGTGCTGCAAGTTCGATATGCCCCATTCTTTCACGTCTTACTTTTGATTTTGTTACCTCAACACCACATCTGTCACATACGATTCCTTTATATCTAACCCTTTTATATTTACCACAATGACATTCCCAGTCTTTTGTTGGACCAAATATTCTTTCACAGAATAATCCATCTTTTTCTGGTTTTAATGTTCTGTAGTTAATAGTCTCAGGTTTTTTTACTTCACCTTTTGACCATTCTCTTATTTTTTCATCTGATGCAATTCCTATTTTTAATTTATTAAAAATATCTAATTCGTCCACTTTATTTCCCCCTTGAACCAATAGGGACGTGCCAAATCGTTTCATTTTGAAACCAAAAGGGACAGACCCTATTACTTATTAATATTTAAACATTTAGGTCTGTCCCTTTTGGTTTCAAAATGAAACGATTTGGCACGTCCCTAACGTTCTTTTGGGTAATTCTAAAACAGGTGAAGAGGTCTAGCCACCGCTGGTGCAATTCCTTCTTGTCGCCTCTTTCCTTTTTAGAATTTATTCAGTTATATTATCTATTAAAATTTACATAGCTAAATTTATATTGCCATTTCTATTTGTTGTTTATTCATTTGCATTGTTTCTCTATGCATTTGCTCCTCTTTTGATTGTTTTTTTAGTCTTAATACATATTGTCCATTCCCAATCATCGTTACTTTTGAATACATTGCTAAATTTGTGATTACTCTATCAAATTCTTTTTTTATAGCACTGTTTGCTTCCTTAATATCTTGTATTTCATGATGTTTCATATATCTTTCAGTAACTAATTGTTTATTGAAGATTTCTCCATCCTCAAAACATTCTTTTAGTACATTTACTAATTTTGTATAATCAGATTCACTATCAATTCTTTCTACAAATGTTGCCATATTTCCTCCATACATCCTTTTTACATTAATGAATAAGATGTCTATTTTAGTTCATTTTAAATGCTACTTTTCATTTATTTACCTATATGATGTCATTATCATTATCTAAATTATCTCCTGCTAAGTCACTACCAAAAAACATTTCATCATCTTCATCATCTAGTCCTTCAAATAGTTCATCATTTCCATCATCTAGTGATTCATTTTCATCTTCTAATAAGATATCATCTTCTGTCCCTTCTTCTGTGTATCCATCATCTAAATCTCCATCTGCAACAACTTCATCCTCTGCTAAATATTTCTTTTCTTTTTCTGGATCATATTCGATTCCATCTTCTATATTTTCTTTTAATTCTAGCTCTTGGTTGTCTTCAGAATATAATCTAACATCTAATCCTAAAGATTGAAGCTCTTTTACTAATACTTTGAAACTTTCTGGAACACCTGGTTCTGGAACATTTTCACCTTTAACAATTGCTTCATATGTTTTTACTCTTCCAACAACATCGTCAGATTTTACTGTTAACATTTCTTGTAATGTATATGATGCACCATAAGCTTCTAATGCCCAAACTTCCATTTCTCCAAAACGTTGTCCACCAAATTGTGCCTTTCCTCCTAGAGGTTGTTGTGTAACTAATGAGTAAGGTCCTGTTGAACGTGCATGGATTTTATCATCTACTAAGTGGTGTAGTTTTAACATATACATAACCCCAACTGTGATTGGACTTGCAAATGGCTCTCCTGTTCTACCATCATATAATGTTGTTTTACCATCTTTATTCATTCCAGCTTCTGCTAATAATTTTTCAACATCTTCTTGTGTCGCACCATCAAATACTGGTGTAGATACATGCCATCCTAATGCTTTCGCAGCTCCTCCTAAGTGAACTTCTAGTACTTGACCTAAGTTCATACGAGATGGAACTCCAAGAGGGTTTAATAAGATATCGATTGGTGTACCATCTGGCATAAATGGCATATCTTCTTCTGGTAATACTCTTGAAATAACACCTTTGTTACCGTGTCTACCTGCCATTTTATCTCCAACAGATATTTTTCTCTTTGTTGCAATATAACATCTAATAATTTGGTTAACCCCAGGTCCTAATTCATCTGAGTTTTCTCTTGTGAAGATTTTAACATCTACAATTGTTCCTGCTTCTCCATGAGGTACTCTTAACGATGTATCTCTTACTTCTCTTGCTTTTTCACCAAAGATAGCTCTTAATAATCTTTCTTCAGCTGTTAATTCTGTTTCTCCTTTTGGTGTTACTTTTCCAACTAAAATATCTCCTGGTCTTACTTCTGCACCGATACGGATAATTCCGTTTTCATCTAGGTCTTTTAATGAGTCATCACCAATGTTTGGTATATCTCTTGTAATTTCTTCTGCACCTAGTTTTGTATCTCTACATTCACAATCATATTCTTCTATATGAATAGATGTAAATACATCTTCTTTTACTAATCTTTCATTTAATAGGATAGCATCCTCATAGTTATATCCTTCCCATGTTGAGAAAGCAACTAATACGTTTTTACCTAATGCCATTTCTCCATCTTTTGTTGATGGTCCGTCTGCTATGGCATCACCTTTTTTAACTTTTTCACCAGTTTTTACAATTGGTTTTTGGTTAATACATGTACCACCATTTGTTCTTTTGAACTTACGTAATTTATGTACAACTGTTTTTCCATTATTATATTTTACTGTGATGGCATCTCCTGTTACTTTTTCAATAACACCATCATCTTCTGCTAATACTAAGATTCCTGAATCTTTTGCTGCTCTATATTCAATACCTGTTCCAACAATTGGACTTTCTGTAATCATAAGTGGAACTGCTTGACGTTGCATGTTCGCACCCATCAATGCTCTTTTTGCATCATCATGCTCTAAGAATGGAATCATAGCTGCTGCAATAGAAACTAATTGTTTTGGAGAAACATCTACATATTGAACCTTTTCTCTATCTACTTCGATTACTTCATTTCTAAATCTTACTCTAATTCTTGGATGTACAAAGCTTCCATCTTTGTTAATTGGTTCAGAACTTTGAGCAATAATATAATTATCTTCTACATCTGCACTCATATATTCTACAATGTCTGTTAATTTATGTGTTTCTGGATCAACTTTTCTATATGGTGTTTCAATAAATCCATATTCATTAATTTGTGCAAATGATGATAATGCTGAGATTAATCCAATGTTTGGTCCTTCTGGAGATTCGATTGGACATAATCTACCATAGTGTGTATAGTGAATATCACGAACCTCGAATCCTGCTCTATCTCTTGTCAATCCTCCAGGTCCTAATGCAGAAATTCTTCTTTTATGTGTTAATTCTGAAAGTGGGTTTGTTTGATCCATGAATTGTGATAATTGTGAACTTCCAAAGAATTCTCTAATTGCTGATGTGATTGGTTTTGTATTGATTAATGTTTGTGGTGTTACAACATCTAGGTCTTGAATTGTCATTCTTTCACGAACAACTCTTTCTAATCTTGTTAAACCAATTCTAAATTGATTTTGTAATAACTCACCAACACAACGAATTCTACGGTTTGCTAAGTGGTCAATATCATCTGGTTCTCCTAATCCATGTGATAAGTTTAATAAATAGTTAATAGAAGCTATCATATCTTCTGTTGTGATATGTTTTGGTACTAATTCATTTTGTCTTTCTTCTATGATTTTTACTAATTCTTTTTCGTCTGTATTATCGATAATATTTTTTAATACATTATAATTTACTAATTCTTTAAAATGTAATGCACTTAAATCAACATTTGGTAAAACTTTGTGAATATTTACTGTACTATTTCCGATAATTCTAACTGTTCTTTCTCCCACAGTAACATCTACCATATTGATTCCTGCATTTTGAATATCTTCTGCAACTTCTTCTGATATAACTTCTCCTGCTTGTACAAATACTTCTCCAGTTTCACCATCTACAATATCTGTTGCAGCAACTCTTCCTTTAATTCTTCCTGCTAATGCTAACTTTTGATTAAATTTATATCTTCCTACCTTTGCTAAATCATATCTTCTATTGTCATAGAATAAACCATTAAATAAGTTTCTTGCAGCATCTGCTGTTGGAAGTTCTCCTGGTCTTAATTTTTTGTAAATTTCAATTAAAGCTTCATCTTGGTCTTTTATTGTATCTTTATTAATTGTTGCTTTAATTAATTCTTCATCCCCAAATAAATCTCTTATTTGGTCATCTGTTGCTACACCTATAGCTCTTAAAAGTGTAGTTACTGGTACTTTTCTTGTTCTGTCAACACGAACCCAGAAAATATCATTTCCATCTGTTTCATATTCAAGCCATGCTCCACGAAGTGGCATTACAGTTGATGTATATGTTTTCTTTCCTGTTTTTGTATCAAATACTTCATCATAATAACATCCTGGTGAACGAACTAATTGGCTTACAACAACTCTTTCTGCTCCATTGATAACAAATGTACCACTATCTGTCATTAGTGGGAAATCTCCTAAATAGATTTCTTGTTCTTTAATTTCACCTGTTTCACGGTTAATTAATCTTACTTTTACATGTAATCTTGTTGAATATGTAGCATCTCTTTCTTTTGCTTCTTCTACTGTGTATTTTGTCTTGTCCTCCATGTAGTAATCAAAAAATTCAAGTACAAGATTTCCTGAATAGTCTTCAATTGGAGAAATATCTTTTAATACTTCACCTAGGCCTTCTTCTACAAACCAATCATAAGAATCTCTTTGAACTTTAATAAGATTTGGCATTTCAATATAGTCGCCAACTTTTGCGAAATCTTTACGAGAAGCTTTCTCGTATTTCACTTCTTTTAATTTCAAGAAAATCACCTCATAATAAAATATTAAGCAGAAATAAGTATCAACTTTTATGTTGTTGATTTAATTTATTGGTTAAAAGAAGTCCTTCTTAAATAATAAATTTCTTCTACTAAGTTTTAAAATCGTCTGCTTTTACAATTTTAAATTTGCTTAGGGAAACTTATATTTAATTCCTCTTCTTTTAATTTTTAACTTTTGAATAAAAAAATTTGAATTTATAATTTGATTTTGAAAAATATCTTATTTAACTATTAGATAAAATAAACGGCAATAAAAGAGCTGTCAAAAAATTTTCATTTTTCAACTGGCTCTAATAAAATATTCAATTTATTTAAAAACTATTTTCTTTTATTTTAATCACCTTTTTATTTCACTTTCTAGGCTAATTAAATCTTAATTTTCAAATCTTTAATATTATATATCAAAATCCTTACGGAAGTCAATAGTTTTGGGGAATTTTTCCAAACTATTTTTACAAACATTTTCTTTTAGTAACAAGATAGATTAATTTTATAACAAATATAGACATTTTTTTTATTTTATAGTACAATACATAAGAATTTAAAATTTATAACTTAGGAGGAAATATGGCTGGATTACCAATCATCGTAAAATATCTATTAACCGCTTTTGTCGGAATGATACCAATTATTGAATTAAGAGGTGCTATACCAGTAGGTGTATTCACATTTCATTTAAATTATATAGAATCTTTTCTATGTAGTTTTATAGGAAATATTATACCTGTATATTTTATCGTAAAATTTATTAGACCTTTATTTGATTTCTTTGGTAGATGGAAACCTTTTAAAATTGTAATCGATTGGGCTTCTGAAAGAGCAACAAAAAAAATAGAAGAAAGTGAAAGACTACAAAATTTTGCTGCTTTAGGTTTATTTATCTTTGTTGCTATTCCATTACCAGGAACTGGTGCTTGGGTTGGTTCATTAATTGCAAACTTTTTAGATTTACCACCTAAAAAAGCAATTCCACCAATTGTTGCTGGTGTTTTTGCAGCAGGTTTAATTGTTCTTACATTAACAGCAATTGCCAATGGTGGTATACAATATTTATTACAAAGAGGATAAAAAAAGGGATTTTGGGGACGGACTCAAAATTCCCTTTTCTTTTTACATATATAATGATAATAAGAAAAAGTTATATTAAGAAAAAAGGGATTTTTTAGTCCGTCCCCAAAATCCCTTTTTTCTTTTTTGTTTCTTTATATTTTATAAAATCATCTAGTAATATTTTTATAACTGCAATAACTGGTACTGCTAAGAACATTCCTAATATTCCAAAATAAGCTCCACCAAATGTTACAGCAAATAATACTAATAATGGGCTGATTTTTAGTGATTTTCCCACAATTCTTGGATTAATAATATTAGCATCTATTTGTTGTAATATGATAACCACAATTAACATCCAAATAGTTTGAGATAAGCCTCCTGTTATTAATGTAATAATTGCCGAAATAACTGTTGCTATAATTGCTCCTACATATGGTATCATATTAAATAATCCTATAAAGAATCCTAATAATGGTGCATATTTAACTCCCATAATTGTCATTGCAATGGATACTAAAATTCCTACAACGATGGCATCTAAAAATTGGCTTGCTATAAATTTAAAGAAAATTTCATTTGAATTGTTAAAATATTTATCTATATTCTTGTATATTCTTTCTTTAAAAATAGCTCCTACTAGTCTTTTGAAAAAAGTCAATATTTTTCTTCTGTCTACTAATATATATACTGATACGATAATTGCTATAAATATATCTACAATACTAAAAATTGCTCCCACTGCATTTACAAGATATCCAAATATTGCTTCCACATCTAAGTATTGTTTAATATCAATATTCTGCAAATTATGAATTTCATCTTGAACAATTTGACTTTTCCATATAGAGTCTTGTGGTAAATTATTATATGTATTCATTACTTGTTCAATATAGTTTGGAATATTACCAAAAAAGTCTGTAATACTTTCAAAAACAATTGGCAATATCACAGAAAACAATATACTAATTGCTACCACAATAATAATATACACTGTAATAACACTTAAAATCCTTGCTTTCTTTGCAATAAATTTTACTTTTATTTTCGAATATAGTTCCTCAAATTTTCTTGATGGCATATATAATAAGTAAGCAATAAATATACCAATTAAGAATGGACTAATCACTCCAAAGAAAGTATTTAATACTCCCATTACATTTTCATAATTGTCTAAAATCTTATAGATACAAATTAATGCTAATCCTAGAAAAAACCAGTATAGCCATCTTTTCCAATTATGTTTTATTTCATTCATATTTTTCCTCCCTATTATAATATGTTTTTATTAATCTTAATATTTATCTTATTTTCATTATTTGTATCTTTATTCAATAATCACTCCTACTGGACAATGGTCACTTCCCATAATTTCTGGATAAATCATTGCATCTTTTATTTTATCTTTTATATCTTGTGATACAATAAAATAATCAATTCTCCAACCTACATTTTTTTCTCTTGCTTTTCCCATGTATGACCACCAACTATAGCTATCTGTTTTGTCTGGATATAAATATCTAAAAGAATCTACAAATCCACCAGCTAATAGTTCTGTCATCTTTTCTCTTTCTTCATCTGTAAATCCTGCGTTTCCTCTATTAGATTTTGGATTTTTCAAATCAATTTCTTCATGTGCGACATTTAAATCTCCACACATAATAACTGGTTTTGTTTGATTTAATTTTTGCAAATACTTTCTAATTTCGTCTTCCCATATTTGTCTATAATCTAATCGTTCTAGTCCTCTCTTGGCATTTGGTGTATAAATATTTACCATATAAAAATCTTCAAACTCTAAGGTAATAACTCTTCCCTCTTTATCATGTTCTTCTATACCAATTCCATAATTAACATTTATTGGTTGTTTTTTTGTAAAGATAGCCGTTCCTGAATATCCTTTTTTCTCTGCACTATTCCAATATGCGTGATAGCCCTTAAATTCTAAATCTATTTGCTCTGGTTGGCATTTTGTTTCTTGCACGCAAAATATGTCTGCATCTATTTTTTCAAAAAAATCTTTAAATCCTTTGTTGACACAAGCACGTATTCCATTTACATTCCAAGATATTAATTTCATGATTTATCTCCTTATATATAAAAATACTAGAGCTTAAAAACTCTAGTATATTATACTATATATTTTATTAGTTTACAACACTGACATTTAAGTATCTTACACCCCATGCAAGAGCTTCCGCATGTGAGTTAACAAATATATCTATTTTGTTTCCATTAATTGCGCCACCTCTATCTTCAACTGTATAAATGTGTCCACCTATATTTAATTTTGTTCCAAATGCAAATTTACTAGATGCTGCTACTGTTCTTCCTGCAGTTGCTTGTGTTCCTGATGCTGTTCTTCCGTTTGTTTTACCACAACATTTGCTACAAGGACAATATGCTGTTATTTTATACACAGTTCCACCTGTTGTTGAAGCACTAGATGTTCTTGGTAGTGTTGAACTTCTTGAAGTTACCTTTTTTTGTACTTGAACAATTTTATTAACTGGTTCTTGTACGACAACTTCTGATATAACTGACTTTTCAATTTCTACATCATTTTGATATTTTACTTTATATGTGACTTCTTTTAATCCATCTTTTCCTTCTTGTACAACTTTATTTGTTGTATCTGTCGAAGTTCCTGTTGTATTTTTTGTAACTGTTTCATAAGGTATAACCACTTGTTCTACAACAATTTTCTCTGTAATCGGTGCATAGTTTTCTAATAATTGATTTAATGAAGTTTCTATACCTTCTTCTGATATTTTTGCAATTTGTACTTCATTATAAGATTTGTCTGTTATTTTTATTGTATCTCCTGATGATATTTCACTATCTAAATCAGGTATTGTCTTTTGATTTTCGTCTAATATAATGTTATTTTCACTTAATATGTCTGAAACTTTACTTTTTGACGTCACTGTTGACATTTCATATCCATTTTGCAATGTAATTGTTATGTCTTTTAAGTCTGTGTTTACTGCCATTACACTAATTCCTGATATTAATATTAAAATGATACTTACACAGATAATCTTCATGATAGAAATTGAAGCCTTTTCTTCTCTTCTCATAAAATTAAATTACCTCCTTTTGGCAACACAAATATATTATACTATTTTTTTCATCAAAAGTCAAATTTTGGACACCATATACGCAAAACCCCTTGAACCCCTAGCATTTTCAAACCTTTTCTTTTTGTATATTTACATAATTTTTTATTGTCAATTGCTTATATTTGTCCACTTTTTGCTCATAATATAATATATGAAATTTTTTAAAAAATATTACTTTTTATATAAAAACTTTCAATATTTTTTCACGATTTATTCACATTCATATTGTATAAAATATATGAATATGATATGATTTAGTTATATATAATAAATTAAGGAGGATTTTAAATGATTGGCTGGATTATATTAGCAGTTGTAGTAGTTATTGTTATTGCAGTCATTTCTATGTACAATGGTCTAGTTCAAGCAAAAATCAAAGTTGACAACGCATGGAGTCAAATCGATGTACAATTACAAAGAAGATTTGATTTAATCCCTAACTTTGTAGAAACTGTTAAAGGCTATATGGCACATGAATCTGAAACTTTTGAAAAAATTGCTGAGCTTAGAACATCATGGGCAAACACTGAAAGTGTTGCTGAAAAAGCTTCTTTGGATAACGAACTATCTAATGCTTTAAAAACCATTATGGCAGTATCTGAAGGTTATCCTGAATTAAAAGCAAACCAAAACTTTATGCAATTGTCTGAAGAATTAAGAAATACAGAAAATAAAATTTCTTTTGCAAGACAATTCTATAATGATACAGTAACAATGTATAACACAAAACTAGAGGTTTTCCCATCTAATATCATTGCTGGAATGTTTCATTTTAAAGCTCGTGATTTATTTGAAGCAGAAAGTGCTGAAGCAAGAAAGAATGTAAAAGTAGATTTTGGAAAATAAAAACATAATTTATTATAGTGGGGATAGGGAATTTCTCTTTCCCCTCTTTACTTATATAATGGGTTTATAGGTTTATTCCCTTTTCTAATTCAAAAACCTAAATATAGAAATAAGGATTGAAAAACATGTTTGAAACCAGTAAAAAAAATAAATTTGAATCAGGAATTATTATTGGTATCTTTATTTTAGTTATTACCTTAATCGTTTATTATATTTGTAATGCTTTACGATTAGGAACTATGTCTATTGTTATTGCCTTAATATTTTCCATTGGTTCAGCTTGGGCATCTTATTATTATAGTGATAAAATTGTATTGTCTCTTAATAAGGCACGACCTGCTACTAAAGAAGAAAATCAAGAATTAGTAAATATTTTAGATGCTTTGATGATCACCTCTGGATTACCTGCTAGACCTAGACTTTATGTTGTAGAAGATGCTCAACCTAATGCTTTTGCTACAGGTAGAAATCCAGAAAATGCCGTTATTTGTGTAACCACCGGTCTTTTAGAAAAACTAGATTACTATGAATTAGAAGGTGTCATTGCTCATGAAATGAGTCATATAAAAAATTATGATATCCGTTTAAGTTGTGTCGTTTCTGTTATGGTAGGATTTATTGTAATGCTATCTGATTTATTTTCACGTGCTTTATTTTGGGGTGGTGTAAAAGACAATGATAGTGATAGTAAAGCAAATGGTATTTTGATGTTAGTTGGCTTAGTTTTTCTAATTTTGGCTCCTATCTTTGGTTCTTTGATGCAACTTGCCTTATCAAGGAAAAGAGAATTTTTAGCAGATAGTACTGCTGTAGAATTTACACGTAATCCAGATGGTTTAATTTCTGCTTTGGAAAAATTAGAAAATGACCCAAATGAATTAGAAACTGCAAATTCAGCTACTGCAAATATGTATATTATAAATCCATTTAAGAAAAATGGTAAAAAAAGAACCACAAATATATGGTCTACACACCCTAGTACAGCTGATAGAATTGAAGCTTTGAGAAATTTAAAGTATTAATTTTAAACACTTTAAAAAACAAAAAGAACTAGAAACATCCTTACAAAAAGAATTTTCTAGTTCTTTTTATTTTTTTACAATTCCATACCTTCTCCTGCAGTTTGTGTAGGTATTTGGTTTTCGTTTTGCAATTGTTGTTCTTGTTTCACTTGCTCCCTATGATTTTTAGCAATTTCTGCACTATTTCTTTGTATTTGTTTTTTCATTTCAGATTCTAATTCCCAATCTTTTCTTCTTTCTTGGCTTTGTGATTCTTGCTGTTTTTCACTTTTATGGATATGTTTACTTCTATTTTCAAATTCTATGAGCCACTTTTCGCTTCTCATTATCTCCTCATCTACTTCTTTTGTATCCATATCATTTTTCACATAACTTTCATGCATCTCTTTACAAAATTGTAAATTTTCTTTCATTGCACTTTCAAAAATATTACCTTTTTCTATTTGAGCTGCTGGTATATTATCTCCTTGTAAATAATCATATAATTTATCTCCTGACAAATTTACTAAAAATGCATTTTCTCCATACCCTTGGAAATATCCAGCCGCTTCAATTCCCTCTTGCTCATATAGTTGTTGTATTATCTCTTGTTTTTCTAATTCATTTGCTTTAATATTTAATTGCAACATAGGAATATTATCACTACTTTTGGTTGTACAAGCCTCTGTTCTTATTCCCTTATCCCACATGCTTTGTAAAGCTTTTGACAAATCTTGTCTTCCATTAGAAATACAATCTGCCATATTTTTTTGTTCTTCTGGAGATAACTGTAAAATGTATTCTGGATTTATCATATAAAAATTTGATAAATCTCCCTTTATTTTATTGTTGACTAAACCTTCTAGTATATCTAATCCATTTCCATCTTGTACCATATCATGTATTTTTCCACTCTCAATAATATTGTCTAATAAGGCATTTTGTGTCCTTTCATCAAAAATATCGTTTAATCTTTCTCCACCTAATAATTTCTTTAAATCTTGTCTCGTTTTTGTTCCGTTTTTTTACACTTTGAGCAGTTTCCAAAATTCTTCTTTCATCTAATTTCATTTTAAATTATTTCCTTTCATATATTTATTTGGGCTTTTAGACTGCTCCTAAAATCCCAAAAATGCGACTTGTATTTTCATATGTTATTTTAGCAATTTCCTCTAAGGGGATTTCTTTTACCTCTGCTATTTTTTGTGCTATATGCCTCACATTTCTTGGGTCATTTCTTGTTCCTCTTACTGGTTCTGGTGCCAAATAAGGGCTATCTGTTTCTATTAACATTTTGTCATTTGGTACCATTTCTATAATTTCATTTGCATTTTTTGAGTTTTTAAATGTTACAGGACCGGCAAAAGAAATATAAAATCCTAATTTTAGTGCTTCTTTTACTAGTTCTCTATTTAATGGACAACAATGAAATACTCCCGTTTTATTTACTTTATGTTTTTTTAATATTTCAATTGTATCCATAACAGCTTCTCTTGTATGAATCACAATCGGTAAATTAAATATATTTGCCATCTCTATTTGTTTTATAAATGCTTCTCTTTGCAATTTTCTTCTTTCTTCATCTTTTTCCCAATGATAGTCTAATCCAATCTCACCAATTGCTACAATTTTTTTATCTTCTATATTTTGTTCTACTAAAAGTCTTATTTTTTCTATATCTTTCCACAATTCTTCTTCAGTTTGTGGAATGTCATTAGGAGAAATACCACAAGTTGTGTATATATAATCATATTTTTTAGATAATTCTACTCCTTTTTGAGATCCTTCTAAACTATATCCTGCCGATACAAATTTTGTAATTCCTGCTTTCTTTATTTCTCTTATTATTTCTTTCCTATCTTCGTCGAATCTCTCATCATCTAAGTGTGCATGACTATCAAAAAATTCCATCCTTTATCCCTCTCCATTGTTTGAATTAAAGGTTGCCAAAGGGGACGTGCCATTTTGGCAACCTTTTTATAATTGTTATTTATATTTAATCAAAATTATATATTTGTTTAAGTTGCCAAAATGGCACGTCCCCTTTGGCAACTCTATTTTAAAATAGCTACTACATTGGCTGTTGCATATTCCCTGCAGTGTGAAATACTAATGTCAATTTCATCTATTTCTTCTATTTTAATATTTAAGAAATTAATATGTGGCCTTCCATTTTGGTCATTTATAACCTCTATATCTTTCCACCCTATGTCATATTTGTTACTTAATTTACTAGATATAGCTTTAAAAATAGCTTCTTTTGCAGCAAATCTAGCTGCATAATGTTGATATTTCTGCTTTTTTTTACTTTCACAATAAGCAATCTCTTTTTTAGTATAAACACGTTCTAAGAATTTTTCTCCTAAATCTTCTATACTTTCTTTGATTCGTTTTATTTCTATAATATCTGTTCCACAAGTTATTTTCATATCTAACATCCTTTTCTATTTTTTAAATTATATATAATACACTCGTATAAATATATTATATACGAGTGTTTTGTCATAGCATATTATTATCCTTTGTATAATAGGACAAAGTTCAGTATATTAAAAATTAAAGATACTACTAATATTACAGAAATCGTAATTGTTAGTTTTTTATTTTTTTCAATATTTAATTCTTTATATAAAATATCATACTCATTTTTAACTTCATAATATAACTGTTCTAGTCCTAAACTTTCTTTTATTTTATGGTCAAACATTGTTCCTGCTTCATCTTCTGTAACTTCTTGAATCCATATTTGTTTTGTAAAATTGATAAATGCTTTTCTTACAGTTTTCACTTTTGTTGTATGTTTAAATTCTAAACTGATTTTTTTCAAATATATTTTCTTATATAATTCAAATATATAAGTATATAAGTATTGCTGTTCAAATTCATTTGGTAAGATAGTATAATTATTAATATCTATTGATGATGTAAATAATGTTACACCATGTTTTGTAATTCCCATTTTGGTATATTTCCATTTTGATAATGATAAAATATCATCTTCTTTTAAACTAGCCGAATTGTCTGCAGGCAATATTCTTGCAAATTTAATAAAATTGTTTTCGATTTTATCAAAAGTATTTTCAATATTCCATCCTGCTTGGTCAATACATATATATGAATATGTCAAAAATCTTTCTGTATTAATATCTAATTTTATAGCCTCTATATTAGACCCTGTTATTCCTTTTATAAAATCTGTCAACTTATCAATACTTGCAAAGCTGTCTGTTTGTATATTGATTTTATCATAATCATTCAATGTTCTATTATCTTGTCTGATATCTCTAAATTTGTAATTAAAATTCAATACATCTGAAAACGTTGGTTCATCCTCTATATTTGTTTTCATACATAAAAAACATATTCCTGTTTGAAAACAAATCAATTCTATTTTCCTTATCTTAAAAAATATTCCTTTTCCTTCTCCTGCTTTTCCTTGTATATCTTTTTTTATTGTATATTCAAATATAGTACATGGATATTTTGCAAGTACGGCTGATTGCGTTTCTAGTGGCATTTCTTTAAATTTTGTATATTTAGCATTTGTAAAACTAAAACTTGAAAATAGAAAATCTCTCATTTTAGGCGTAAAATACTTATATAATCTTAAATCCTTTTCTTTTTCAAATCTTTTTAACTTACAATTTTCATCCTTCAATAATCTTAATAAGTATTTTTGATACTTTTTTTGTTTAACAACAAAAGGATGTATAAAATATGTATATTGATAGTTTATCTTTAGTTCCATTTTTATCACCTTTTTTATTATTTTATTCTTGGTTATAATAGTTCATATTTAAATCTTTTCCTAGATGCCATCTTCCTATAAAATCAACGATTAAATAATTATCTAAATTATAATTTGGTTCTTGTATAACTTCTCCTTTATTATTAATTGCTCCCCATTTACCATCTTTTTTCACTGCTGCAAATCCATATTCATTTTGCTCTGTGGCATCATCATATATATATTCTACCACAACATTTCCATCTTTGTCTACATATCCATACTGATTATCTTTTTTATCTAAATATAAAGTATGGTTACTTAAAATTTCTTTTTTATCTCTTTTTTCAAATCTAAAATTATAATATTCGTTTTCATCATTTTGTCTTAATATAAAATATCCTGAATCTGTATTGATTTCTATCAATATTCCTGTTTGTTTAATTTCAAAATTCGCATTCATAATATTACTATTGAAGCTCTCATCTTCTGCAATATAAATATCACCTTTTTCATTATAACTTATGGTATTATAATTAAATGCTACTTTTTCATTATTATCTATATCAATAATTCCTTGTTTTCCATCTTTGGTTGCAATAAATGTATTTGCTTTTGCTTCTATTAGATTATCATATTGTGCTTCTATTTTAACTTCTCCTGCTAGAGTCATGACACCATATTTTCCATTTGAAATATAAATAACACCTTGATCCTTTGTTTTTAAAATTGCCGCTATTTGTTCAAATCCATCAGCTAATACATCTTGTCCTTCTTTATTTACTACTTTTTGTTTTCCATCTTGTGATACAACATATAAATCATTTCCATACACTTTTTCGATTTCTTGGTATTGATTTTGTAAAATAACATTTTTAGAATAATCTATAATTCCATATAGTCCAGAATCATCTTTTACGATATATCCTGCTTTATTATCTTCTCCTAAATTTGTGATTTCTGTATAATTAGGCTCTAAAATAATATTTCCTGTGTTATCAGCAACTCCCAATTTTCCGTCTTTTTCAATTTGCAAAGCATTTTTAATTCCTTTAATTGCCTCTATACTATCATATTCTGCTTTTAAAAGTTCTTTTCCAGAATTATCAATTGTTCCCCATTTCCCGTTGTCTTGCACTTTTAAAACATTATCTTCATACCACAAATTATTATTTTCATCATAATTAGGTATTGCCTCAATCTTACTATACTTAGTAAAAACTTCTTCATTCTTACTATTTAATGCTTTCGTTTGATATTCTCCTGTATCATAATTTACATCATATGTGCATAGAAAAATATCTGTTTTATTATTTGGAATAATAATCATTTCTTCATATGAAGGCTCTATTATAGTTTCTCCATTTTCATCAATGACCCCCCATTTATTGTCCTTATATGCTGCAAAATATGTTTTACTTGTAATGCCACCTGTTTTTTCCTCTTTTGAAAAAATTCCTTTTATTATAAATACAGACATAATAATAACAATAATTGCTAATATGACTGCAAAGACTTTTTTCATATTTAGCTTAGGTTCTTCATATCTTCTTCCTCTACTCATCTAAATTTTTTTCCTCCTATTACCTATTCTTTTGCATGAATTTACATATGATGACACTCATATCATCTTTTGTTTTTCCAAAATTATTATCAATTGCTTCATTCAATACAATATCTGCTATTTTTTTTGTATTCTTTGTTTCAATATCTTCTAATAAATATTTTATCCATAATTCTTTATTTTTGTACTCAATATTTGAATCTAATATTCCATCTGTACACATAAGCATAATTTCTTCATTTTGTATATCTGTATCAAATACTTGTATGTTATCTTGATTTATCATTCCTGCTGGTAAAGAGTTTGATTTTATAATCTGTACTCTTTTATTTTTCTTAATATATGTTGGGCATGCTCCACTTTTTATCATTTCGATTGTCCCTTTATACAAATCAATGATTGCTATATCCAGTGTCGCAAATATTTCTTCATTTTTACTAATTAAGCTTGATGTAATTAATTCAATAGAAGTATTTTTATCAAACCCAGATGCCAATAAACTTTGTAACATTGCTAATGCCTGCATACTACTTTCATTTGCTTTTCTTCCAGTTCCAATACCATCACTTAGTGCAATTAAATATTTTCCATCTTTTAATCTTGTATTTATAAAATTATCACCTGAAACTTCACTTTGATTTTTACTTGAGTCTGCTGTGGCAAATCCTATAACATATTTATCATCTGAAATATAAACTAGCTCTGTTTTTGTAGAATTTTCTTCATTTAAAATTATTTTTTCTTTTAATACTTTTGAAAGTACATCTTCAATCATTTGATTATCTTCTAATTTCTTTGTATATATATTGATAACATATCTATCTTTCTTAGTAATAGATACTTCTTCTACTTCTATTTCTTTCTGTTTTAAAATTTCTATAATTTCAATTTCTTGTTTTGTATAATTTTTTTCTTGTGTAACTTCTTTTTCTATATCTTTGGCAATTCCAGATATTACATTTGAAACACCTTTCAATTGTGTCTCCATATTTTTTTTGTTTTCTTCTAATTTCCTTTTCCATATAAAATTATTTTTACTTATTTTATAAGAAATATTGATAACCCTTAGAATTTGTAATATATTTTCTTCCAAATATTCACTTACTTCTTTATCGTCAAATCCTACTATATAGCTATTACAATCTGCAAATATTTTTAATAAATCCTCTCTTTCTATCTCTTGTTTTTCTAATAATAAAGAAAAGATTTCATCTACAATTTTTCCTTCTGCATTGGCAACATCTTCATATAATAAATTATCTTTATAAGGTTCTAAATTATTCAATAATTCAGTTATAAAAATCTGTTTATTTTCTTCTCTTTCTTCTGCTGTATATACTTTTTTTGCTTCTTCTGAATATGTACTTGCCATTTTCTTTATGGTTTCTGACACATGGTTTAATTTTTCTACAGTTTCTTTTTCTCTAGTTAAACTTCTTTCTCTTGATATTGGTAAAAATTTTGAACCTCCTACAAATTCTTCTATATCTATATTAATATTTTTTGGTATAGCTAATAAAATGATAGAAGCAAGTAAAATTTCTTTAAAATAGATTAATTCTACTGTATAACCATTTGATGCATATGCTAGAATTACATTTCCTATACAAAATCCTACGATAACCCCTATTTTTCCAAATCGATTTAATATACCTGCTACCATTCCGAGAAATTGCATATGCTGCTATAATAATTGGTTCTTCTCCTGTTATAATTCCTAATGTCACACCTATTGTTACTCCAGAAGTTGTTCCTACTAATACACCATTTTTCCATCCCAAAACTAGTACAATTAAAATACTTAATATATTTCTAATTGAAAATCCTAATATAGATAGATCTGAAAAAGCGCTTACGGCTATCGCTAATACAAGACTTGTCCCGAATCACTTCTTCTATTGAAAAAGCCTTTTTCTGTCCAAAATTTTCAACAACAGCTATTGAATTTGCAAATATTTTATAAAATGCAATTGCAATTATTGCATATGTAAGACTTAACAAAACATCATAAAATGTAAGTGTTGCAAGCCATGCTTTTATTAACTGAATTATAAAAACAGAAATAAAAATGTTTTTTCCTACTTTTATTTTTTCGTTTCTTTCATCTTCATTGTATTTAGGTTTCATTATAAAGATACTAATAAAAAATACTAAACTTGTTAAGAAGAATTCTAATCCTCCACCTACACCAAATTTAATACTGTTTCCTATTAA
This sequence comes from uncultured Clostridia bacterium, assembly GCA_944386675.1. GTDB lineage: Bacteria > Bacillota > Clostridia > TANB77 > CAG-508 > CAG-269. The sequence continues at coordinate 118,058 of CALXBY010000002.1, read as the reverse complement.
AGCTACAATAATAACACCTAAGAGTGGAATGGAAGATGAAAAACATGCCCCTAATATACTGATACTAAATAGTGAAAAATCTCCTCCTATTCCAACTAATGATAACATGAAAGAAATTAGATACATTATAAGATTATTTTTCTTCATGATTTCTGACCATCTATTTACTGTTTCTTTCTTCTTATCTTGCACAGTATATGTGTTTATATTTTGAAACATATTTACATACCACCTTTACCCTATTATAAGCTATATTTTACTACTTGTCTTTTGTGGTTTTTGTCTTTTTTCGTAGTCTACTACGAATAACTTTTTTACATATTTTACTGTTTTTTGATTTTATTATTTTTTATAATTCTTTTTTTGTATTTTTATGTTTTTTATTTTATTACAGAATGTCAAAAAAAGCAATATACGAAAAAAAAGTTTCTTTAATTTAAAACAAGAAAAAAATCATTCCTATTTAGAAATGATTTTTTTGTTATTTATATTATTTTTTTAAGACTTTTCTTTTTATAATGATAATACCTACACCGATAATTACTAATACACTAATTGCAATACCTCCATATAACATATATTGTCTGTCTTCTCCTGTAGGTGCTGTAATGGTTACTTCTACATTATCATCATCTGCCTCGTTTGGTGTATTTGTAGACGGATCATAATTTCCAGGAATTGAATCAATTGGTTTTCTTCCTTTTAATCTTATAATTTCTACATCATTTTCATATGTTAAATCATCTGCTGTGCTTGATAATTGTTTTGTTACAACCATACTTGTATCTCTTTTTTGTGAACCTGGTTCCATACTTTCAAAAATATGGTTCTTTAGATGGATAATGTTTTGAAGTCCTTTTACCGTTTCAAATACTTCTTCTGAAAGAAGTGTTCCTTCCATATCATCTGTTATATATGTTCTTTCCCAGTTATTGCCTTCGTTAGATTCTAGTACTACCTCTTCTGGTAAATAATCAAACATATCGACAACTGTTGCAATCTTCCAATTTGCGTGACCTGATGGAACAGTTCCGTAGATATAGTAATCTTCATCATTATAATCGATTTCACAATTTTTATTGTCTACACTAATTTCATAAGTAATTTTTAGTGTTGCACCTTGTATAATTTCATTATCAATTTCGATAAATACATCATCATCTAGCACTTTAACACCTGATAAATTTTGACTTCTTGGATCTCCACTTATAATGTTTGTTCCATTTGCCAATTGAATTTGTACATTTGCTACTTGTTTATCTACAATTAGAGATTGTCTTGGTCTTTCTACAATACCAAAGTCAATATTGTCAAATACAAATTTTAATTGTTCACCATAATGACTAATATTATCTAAGTTTACATCATAATCTAATTTTATATCAAATTTTCTTGTATCAGCACTTATCTCAGTTAATCCTCTACTTTGTGTAGCTGTTTCATAGTTGATTTCTTCTTCTGTAATTCTATCATTAACAAATTCCTCATTATCTTTTGCATCTGATAATCTTTGTGCATTTGTATCGCTTGTTTCTCCTCTGTACCAGTAGTCTGTCATAGCATTTACAGCATTTTTATTTCCACCTCTATAAATAGTAGATTTATAATTATCAATATTAACATTTCCAATAACATTACCTTGTGAATCACAAATGACACTATTATCTCCATAGGTATATCTTAGAACATAATTTGATGGTATAATTCCTACCAAACTATAATCTCCTGTTCCATTTGTATTGGTTGTTGCATCAACTACTGTATTGTCTTTTTTATATAATTTAGCTAATTGTAAGTTTCCTGAATCATCTATTGTCATTAACTCTACTTTTACATTGTTTACAATGTTTTCGTTTGCTTCGTAAATACCATTACCCTTTCTTTCTTTGTCATATCCTGTTTTTCCTAATAAATCTGCTATTGGACCATCTTCCCAAACTTTACCTTGGATTATTCTTCCTTCTTTAACATTTAGTATTAATGATGGAGCTCTATCTGTATCATCTTCAAATGTATCTGTGTTGGTTGGAGTTACATTGTCTGGTGCAGAATCCACATCAATTCCCGCATAAGGCGTTCTATATCCACTATCACTATATGTAGAATATGAAGTAATTTCTGTTACAGAATCTAATGTTACTGTATTATTTAGTATACTATTTACTGCATCATTATTTAACTGATATGTTATGGTTATTTCCTGTGTTTTTTGATGTGCAATTGATTGATTTAATTGTATATTTAATTTTTTCAATCCATTTTGGTTATAACTATTATCTGTCGAAGATGAAATTGTACCTCCATTTGCATCTTTTACTACAACATTTTCATATCTTGCGTCATAATAGTTTGATAATGTTTTAATATTGTTATAAAGATTTGTTGACTCATTTCTTAGCTTAATTCTGTAAGTTACAAATACTTTTAATTTTCCTTCATTTCCTGATTGTTTATTATAGACAATGTCTGAAGAATATACTTCTCTTGAATATGAATTTGATAAGTATTTGTTTGCAAATTTAACACTTACATTAAATCCATCTCCTCCTGCATAACTATCAGGATTTTCATATCTTTGTGAATATAGATATGTGTGCGTGTAGTCATTTAAACTAATTTCTACTTTTTCCATATCTTGTGTAATTGCTAAATCTGGCATTTCTCTTTCTTCTACGCCTAAGTTTAATCCTCCGATTTCTTCTACAGATTTCTTTCGAATATCACTTGGTGTAAGAGATGTACATAATGCTTTATTTGAACTTTTTGCTGTTGTTGCTTGAATTAAATATTGTGCATCTGTACCAGAAATTGGATATAATTGTCCTTGGTATCCATATTTTAATGCTGAACCATAATTTACTTTACTTTCATGATTTTTTGTATTGTATTTTATATCATATGTTTTATTTCCATTTGTATTTGATGATATACCTTTACTAATTGTTGCATAATTTGCATTGAAATTGTTTCTTAATGCAGAATCTGTTGCTTTGTTGGTATCACTTGTTAGTTTTGTAACTGTATTAATACCATCTACACCTTTTCCTGTTGTTGTTGTAAAGCTTGAATCTACTTTAAATGATTGATAACTCATACCATTATATTCAAATTCTATATATGCTCCTACTAAATCGTCAATTTTTATTTTTACTGCATTTTTGTTTTCATCATAGTTACCAAAAACATATTCTCCATTTGTGTTCGTTGTTGCTTGTGCTAATGTTGTTCCTTTGGCATTTTTTAGTCTAACGGTTACATTTGCTAATCTTTTATCCTCTGTTCCTGATTGCCATTTGTAATCTTTTGTACTATTTTTATCTTTTACTCTGTCTTCCCATGCATATCCTTTTATTTTTATATATTCCCTTTTATTTTTCATGGTTAATGTATTAAATAGATTATCTGTCTGTCCTGCACTTGTACTTGTATTATTTGATGTTTGTCTATCTACTCTTACTTTTGCAGTATTTTTTGAACCATTTCCTAAATTACTTACCCATGTTATATTAGCATCTGCTAATACATATCCGAAATTATTTCCAATTGATACCTCTGAAACACTATATGTTCCTAATAGTAAATTATAAATTCTTATATTACCACTATTATCCGTAATAAATTGTGTCGCTTTATTGGTATCTGTTGTGGTTTGCATATTTCCTAAACGAATACTTCCTGTAACTTTACTTTGTGTTGCTCCACTTGTATTAACTGCAATAATATATCTTCCTTGACTATCTTTTATTTTAAATGATACTCCAGGTAATGCATATTGATTATTATCTGCATCTGTTTTATGTATTTTCATATTTCCTGTTTGCTTTTTATTTTTTATTATTACAGGTGTTGTCTGTCCATTTGATATCGAAGCTGATATACTATTTGTTAAAACTGTATATCCATAATTTGGATTTTTCTTTTCAATAATTTCATAATTTCCAACATCTAAACCATTGACAACAATTTTTCCTGTTGTTGTATTTGTTACAAAAGTTGTTCCGTTTGCTTCATTTGCTGTATATGCATTTAATGGATTTGTAATCGCATATGATCCATTTGATATTTTATCTGCTACTACATATCTGTTTGTATCTTTATTTCTAATTTTAAATTCAACATTTCCTAATTTCGTATTATAATTATCTTCATCCACTTTTTCAATTGATAAATTTCCTATTTTTCTATAGTCAACAAGTTTTACTTTTGTAATAACATTATTAGCACCTTTTAATTGAACTGTAATTGGTCCTGTTATATTATTACTGATATTTAAATTTGACTCTCCACTATTTCCGTATTGTATAGTTGCATTAATCATCTTTGGCTGATAATTGGTTGCGTCTGTGTTTGTTTCTTCTATATAATATTGATATTCTGTGGCTATATTATCAATTGTTACAGTTCCATTTCCTGATGTAAATATCGTTGTTGCTGACCACTCATTTGCTGTATATGAAGTTCCTCCTCCAATTGGTATAGTTGCTTGTCCCATAATTACATCACTATTATTTATTCTTAAATAATTTTTGTTTGCACCATTATAATAGTAAACTCTAAATCCGAAATCACGAACATTTTCATAACTATTATTTCCACCATATGCTCCCACTTTTTGAACAAGCATTCTTCCTAAATTATTTTTAGCTGTAAATTCAGCACTTCCTGTTGATGGACTTGTTGTTTCGACATCTCCTCTAAATACAGTTACACCTTGTCCATTGTTTTTTCCTATAAATATAACTCTTGCTTTTATAAATCCTGTTGATTGTTCTCCTGTTGCAGGATTTGTTACAATTCCTCCTCCTGAACTACCTGTTGTATTAATCTTAACATGTATATCTGTATTTACTAGTGTAGCTGTTGTTGCAATGTAAAATGAATTCCCATTTGTTGGTATTCCTGAAATAGCATTTATGGTTCCTCCTACTGAGTTAGCAAATCCTGAAACACCAACTGCATTACTTCCATCTGTAATACTAACACTATCTATACTACCATTTGTTGTTATTGTGAATGGTCCTATATAGCTGTAAGTTATTCCATATGCATCAGGTGATACAATAACTTCTGCTCCTGAATCACTACTGTTTGTTATATCTGCACTAGATTCTTTTACTTCACTATTTGCATATGTGTCTGCATATCCTAATACAGTTGCTCCATACTTTCCAGCCTCGTTAAACCAATCATTTACTTCTCTTTTTAAACTAAAACTACCAATAAGGTATTCTAAGTCTGTACCACTAAAGAAATAATAAAATGCATTTCTTGGACCATGTTTATACTTTCCTGCCGCACCAATTAATCCTGTTTCTGGGTCAACTGTTGCTGCATAAGCTAAATAAGCAAGTTTTTTGGCATTAAAGTCATTATCGCCAGAAACATCATCTCCTCCATAAATAGTGCTATAAAATTCTCCTTTTGTATCACGGTTAATATCTATAATACATCTAATCATATTTCCTTTTCCAACACCTGTTGCTTTTTTCTCACTTAAACATATCCATTGTGTTTTAGATTCTACATCTGTGTCTGCATCTGCCCTATCTCCTACGGCATAACCATTCCAGAAGGAGTCATTATTGGCTGCTGCATCATCTGCTAATGTTCCGATATCAAAATGTAATACAGCCATAACAGATTTTGTTCCAATTCCTATTAATGCAATTATTATTGCAAGAAAGAATAGAATAATTCCTATCTTTTCTTTACTTTTCATCTTAACTCCTCCTTCCTCTATATTTCTAAATCATCATTTTTTAATACTTTTTTGTTAATAATGACCACAGTTACCGCAGTTACAACTAATATTGTCATAATGATAGAGATAAATACAACCATTCTACCAGTTCCAACACTTATAATTACTTCTGCTCTTCCATAGTCATCTTCTGAAGCGTTGTTGTTTCCTGGTGTTGAGTCTGTATCACTTATTTCCAAAGAATTTGATGCTTCCTCAATTTCTGCTGTATTAATAATTGTTCCTGTATTGTCACCTGTTACTGTTTTTACTAAAACTAACTCTACAGTTTGCGTTTGTCCTGGTTCTATTGCCACATTTGATAAACTATTATTTTGCAAATTAGAATTTGCTTGATACCAATCTTTATTTAATTCTGAGCTAAAGCTTAAATCAGATGGTATATAATCTACGATATTTTGTACATATCCTGCTATTTCTCCTACATTTGTTATTTGTATTGCATATTTAATAATAACAGTCGCATTATTAATTTCTTTTGCTGGTATTTCTACCTTTACTAAGTTTTGATTATTATAACCATATTTTGTTGTGCTTTTATTTGTTTGAACAACAATCTCACTTACATATTTATTTAATTCTAAGTCAAATGTTGATACTTCTGTTAAACCTATATCTATGCTCTCTACATTTGAAGAATTTATATTTATGGTATCTGTAGCACCTACTGTACTATTTTGACCATTAATTGTAATTGTTTTGTTAATAACATCTGAATTTTCATTTTCTGCAACACCTTGTTTTCTGTATTCTGTAAGTTTATACATTTGTGTATTATATGTAAATACTAATATATAGTTTCCTGATGTTACATTAATTTCATAATGTCCACTTGCTGAAGTTGTTGTATTGATGCCTTCTACATATGTTCCATCGTTAGCATTTAACACACTAACACCAATTCCTGATAATAGACTTTCTTCAGAATCTCTTTTACCATCTTTGTTTGAATCTATCCATGCAGTACCACTTATTGTATAGGTTTCTTCTCCACCAGGATTATCTGGATTTGGATTATCTGGGTCTGGATTATCTGGATTTGGGTCATCTGGGTCTGGATTATCCGGATTTGGATCATCTGGGTCTACTGGTGTTTCTTCTGTATTTACTTTATAAATAATGTCATTTGAAACAACATTTCCAGCAACTGTTGAAACAGTTAAATTATTAAGCATTTCTCCATTAGCTACTTGTATAGCTTCGACATGTCCAGTTATTTCTAATGTAGATACTTCTCCTGCTCCTATTTTATGCCCTTCTACATAAATGTCTCCTGCTTCTAATTGTGTTCCATCAAGTGTTACGGATTCTACTACAAGTCCTTTTGGAAGATAATCATATAATGTTACTGTAATTTCATAATTTTTTGTATTTCTAATTGAAACTGTATATGTTACATTTTGCCCATCTTCTAAAGTGGCATTATTTTCTGGACTAGATGTTTGAACAACTTCTACCCAATTTTCAGCTTCTTCTTTAGATTGCATGTAAAATTGCTTATCTAAAGTCATTCCATAATGCCATACATATTGATAATAATCATCTTCGTCACTTAACTTTCCATATGTCATATCTACTGTATTTGTAATTGTTTCTTCTGTTATCCATTCAGCATCTATTTCAATTGTAATTACAATTTGCATATTGGTATTTCCAGCTAATAATTTTTCACCGGCAAGTGCATTATTATATATTTCAAATTCTCTATTTTCATCTTGATTTGCCTTATCAACAATTGGAATTTCTTCTTCTTGATTTTGATAAATTAATTTTGCACTTTTTGCCGTAAATCCTTTTGGTAATGTATCAAATACGCCAAAGTTTAACTCTTCATCAGATTTATTTTCTACTAATATTGTTAAATCAAATATATCTTCATCTTTTAGTTTTGTATCATCACTAATACTAGCTGTTTGAGCAAGCCCCATATCTCTTTTTTCATTATGCACAGTCATAGTCGCTAAATTAGAAACATAAACATTGCTACCTTCCATTTGATACATAAAAGAAATATCTTCTTCTTTTCCTATTGTATCTTTTAGTTGGAAATATAACTCTAATTGTGTTACTTCTTCTGGTTCCATACTTGCCATTTCAAAAGTTAATGTATTACTTGCTTCATCATATACAAGATTGCGTAATTTGTTTTCTACTTCAATTCCTTCTTCATCACCAATTGTTGTTTGCTCCCAAATTAAGTCTGTTCCCTTTTTACAATAAACTGTATCTGGTAATTTGATTGTTCCTTTTAGATTTTGTAAGCTTGCCCCTGAGATATTTTCAATTTTCAAATTCATGTGTACACTCATTCCTGTATAAATCTTTTCTTCTTCATAGAAAGAATTTGCCATGGTTAATTTTAATTCTGCTTGTTTGATATTATTTTTAATTGTTGAGAAGTTTGCATTCTCCATATCATCAGCTGTTATTTGAATATCACCATAAGTTTCTTTATCTTCTCCTTCTACTTCTGAAGCAACAATCTCATAAGAAATAACTGTACTTTCTCCATTTGCCAAACTTTCTATCGTTGCAAATTCATTTACATTTGTGTTTAACTCATCATAACGATGATATGTTTTTAATGATTCTTCTCCTAAAACTGGGTCAAATGCTTCTTCTTCAACTAATCCATAAATATTTCCATTGGTTTGTGTTGCTTTTACATGTACATTTTTTAAATCTTTTCCTGTACTATTTGTTATTTTCATTGTATATAAAATCTTTTGTCCTTCATATACAGAATCTCCATCCCCTAGTTCTGTTCCTCCTGAAATTGTAGATAATTCTATATTTAAACCATTTCCTATTTTTTCTTCTATCGTACTAGATAGTGCTGAAATATTATTTGTTATTAAATTTTCTGATCTTGCTCCCACTTTAGAAGTTTGTGTATTTACATTTCCTAAATAAGTATAAGTTGTATCTGTTTGTGCATACATTGTTTGACCATATCCAACATTTTCAGGTATTTGAATTGTATATTGGATTGCAATTGCTTGTCCTGGTGTCATTTTATCTAATTTAATCATATATGAACTTGCATTTGTATAGTCTTGTGTCCATGATGTATCATCTTTTGTTGCTGTTGGACTTTGTGAATACAATATCTCTACTCCATTTAAGTTTGTACGAATTCCTTCTGATAATGTTGTATCAATTGTTCCATCATACACACCTTTTTTAGGTATTCTTCCAATAATTGCAACATCATTAATTTCTATATCATAGTTATTGATAATTGCTGTATTTACATTTGCCTCTCTAGAACCTGCCTCTAAATCTAATACACCTACAGGAACATTATTGTCTATTGTATAAATAGACTCTCCTGCTTGATTATATCCTACCAAATTACTATATATCATCATTCCTGGTTTAGATTGTATATTAATATCTGTAGATGTTTGATATGATTCTTCGTTTCCATTTTCATTTGTATAAGTCATTGAAATATTTGATTTTTGACTAGGTGTTAATAATGTAAACTCTATGTCTGCATTTATTACAATAGCCACCTCATTTATACCATTTGCATAATCTGCTTGTTCTCCTGATAATGCAATTTGCATAATTTTCTGTCCATTATTTCCTTCTCCTAATCTTGCATATTCTATCTCGAATGCATCTGCATAAACTGTGTTTACTGATTTTACATCAACATTTGAAATACCATTTGGTAATGTAATTTCTATAACAGGATTTTTAAATAAATCATATTTTTCAGATGATGTTTTTAGTGTTACTGTAAATTGAATATTTTCATTTTTTTGCAATGTAGATAAATTGGTATTATTGATTTCTAATGTTGCTTCTGTTTTTGTATCTAATAAATTGACAGTTGCTTGTATCTCATCTGTTCCTAAATTTGTTTCTGCAACTTCATTTGTTGTAAATTGTGTCATTCCTTTTAATTGATTTCTTGTATATCCCGTATTTCCTTGAATATATTTTATATTGTGAATTGTAAATTGTCCTTCTTCTACTGGCTTTGATGTTTCTATTACAATTCCTTTTTTAGGCTCTCCATATGTAATTTTTACATTTCCATTCTCGTCTGTTTGTGACTCTTTATTTATTGTCCCTATTACATTTCCTGCCTCATCTTTTATATTGATATATCCATCTTCTCCAAATAGCTCTGTAAATCTACTTTTATTTATTTGTGTTTCTTTGTATAAAATAATTTGATTTGCATCATATTGTCTTTCTTGATTTCCAATGAAATAAGAATTTGTTGTATTTGCTTTTATGGTATCGATTACTTCTGCATTTGATATTTCTATTATATTATTTTCTCTATATATTGTTTCATTTGCAGAATTTGCATATAAATATCCTTTATATACCTCTGGTGTCGTTTGTTTATTTACACTTACTATATTTCCTTTAAATTCTAAATTTACTTCTTGCTCATTGATCTTTTGTATATTTTCTTTTGTAAATAATTTTGTATTTATTTCTGTTTGTAAATTGATTGCATTTATTTCTTCTTTTGCTGCTTTATCATATATATAAATAACTTTATATTCATTTATGTCACTATTCCATGTTGTATTTCCTTCTGCATCTGTGTTACTTTGTTTTGTTATCGTTACCTGTCCAGCATCTTGATTATATTGGATATTGCTATCTTCTAATTTCTTTCCATTTGAAAGTACTTCTACTGTATTTGGCAATAAATTATTAATTTTAGGAACGTTAATTTTTAATTGTTCTGTTTCTCTTGGTAAACTTCCATTTTCAACTGTAGATGTTATTTGTTGTTGCATAAGTATTCCGTTTTCACCTAAGTCTACAAATTTTTCTACATTTTGAGAAATTGTTACATCTGTATTATCTGTCCATTCAAGTTTAACAATTTTACTTCCTTCTAATTGTTCTTCTTTTTCTTCCTCTTTATAAGTTCCTGTCAATTGAACTGTACTTTCTTTTGAAAAGTATTGTGCATTTACCGTATCTTTTTTATCAAATTCAATTGGAATTTCTAATTCTACATTATTATTATAAATAACTGAATTTAATTGTATTTCATTTGTTTGTTTATTTATACTTTTTATATATGAATTAGAATAGTTATTATCTTTTATTTTAAAGTTTGCATCATCAATTTTTATCTTAGCATTATCTAAGCTACCTTTTTCTAAAACACTAACTTGTACATATAAATATACTTGATTATCACTAATGTTTGCTTGTCTATAATGCATATTTCCACTATCTGTTTTAAAATATGCATCAAAATTAACATCAGCAATATTTGTATTGTTATTTTGTGCTTCCAACTCATCTGCTAATGCAATTACAATATGGTATCCCAAAAACAATACATTTAGTGATGTTAATGTCAATATTAGTGTAATAACTGTAACTATTTTCAAAATTTTTTCTTTCATAAACAACTACCCCTCACACATATTTAGATACTATTCTTATCCTATATTAGCTTTTGGGAATATAAAAATCAATATTAAATTTTTCCAATTACTTTTATATTACAAGATTTTTCTTAAATCCCCTTACGGATACTATTTTCCCGTTATTTTTATCCTACTGTTTTAAATTTTCTTTACATTTTTATTACATTTTTTATATTTTATGATAAAAATATGCTTCTTTCGTTATTTGCGTATGGGTTTCAACAAAAAAATGAGATTGCATAAATCAATCTCATTTTTTATTTCTTATTTACTTAATTATTTATTTAGTACTTTTTTCTTAATGAATATAACTCCTGTTCCTATAATAACAAAGGCTGTTATAACAACTACTAGTGGTACAATATAACTTAAGTTCTCACCAGTATTTGGTGTTACTAATACAAGCTCTGCCATAGCATCATCGCCTTCTATATTTGGTCCTGTACCTGGTACATAGTTACCTGGTGTTGTTGTTAGGTCAGATCCTCCTGGTTTATCTACTTTAACAATTTCTGTTTCATTTCCTAAATTAATATCTTCTGATGATGTTAATAATTTTGAAACATTTAGCATAACAGTTGCATTTTCTGTTGGTTTTAAATTATATGCTGATAATGCTTCTGTATACAATATTTTTGTTTCGTCAATTGTGCTAGAATTTGTTACATCTTCTGCTAAATCAATTCTATCATCATCTTTTTGTATTGCTTCCCAATCTGGGTTATTTTCTGTATTAAAGTCCCAATCCTCATCTAAGTAATCTATGATTGCAGATGGTGTAATCGTTACAACATCACCTTCTATGATTCCATATTTATAATAGTTTTCTGATAAATAATCTAACTCACTATTGTTGTCTACTCTTATCTCATATCCTATTTCTAATCTAGAACCTTCTATTAATTCACTATCCATTTCAAGTCTTATAAATCCATTTGATGGTGTTGAATTTGATGATGGTGGTAAATATGTTACATTCGATGTTTGTCCTTCTAGTTTTCCATCCTCTGTTACTTCTAGGTCTACTAATGTCTGTCCATTTGCCAAAGTAACTTTCATTGTTTTTACTCTCTTATTTAATGAAATATCCTGTCTTGCTCTTTCTACAATACCAAAATCCAAATTATAAATTCTATATGTATATCTATCTCCTGCTGATGCTGTATATGAATTTTCATATTCTACTCCAATTCCCATTGTTGGTGTTGTAGAATTCATTTTATCAATTGTTGTTTGTGTACTATTTGTTATTTGTTTTAATTCTTCATCTATTGCAAGTCTTGTTTCATAATCATCTATTGCATCTGTCCATCTTGTATCTACATCTGTTTTATACCATTGTTTATTTGCACTGTTTGCATCATATCTGTCTTTACTATATACAGTTCCTTTATAATTTTGTACAGTATATGTTGTATCTCCCCATGTATAAGTTAATGTATAATCTCCAGGGATGTAATCTGAAATATAGAAATCACCATTTTCATCTGTTGTTGCTGTATATACTTTTCCACTTCCGGTATTTTCTGTAAGGGTTACTTCTACTCCTGGTATTCCAGTTTCTCCTTCTTCATATGCACCACTACCTTGTCTTATTTGTCCTGTCAATAATTCACCTGATGTAGCATCTAAGAATACTTTACCTTCCATTTCCCTTGCATCAGCAACTTCTAATATTAATGATGGACTTGCGTCTGTATCATCTTCATATGTTGAGATGTCTCCTGGAATAGCATTTCCTGGATTTGAGTCTACATCAATTCCTGCATATACATTTCCATCTTTATCAAATGTTGAATATGAATTAATTTCTACAACATTTACTAGGTTTTCTGTTTCATTTAATATATTAACGACAGCTTCTCTGCCTAATTCAAATTGTACATAGAATTCATTTTGTTTTTGCGCTTCTATATTTGAATTTGTATAAATTGTTGCTTTTGTGTAATCATTATTATATGCTTCTTGGTCATATTCTATATTACCAGTGATAATACCTTCTTGATTAATACCTGTACCTGCTGCAACAATTGTATATCTACTATCAAAGTAATCTACTAAATTATTTACTCTAGTTACTAAATTTGTTGATTCATTTCTTACAGCTATTCTATATGTAATATATACTTTTAATTCTTTACTCTTATCATTTTCATTTACATATTCATAGTCTGCTTTATAAATTGCTCTTGTATATGAATTTGATACATATTTACTACTGAATTTAACACCTACATTAAATCCATCTCCACTGTATTCTCCTTGGTTTACAAATCTTTGTGCATATTCATAAATATGCTCATATCCATTTACAGCAATTCTTACATTTTGCATATCTTTAATTAATGCCAAATCTGGTTGTTCTCTTTCATATAATCCTAAATTGATATATGGGATTTCTTCCATTCCATATTCAAAATGTTCTCTTATTATATAAGCTGTTTCATCTGTATTTGCTGTTATTGGATACTGACCAACTGGTAATCCTTCATTAATAAATGTAGAAATATGTTGTTCTCTATTTTTATCATATGATAACTTATGTGCTACATTTCCATTTTCATCTAAAGCAACACCTGTATCTTCTGAAGTTCCTTCTATTGTGCTAAAGTTTTTATTAAACTCATCTCTTACGTTTGCATTTTCTGCAGCTTTTGAACCATTATCTACATCAATATGTGGTGTTACATTTGTATAAGTTAGTCCGTCATATTCAAATTCTATATAATAATTGCTTAGGTCTTCTATTAATACATCTTCAAATAAGTAATATCTTAATATTTGATCACCTATAGTTACCTCTTTAGTTGTTGCATAGAATTCTTCTCCATTTTCATGTCTTACAGTTTCACCTGTTCTTCTATCTTTTAATCTTACAATAACACCTTCCATTAATTGGTCTTCTGCGTCATAATCATTATCTCTATACAAGTCATTTCTTAATGATTGCTTATTATATTGCTTATCTAGCCATACATATCCTGAAAGTTTAACATAAACTTGTTTATTTTCTATAACAAATTCTTCTGTTTTATCAACTACTACTGGATGCTCTAAATCATTTGTTTCAAGTTCATAACCATAATTTGGATTTTTAGTTTCATATGCTTTATATGTACCTACAATTAAGTTTTCTATTAAAATTTCACCATTTTCATCTGTTACAAACTCTGTTGCTTGGTTTTCATCTACATATGTTATTTTTCCATCTGCATCTTGGTGTACATATTTTCCTGTTTCTTTATTTTGAATTTTGAATCCTACACCTTGTAATTTAATTTCATGGTTATCTTTGTTAACTTTTATAACTTTTAAATTTCCTAATAAATCTATATCATATTCAAATGGTGTTTCATAATCATATGGCGTTTTATATGGTTCCCTTGAAATTAAGTTTTGATAGTTATATCCACTTTGTGATTCTAAGAACCATACTTTTACACCTTCAACCTCTACACTACCTTTAGCTGTAACGGTTGTTACTTTGCTAATACCACTAGATACTGGTATTAATATATAGAAATCTTTTCCTGATTGAATATCTCCTACTCCAATTGTATTGGCTGTTGTTCCACTATAATTACTAAATTGTAATCCTCCAACTTCTTTTTCATCTTGGTCTTTTACAGTTATAGCACTAAGACTTCCTGAAAAGCTCCAATTAAATGGTCCTATTTTAATGTAGTCACCATCTGATGTCGCTTTAATAGCATCTTTATTTGTATTGTCTGATATTTCTAAGTTTGCTAATTCATTTGCATAGTCTGAAGAAGTTGAGTCCAAATATGAGCTATTTCCTTTTACCGTACTTGCAAAACCATCATATAATCCTGCATGATATTGTCCTACATTTTTTATCCAAGTGTATATGTAATTCCAAATTGCATTTTGCACTGGTCCGCTTTGTTTATCTGAACCATTGTTTGCTGATAAAATATGTGCAAGTTTTGCATTATGCCAACTTTGTATACTTTTTCCTGTGTGGTCTGTTGATGTATTTCCTCTAATATCCACTTCTGATATAACTTTATACGTTAAAGTTCCTCTTAATGCTTGATTGTGTTCAACACAAAATAAGTTTCCATCATTTAGATATGTACCATATGTAATTGTTACACTTTGTCCTACACTATATGCTGCTTCTGAAATTGTTATATAACAAATTATGGATATCATAAATACAATCATTCCAATTAGTAATTTCTTTATTTTACTCATTTTTTTCCCCTCCTTCCTCATCTATTCTTTATCCTTTAAATTTTTTCTTTTTACAACAATGCCTGCTACAATTCCTGCTAATATAATGATTGCTACTGTTATTCCTATTGTCATGTATATGACACCACCTGTTCTAATACTAATGATAACATCTGCAAATCCTATGTCATTTTCTCCAGTCGCATTATTTCCTGGTGTTGAATTTCCATCTTCTAGTCCTAAGTCATTATAGTCTTCATAAATTTCTGCATTATTTCTTGTTACTAAGTTATCTTCACCCATTGTTTTTGTTAATGTTAATGTTACTGTTTTTGATTCTCCTGGATTAATAATGTCATTTCCAAATACGGTTGTATATAATGCATTACCTTCTTCATACCAATCTTTATTTAATTCAGAGCTAAATTCTAAATCATTTGGCATATAATCCACTATGTTTCTAGCATATCCTGCTACTTCTCCAACATTTGTAACAACAATATTGTATTCAATAATAACAGTTGATCCACTCATTTGTTTTGCATCTAATTCTATTTTAGCAGTTGTTGTATTGTTATATTCTCTTGTCGTTGTTCCTGCTGAATTTTGAACTAATATTCTACTTACATATTTGTCTAATTTTAAATCAAAGTTTTGTAATTCTATTAATCCAATATTCATATCTGAAATATTTTCATTATCTATATGAATCATATCTGTTGATGCTACTTCTTGTCTTGCATCTTCTATTAATAATTCATTTAGTCTTGCATCAGAATTTTCTGCTTCACTAATTCCTTCTGCTTTATATTTTGTTAATGCGTATTGGCTATTGTTATATTCAAATATAATAATATATTCTCCATTTGAAATATTATCTAATACATACATTCCATTTTCATTTGTCGTAGCTTCTAATATTTCTCCTGATGTATTTTTTACAAATTGGTTTGTTTGAACATTTAGTAGTTTTACATGAATATCACTTAAATTTTGTTCTTCATCATCTTTCTTACCATTTCCATTTGCGTCATACCATGCTAAACCACTTATCATTTGTTCACCATTTGCAATAGCTCCATTTTGATTATTGTCATTATTATTATTGTTATTGTTATCATCGTCTTGACCATTACCATTATTATCTTCATCAATAACATCTGCTTCTATTATGTGGTTTAAGTCTGATGTTGTTGCCACATCTTCTCCATAAATACTAGCAATTGCTCTATTGGTAATGGTTTGGGCTTCTGTTCTTGCTGCAGAATAATCAACTACTGTTTCTATAACAATTGTCATTTCTCCATTTGCTGGAATTTCACTTTGTATTTCTATTGCATTTGTTGTAAAGCTTACATCTTCTCCATCTTTTGTTACTTTATTTACTGTTAACTCTGAAGGTATTTCGTCTTTTATAACTAATCCTGATGTTTCTGATGAACTATTATTTTTAACTTTAATTGTATATGTAATATTATCTCCTGATTTAACATATTTGTTTTCTGTGTTTGATTCCATTGTCATATCAATATCAAAACTATTTACTCTATCTTGCCAAGCATTTGATTTATGTTCTATTTGTCCATCTGAAGCAGTTACTGAAAAATTAATTGTGTCTATTTGATTATCTGGCATTTTATTAATTATCATATTATAGCTTAATACTTTTACTTCCCCTGGTGCTAATGTTCCTATATTAATTTCATCACTATATTCAATAACTTCTGATTGTGTATCTTCATTTATCTCTGAATTTGTTTCTTCTCTAACTTCTTGATTTCCTTCTGATGTTATTGGATAAATCTCGTCATCCCCAACTTCATTTTCGCTCATCCCTGAAATAACAGTTAATCTTGTTACCTCTAAGTTATCTGATTTATGTGTTTTTACTGTTACATCATTAATTGTTTCAGATGATATATTTTTAATAATAGCAAAGTATTCAACCATTCCAGCTTCATATAAATCAACTTTTCTATCTGTTACTCTTTTTGCCATTGTTCTTAAAGTTCCAGTCTCTGATGAAACTTTAAATTCATTTGTTTCTTGAACAACGTCTAGATAATTTATCTCTGCTGTATTTGCAATTGATGTTCCTGCCTCTAAATTTGAACTAACCATTACTTCATATTCTACGGTTTTTATTTCTCCTACTTTTAAACTTTCAATTGTTGTTTCATAGTTATCTGTTCTGATTGCTTTATAATATGAAGCTCCTGTATATTCATAATTATCAACTGGCTCTACTAACATTGTTCCTTCTGGTATCATTCCTGTTACTTTTACATTTGTTACATCTTCTGATCCTACATTTGATACTTGTACTGTATATTTAATAACTTCTCCATTTTTTACTGTACTACTTTCTGTCAATAGTTCTCCTGCTAATGTTGCTGTTAAATTTGTTTCTAATTTTGGACCCACACCAGTTTCCATTTTAATTTCTGTTGCTTTTACTGTATTTGTACTTCTTGCTTGTCCTTTTGTGTAATTTACTTCATATCCTTCTGTTGCCATTTGATTATATTCTAGATTTTCTGGTATTTCGATTGTATACCCTCCATCTACAACTGTTCTAGAATCAATTTTATCCATTAAAATCAAATATTTTTTAACAGTTTCTGGATTTGAAATACTTTCTGTCCATCCATTTGCTGTATCTGATATATCTGCAGTTGCATTTTCATTTTCTGTGTAATATACTTTTGCATTTTCTACTTGTATACCATCTACTACTTTTATGTCTATATTATTTTCTTCTGTTTTTGTTGGGAAAGTTCCCATTATATTTACATTTTCAACATTTTCTTCATTGTTATTAATAATTTCAAAATCTACTCCAACTTGAATACTTTCTGTTCCTCTTTGCAAGCTTACATTTGTTTCCTCTTCTTCTCCTATTGTTTCTACATCTAAAGCTTGTATACGGTTAATTGCTGTTACATCTTTTGGTGCCACAATTTCTATTTCTTTAGAAATTCTTCCAATTTCTTCATTATTTGCATAAGCATTTGCTTTTTCGTTTGTATATGTAACATTAATTGTTTCTGGTTTTGCAATTGATGTTCTATCAACATTTATTGTTGCATTAATTATGATATTTGCACCTTCTACAGATTGTGCTTTATATGAAGTTTGCTCTCCCTCCATTTGGATGGTTATATATCTTCCATCTACTGAATAGTTCACAATTTTTAATTCTTCTTCATATAATAGGTTTATACTATTAATTTGTATACTTTGTACTTGTTCTGGTAATTCTATTGTAAATGTTGGATTTCTATATAAATCCCTTGACTCATCATCTGTTTTTAGTATCAATTTCATTTCTATATCATTTGCAATAATTGTTGATAGAGAATTTCTATTTATCTCTAATTTTGTTTCTGTCATTGTTTCATTTAGTATCATTCTTGTTTCTACTTCAGCTTCAATACCTTTTGTATATGTACCTTCCTTAGCATTCATAGTTTTTTCATCATAATTATTATATCCATACACAACTTTTGTAATAATACTATTAGCTGCTTTTACAGTACTTATATCTGAAACTTTTATTGTTTTTGTGTGGTTAAATTCCAAGCTTCCTTCTGCTATTGGTTTTGAAGTTCTAATTTCTATTGCCTTTGGTTCTTTTCCTGTATAATCTATAACAAAATTGCCATTCTCATCTGTTTTAGTATCTTTTTCTACTTTAGCTATCAATACATTATTTTCATTATAGATTTGCATTACGCCATCTTGTCCAAATATTTTATCAAAACTTTCTTTATTAATTGTTGTATTATTATAATAAATATTACTTTCTATCTCACTATTTTCAGTAATATATTTGCTACTTTCTTCTTTTATTGATATATATTCTTCTATGTTTGCTAAATTAACATCTAGTACTGTTTTACTACTATATTGTTTATCTATTCCAGAATATAATTTTCCTTTATAAATACTTTCTACTAAATTACTAGCAGTAACTTCTATTGTAGAATCTATTTCTTTATTTGATAAGGTTACTGTTCCCGTATTTGATGTTAACTCTTTATCATTGTGTAAAGTTACTTTTTCTTCTTGATTAATTTCTACATTTTCTAAATCTATATCTGCATCATAAACATATGTTAAAATAACATTTTCGTTTCCTTGTTTTCTCCATAAGATTTGATTATTTTCTGTTACATCATTTTTTAATGTTATTTCAACATATCCGTTTTCATATTTATATTCAAATGCTGACATTGTGTTTAGATTTATATCTTTTATGACTTCTGGTGTTTTACCATCTATTTCTGGGACATTTACTTTTGCATAAATTTCTTTCATTGGATAATTATTATCTTTTAATCCCATATTTAATGATAATTGAATAACTCTTTTATCTTCTCCTGATATTTTTAATGTTTTATTGGTTATAACTTGTAAATTATTTTCAAGACTTTCGTTTGTAATTGCTTCTATTAATCTAATTGTTACATTTCTTGTTGCTTCTATTTGAATATCTTTTTCTGTACTATCTCTATAAATACCTGTTAAGCTTAAATCACTTTCACAATTTAGCATACTAACTTTCATAACATCTTCTTCTACAGGTTTTACTTTTACTTCTATTTCAGCTGTTGTTCCTGCATTTATTTGGTTTAAGTAAATTTTATTATCTTCTACCTTACTAACAAATTCACTTTCTGAACTCACAATAGTAAAGTTAGAATTTAACAATTCTACCTCTCCTATAAAGAAACCTTCTTTATTTACATTTAATGATAGATATAAAGACATATCTTGCATATTGTAAGTTCTATCTAATGTTGTTATTTTTTGTCCATCATTATTTTTAAAGTAGGCGTCAAATTCTATATTTTTGTGGTTAGTTGATATATTATCTGCTGCATAACTAATAATGCTTGACCCCAAAAATATAAAGTTAGTCATAGTTAGTGTCATTATCAATAATATGACTACACTTATCTTTAAAATCTTATTTTTCATATTGGTACCTCCCTTGAAACCAAATTTTATTTTTAATTACACTTTCAGCATTTTAATTTATTATCATACCTATTATTAATTATACCTTTTTTTTGTTGATTTTTCAACTTTTTTCACCTATTTTTTTGCTTTTTTTAACTTTTTATGTAATTTTAGTTTTTTTTACTAAAATTATGTATACTTTTTAGAAAATATTATATTTTAGTTACATTATTTAAAAATGTTACATATTATATTACATAGAAATTTATATTTTGAATATATATTTTATGAGGTGATTTTTTTGGATAATTTTAATATTGATAAAAATACGATGGATAAGTTAAATTCTATGTTAAACAATGGAAATTTAAATGATATGCTTTCTCAAATTCCTCCTGATACAATGAAAAATTTGTCAAATATGTTAAATTCAAATACAAATGTACATCAAGCATCTAATACTGATAATGCAAATTCCAATAACAATTCCAATAATGCTAATCATTTTCATGCTTCTAATAATGACACGCAAAGTACAAATGCATTTGATTTTAATAATATTGATATGAATACTTTAATGAAAATGAAATCTATCATGGAAAAAATGAATTCTAACACAAATCCTAGTACCAATTTACTTCAATCATTGAAACCTTACTTAAGGGATGAGAAAAAAAATAAAATAGATCAATATTCTAAGATACTTAATATGACAAATTTGATGGAATTATTTAATCAAAATAATATGAATCATAAGGAGAATTCTAGTGATTAATAACTTTCCTTTTTTCAGATTTCCTTTTTATCCATATCCTCGTGGTTATTCAAGAAATATATATTCTAAACATAATGATAGAATATCATATTATGAAACAAACAATTTGAAATCTTCAAACCATCCAAGAATAAATAGAGATGAAAATCATACAGATATGGATAACAATACTAGGCAAGAAAAAAAATCATCTAATTATAGTTCTATTGGACCAATTCTTATTAACACAAATGGTTTTTCTAATCAAGAAGAACCATTAATAGAATTTTCTGGTCTAAAACTATATTTAGACGATTTAATTATCTTATCTTTATTATTTTTCTTATATAAGGAAGATGTAAAAGATGATATGTTATTTATATTACTCATTTTACTTCTTATTACGTAATAAACTTATTCTATGACAATATTTTCATCAATAATGCTAACATATGCTTGTTTATGCAAAGGTTCTTCATCTCTGTCTATTTCTTTTATCACATTTGCAATTCTGATTTGGACAGTATCTAAAATTCCAGCTGAAATCATCGCTTGTTTATTTCCTTTTGCGCCAGCATGTGCTAAGCCTCTTAAAGCTCCCAGAACCACAATATTGTCAGAAGCAATTACCTCTGCACCAGAATTAACGTCTCCTAATATTACTAAACTTCCTTCTGTTTCTAACTTTTGACCAGAACGTAAAGAACCTCTATGAAACTTTGTTTCTGATACAGCAATTTCTTTATTAAATGTTCTTGTTATGCTAGAAAGCCCTAAGGATTTAGGCATATCGAAATCAATTTCTACATCAATATTTTTTTTAATCAATTCTTGTATTTCGTCAATTTCTTTATTTTTTAGAATTTTTCCCGTTACTGTTATTGGTATTTTTTCATTTTTGTACATTTTTTTTAGTTCTGGTAACTTTCTTTTTAGATTATCAATAATTTCTTTTTGTTCTGCATCATCACTAATTTTTATTAAAATCTCATTTTTTCTTAAATTAATACTAACGCAATTTCTCATTTTTACATCCTTCCTTCTTACTTAATCTATATCAACGTATTATATATTTTATTTTTAAATACTGCGTAAGCAATTAAACGAGCTTACAGCGAGTGCGATTGGAGCAACCTACAAAAGTTGATTCCTTAGGTTGCGACACACAAAGTATTTAGAAATAAAATATACAATCGTTGACACATACTTTTATCTTAAAGATTGATTATAATTAACAGCACTCATATCTTCTTGTACATCTTGTGTATTCATTCCGAAATATTCTGTCATTATATCTACAACAGCTTCTGCTGTATAATTTCCATGTCCACCATTTTCTACCATAACTACAACTGCAATTTCCGGGTCATCAAATGGTGCAAAACCTGCAAACCATGCATTAACAATCTCATTTCCATTGTCATCAAAAGATTCCGCAGAACCTGTTTTACCACCAACAGAAACTCCAAAATCCTGAAATCTTGAATACGCTGTTCCTGTTTCATCTGTTGTAACTGAGCGCATTCCTTCTAATACAGCACTCATTGTTTCTTGACTGATTGTTATTTCTTCACTTTCTTCCTCTTCTGCAAGCCCTAATTTTTGATTAACAAAATTATTAATTTCTTCTCTTGAAGCTTCTGTTCCGTCTAGTTTAATAATACTCTTTATAATTGTTACATCTATATCATTTCCTCCATTTGCTAACATGCTAATATATTTAGCCATTTGCAATGGACTAAAGTTGTCTAAACCTTGTCCAATTGAAGCATTAATGGTTTGTCCTTTTGTCCATGTAACACCTACGGTTTCGGCATATTCTGGTGTAGCCATTGCACCTGATGCCTCACTTGGTAATTCTACACCCGTTTTTTGTCCTAACCCAAAATATCTTGCATATTTTGCTAAAGTTTCAATTCCCATTCTATCACCAGTTTCATAGAAGAAATAGTTACATGATCTTTCAATTGCTTGTGAAACATTTAAATATCCATGTCCTGTATGATAGTCTGTATAATACCAGCATGGCCAAGTTAAATTATATTTACGATAAATACCTGTGTCATTTATTTTTTCTGTTCTTGTAATAACCCCTGACTCTAGTCCTGCAATTGCTGTTACCATTTTAAAAATAGAACCTGGTTCATATGAATTTTGAACTGCTTTATTCATTAGTGGCTTTGCTTGATCCGTATTATATTGATTCCACTTATCTGTACTGATACCACCTACGAAATCTGCTGGATCATAATTTGGATAACTTGCCATTGCCAAAATTTCGCCTGTTTTAACATTCATAACCACACAACTACCTGCATTTGTATTATAAACTCTTCCAAATCCTCCAGAAGCAATTTTTTTGATATTTGCTTCTAAGGCTTGCTCCGTTATTTTTTGCAAATTAGAATCAATTGTTAAAACAATATCACTTCCTGCTACAGCTTCTTCTGAAATATATTCAGAAGTAATTGTTCCATCAACTGCCATATCAATTTGTTTTGTTCCATCTTGTCCTTTTAAATATTCTTCAAAAACATATTCTATTCCGGTTTTTCCAATAATATCATTTTGATCATATGTATCTTTTCTTGTTGCATATTCCTCTGCACTAATTGTTGATGCATATCCTAAAATATGAGATGCTAGTGTTCCAGAAGTATATTCTCTTACTGGTTCTGTTACAATATTAATTCCTGGGAATTTATCACTACTTTCTGAAAATTCTGCTACTGCTTCTCTTGGTATATTTTCTGCTATTGTTAATGCTTTTGTACTACTATATCCAGTTGTTGTAATTTCATATCTAATTGCTATAATTTTTCTAATTTCTGATATGTCTGTATTTTGAATTTCATATCTATCTTTAAAGTCATAAAAAGCATCTTGAGCAGATATATTTTCATCTAATTTATATGTTTTCTTCCAATTTGCTAAAGCTTCATCTTGAATTGTAAATGCAAAAGGATTAATTGTTATTGGAAATGAATCCACATATTCAACTTGATATTTTTCTAGTAAATTCACAATGTTTAAAATAGAATTATTTAACTCATTATCATCTATTTTCGTTTTATATAACTCTAAACTAAATTTAGTAGAACTGCTAACTAATGCTGTTCCTGTTCTATCTAATATTTCTCCTCTTGTTGCCTCTAAAGCTGTTTCTCTTGTAAGCCTTGTATTGGATTCTTCTCTATATTCTGCTCCATGTACAATTTGTAAATTAAATAATTGTATAATTAATACAATCCCCACAAAATAGGTAAGTACAGTTAACATATTAAACCTTAAATTCAAGTTACTTCTTGTTTTTTTCTTTTTTCTTGTAAAATTCAATCCCTTCAAGGCTTCACCTCCTTGCTTTCTTTATAGGTTTATGCCATTATTTTTTATTATTTAAAAATATCTTGTTAAGATTTTATTACCTTTATATTCATTTTCAATACTATATCCAAATTTTTGCATAAGAGGATATATAATAATAGCAATAATTAAGTTATAAATAATTTCAATTGCTAAGATTTTTATAAAATTGATAATTTCTATATTTGTTGAAAATACAATATAATTTAAGATATAAACAATAATTTCAAATATAAGTGTTGCTCCTAATACCATAAACATAATTGTAGCTCGACTGTCCTTTGAAAAATTTTTATCAAAGGTTGCAGCTAAAAAGCCTATAATTCCTAATCCTACTGCATTAATTCCTATTTGTGTTCCGATTACTAAATCTAAAACACCTCCTAATATGACACCATAGGCCACACCAGTCATCCTATTTGAAAACAATCCAATAAACAAAACAAATATAATAAATAGATTTGGCATTACTCCGGAGATTGTAAACCAATTAAAAAAATTGGCTTGTAAAAAGTATATAATAAAAGCAGTTAATATGATACATATATTAATTGTCAATTTTTTCACTGATTCCACCTCTTTTATTTATTCGTTATTACTAATACCGTATCTAATTTATCAAAATTTACAGCAGTTTCAACAATCGCATATCTATCTGTTGCATTTTTTGTATTAACCACTCTTTTAATACTTCCTACATGAATACCTTTTGGATAGATTCCTCCAAGTCCTGAAGTTTCTACACTGTCTCCTTGTATAATTCCATCATCGTCTGGTACATACATAGCCTTTAATGCTGATTCTTCCTCTAGTGTTCCTTTACATACAATACTTTCATCTGTTGTACTTAATAAACAACTAACAGAACTTGAAGTATCTACAATTGTTCTTACTTTCGCCGTTGTGCTTGTAACAGAAATAACATGTCCTACTAATCCCTGGTCTGCAATAACTGTCATATTTTCTTCTATTCCATCATTGCTTCCTACATTTATTACAATTGTTTTAGAATAATTACTAATATCTTTGTTTATAATGTATGCTGGTACTGTTTTGTATTCTCCATATTTTTCAGTTAAGTCTAAGTATTCTTTTAATGTTTCATTTTCTGACTTTATATTTTCTAATTCTCTTAATGATTGTTCTAATTCACTATTTTTTTGCTTTAGTTCTTCATTTTCTTGTTTCAAATTATTAATATCTGTAAAAAATGTACTATTTCCACTTACTTTATTTTTCAAATAGGTTAATCCATTTTGTACAGGCATTACTAATTTACTTGCTGCATTTTCAAGAAATGATATTTCTGTATCTGAATTTGAAAATATCACTATCAATATTAAAATAATAATTGTTATAACAATACCTGCTATTTCAGCTTTTTTATTTTTATACATTTTTTACTCCTATCTTAATTATTTTTTTCTTCTGGCATTAATCAATACTGTTTTTAGTCTTTCTAAATCTTCTAATGTTTTACCAGTTCCTCTAACCACACAATCTAATGGCTCTTCTGCTATATATACTGGCATTCCTGTTTCTATACTTAGTAGCTTGTCCAAATTTTTAATTAGTGCTCCTCCGCCTGCTAAAACAATACCTTTTTCCATAATATCTGATGCCAATTCTGGTGGCGTTTTTTCCAATGTAATTTTTACAATTTCTACAATTTTAGCAATTGATTCTTTCATTGCCTCTTCTATTTGTGTAGAAGTTACTGTAACTGTTCTTGGTAATCCATCTGTTAAGTCTCTTCCTCTTATCTCCATTGACATTTCAGTCATAAGTGGCATAGCACATCCAATTTGCATTTTGATTTGTTCACTTGTTGTATCCCCTATTGCTAAATTCATTTCTCTTTTTATAAAATTTACTATATCTTCATCTAATTCATCACCTGCAACACGCAAAGAATGACTTACAACAATACCACCTAGTGAAATAACTGCAACTTCTGTTGTTCCTCCACCAATATCGACAATAATGCTTCCACTTGGCTCTCCTACATCTAATGATGCACCTATTGCTGCTGCCATAGGTTCTTCTATTAAATAAACTTCCTTTGCTCCTGCTTGGATAACAGATTCTTCTACTGCTCTTTCTTCAACTTCTGTAATTCCAGATGGTACACCTACCACAACTCTTGGTTTTCCAATATTATATCTTCTTCCAACTTTTCCTATTAAATTTTTAAGCATTAATTGTGTTGCAGTAAAATCTGCAATAACACCATCTTTTAATGGTCTTACCGCTTTTATTTGATCTGGTGTTCTTCCGAAGCATTTCTTTTGCTTCTGTACCAGTTGCCATGATATTTCCTGTTTTTCTATCAATCGCTACAACTGATGGCTCTTTTAAAACAATTCCTTTTCCTTTTAATGTTACTAAAATATTTGCTGTTCCTAAATCAATTCCAATATCTTTTGATCCAAATGTAAAAAAATTCATAATCTTTTTCGTTCCTTTCAAATATAGTTATATTTCTCCATCTTTTGTTAATAGCTGTGAGATAATACTTGTAAAATGCATATTACCTATAACAATATGATCTAATAATTCTATATTAAATATTTGTGCAAGTTCAAATATTTTCTCTGTTACTTCTATATCTGCTTTACTAGGTGTTGCATCTCCACTGGGGTGGTTATGTGCTAATATAATCTTAGGTGCTTGTATTTTTATTGGCTCTGATAAAACATCTTTAATCGACATATTAACAGCATTAATTCCACCTAATGCTATATTTTTTATTCTAATAATTTCATTTTTATTATTTAGAATAATTAGTTTTACTATCTCTTGTTTTTCTAGCCTCATATCTTCCATAAGTAAATTTACTATATCTTCTGGTCGTTTAATTTTTATTTTTTGATAATTGGTTGGTGTTGTCATTCGCACGGCTAATTCACAAACTGCTTTTATTTGTATTGCCTTTACTTTACCAATTCCTTTTATATGCATAAGTTCAGTTATTGTCATTTCTCTTAAAAATTCTAAGTTGTTATTTTGAGGATTTGGATTTAAACTTAATAATTTTTGTGCTATCATTACTGAAGACTCTTCTTTCGTACCAGTTTTTATAACAATTGCTAATAGTTCTGCATTTGATAGCATTTTTTCTCCATATAGTTCCATTTTTTCATATGGTCGTTCTGTTTCTGGTAATTCTTTTATTTTTATAGACAAAATATCCTTCCTTTCTAGTGTTCATATTTTGCCCCTATTTTTAAATTTTCTTCATATAAATTTTATTATTATAAATTCCTTATATTTTTTTGTAAATCAAAATTGCTAATAACATTCCTATAATACTAGCCACACTAATTTTAAACATTAATGCAAACGTTATTGTAACAACACTTAAATCTAAAACAATTGGCTCTTGTAATCCAAATGTTTGGCTATAAGAAAGCCACCATAACCAATCAACATTAGAAGCTAGTTGTCCTAATAGTCCCCCAATTACTAAACCTGATAAAATAAATACTAATAATATCCATATATTTTTGTCTTTTGTTGCCATTTTTATACCTCCACATTCGCCCTTTATTCTTACGGCTATTTATTTTTTCACATATTGGTATTATATATTGATTTAACATTTTTTTCAAGTAAAACCTTTACTTTTTTCATATTTATATGTTATATTATTTAAAATCTAAATTTTTATTACCAAAAATTATATATTTAAATATAATAATATTAGTAGTATAATATACTTAATAGAATTAAGGAGGCCTTTTATATATATGAAAATTGAAAAACTTACTGAAAACAAGATTCGTGTCATTATTAATTCAGAAGATTTAAAGGAAAACAATCTTGACTCTAATACGCTTATGGAAAAACCTATAGAATCTCAAAAATTATTTTTAGAAATGCTTTTAAAAGCCGAAAAAGAAGTAGGATTTTATACAGAAGGTTACAAACTTCTTGTAGAAGCTTTTTCTTCCTCTGATGGTTTTTTTGTTTTTACAATTACAAAATATGTAGAAAAAGTTACAAATTCTCCTCGTAAACCTAAAATTACTGCAAAAAAGAAAGTGGCAAATCTAAATCCTAAAAGTACTACATCTATATACAAATTTTATAGTTTTGAAGAATTTTGCGACTTTTGTATGAATATTCATTCAATTCAAAAAATAAATTTTAAACAACTTGCTAAAACTATTTCTTTATACTTATATAATGATACATATTATCTTGTATTATCTAACATAAATGCAAAATATGAATATATTAATATTTTCTACTCTACTATTTCAGAATTTGCAACTTTAGTTTCACATTCAGATACACTTAAAACTAAATTGTTTGAACACGGAAAGTCTTTAATGAAAAAAAATGCTATTGAAACAGGAATAAAATATTTCTTATCTTAATTTTTTATAGTATCCTTTTTTTTAAAAAACTTTTAAAGAATCCACAATTTTTTGACAAATTGTGGATTCTTTTTCTTTATTTTCTTATTTTAATATTATTTTTTTAATACACATAATTTTGTGGATTATATGCTACTCCATTAACTCTAACTTCTAAGTGTAAATGTGGTCCTGTTGAATTTCCTGTTGAACCAACAGCTGCAATGGTTTCTCCTTGTGAAACAGTTTGTCCAACTGATGCATATAATTTGCTACAATGTGCATAATACGTCTGTACCCCATTGCCATGAGAAATTACTATCATATATCCATAAGAACCTTTCCATCCAGCAAATGTGACAGTTCCACTTGCCGCTGCTTTAATCGCTGTTCCTGTTGGTGCTGATATATCTAATCCGGTATGTGCTGAACTTCTTATACTACTACTTACACCAAATCTAGAAGTTATTGTTCCTGAAATTGGTCTAATCAGTGAGATTCCTAATGATGCCTTACCTCCTGAAGTTGTTGTTTGCGTATTTACATATCCAGATGCTTTTGAAGAAGTATTTTGGGCAACTTTAACGGCTTTTTTCTTTTCTACATATAACTTGGAAACAACTTCATCAACAGAAACCATATCTTTTATTCCTGTTTCATATTTCTCTAAAATTGAAATTTTATCTATATTCTCACTATTTTTTTCTTTTAAAGTATTGACTGCATTTTCTGCTTCATCAAATGAAGAAACATAATATTTTTCCTCTTGATTTTCTAATATAGCATAATATCTATAATAAGGAATTCCTTGTTCTACTACTTTATTATATATCTCTTCATCATTTGTTACTATATTTCTTTTCAATAAACATAACTTGTATTCTGGTAATTTGTCTACCTGTACAAAAGCTATATTCTTATTTGTTCCATCACCATGATCTACATACTCATTAATTTTATGTTGTAATTCAGATTTATTAGATGTGTACCCAACTTGCTCACCATCTATGGAAACACTATATGTGGGTTTATATAAAAATGCAACTGCACCTATAATTAAAAATATTGCAATCATAAAAAGAATTATGAGTTTCACTCCTCTTCTTGCATGAACCATTACCTTTTTAAACATTACACTATCTCCTTTGTATATGATAGTGTAATCATATTGTAATATTCTATTTTTTGCAAAGATATTAAAAGTCTGATTTCCGTAAGTTTATTTTGTTTTTTTTACGATTACTTTATTTTATTCATTTTTTCTCTCTTTTTCATTAGGGACGTGCCAAATCGTTTCAAAATGAAACCAAAAGGGACATACCTCCCAAGTTTAATTTTTTAAAAATAAATGATTTGAGAATAATTTGGTTACAAAGATAAAATCAGCAATTTTTCACACCATAAATAAATAACATGACATATATATTATCTTTTTTAATATATGTCATGTTATTTCATTTTTCTCATTTTAGGTATGTCCCTTTTGGTTTCATTTTGAAACGATTTGGCACGTCCCTATTGTAACTCTGTTTTGACTGTATTAACCTCTGTTGTTGTTGCTTTTTGTGCTGGAATATAATATCCTTTAGATTGTGCTATTTTAAATAATTCATATTGAAAGCTTTCATCATTATTTCTGATTTGTTGAAAGGTTTGTCTTAATTGCATATTTTCAGCCTCTGATATTGCTGTTTGATATGCTGTTAAATCTGATTTTACTCCAGCTAAAATATCATTTACCATTGTTTTCTCGTCCATAAAATCCTCCTTAATTATTTAAAAATGTCATTAATTTTTGCTTTGTATTTAATGCATCTTGTGCTGATTTCGTAAAAAGTTGTTTTATTTGTGGGTCTACAGCTTGTGATGAATATGTGTTTAATTTTTGATATGCTGTTTCATGTGCTCCAATTAAATGTCTTAAATGTTGTAATTCCATTTGATTTAAGTCTGCCATTTTTAATCATTCCTTTCTTTTTTGTTTCTTTATTCATTATTTCCATTTTTATAGGATTTATTCTAAAAATATTTTATTTAATTTTAAAATTTATTATTACAAAAAATCACATCATAATTTTTAATATTAATGCTTTTTTGGGTATAAAAAATAACCTCTGTTTAATTTACAAAGGTTATTTTTTGTGTTTATTAAATTCAGCTAATTTATATAATTTCTAAATTTGCATATTTTGCCATTAGCCTTTTATGTCCTACTTTGTCAAAGTTAATATCTACTTTTAAATCTTCTCCTTCAGGCTCTACCATATTGATAGTTCCTTCTCCAAATTTTTTATGATATACTCTAACACCTGCTTCATATTTTGATAAATCAATTTCTTTATTTTGCGCCATCTTTTTTCCTAAGTTGTTCAAGAAGCTCTCTGCTGTTCTAAAGGCAAATCCTGTATTATTAGATTTAGCAGCTACACCGACTTTTTCTTTTTCATCAATTTTATATGTTTTAATTGTTCCATTATCTTTGCTTCCATAAGTCCATGTATAACTAGAATCTTTAAACATTTGATTTTTGTTATTATCCTCTTCGCCAAATGCTTCTTTATATCCTTCTAATAAGTTTTCTGGTATTTCTTTTAAAAATCTAGACACCGGATTATAGCTTGTTGAACCAAAAATTGTTCTTTGTTTACTACAAGTTAAGTAAAGTTGTTCTTTTGCTCTTGTAATTCCTACATAGCATAAACGTCTTTCCTCTTCTAATTCTTTTGGTTCTGAAATCGATTTGTATCCTGGAAAAATACCTTCTTCCATTCCTACTAAAAATACCACAGGAAATTCCAATCCTTTTGCACTATGTAATGTCATTAAAGTTACAGAATCTTCTGTTTCTTCAACATTATCAATATCAAAAGATAGTGTAATTCCCTCTAAGAATTGACTTAAAGAATTTTCTGCATATTCTTCTTCAAACTCAATAGCTACTGTTAAGAACTCTTCTAAGTTTTCAATTCTATTTTCTGCTTCAATTGTATTTTCCTCTTCTAATGCTTTAGTATATCCTGTTTTCTTTAAGGTTGTTTTAATTAATTCTGATATTACTAATTCGTCCTTTTTATCTTTTAATTCTTCTATTGTATTAATAAAGTCCCTAGAATTTAGATATACTCTATTTAATCCATATTGGTCTGCATGTTTAATTACTTCATACATTGAGATTTCATTTTGTTGTGCTAAAATTTCAATTTTATCTAAGCTTGTCTTTCCAATTCCTCTTTTAGGCTCATTAATAATTCTTTTTAAACTTAAATTATCTGCACTATTTTGGATTAATCTTAAATATGCAATAATATCTTTAATTTCTTTTCTTTCATAGAATTTTAAACCACCAACAATTTTATATGGTATATTTTCTCTTCTTAAAATATCCTCTATTGCTCTTGATTGCGTATTCATTCTGTAAAGAATGGCAAAATCTGAATATTTATAATATTCTTCTCTTTTTAGATGTTCAATCTGTGTTACGATATATGTTGCTTCATCATATTCATTATCAGCTTGATATACCTTTGGAAGGTTTCCTTCTTCATTTTGTGTCCATAATTCTTTTTTATATTTTACTTCATTGTTTTTTATAACACTATTTGCAGCTTTTAAAATGTTTCCTGTACATCTATAATTTTGTTCTAGTTTTATTATTTTTGTTCCTGGAAAATCTCTTTCAAAGTTTAATATATTAGAAATATCTGCTCCTCTAAATGAATAAATTCCTTGGTCATTATCTCCAACAACTGTGATATTACCATTCTTAGAAGCAAATAATGTAACTAATGTAAATTGTGCTTTATTTGTATCTTGATATTCATCTACTAAAACATATTTAAATTTATTTGAATAATATTCTAGTATGTCTTCATTTTCCATTAAAATTCTGATTGTGTAATTAATAATATCATCAAAGTCAATTGCATTATTTTCCTTTAATCTTTTTTGATATAATTCATAAACTGTAGCAATTTTTTCTTTTCTAAAATCTCCATTAGCTTTAGCTGTATATTGTTCTGGTTCTAGCATTTCGTTTTTTGCATTACTAATTTCAGATAAAACACTTCTATCTGTAAACAATTTATCATCAATTGCTAAATCTTTCATACATGCTTTTACTAATGTTCTTTGGTCTGATGTGTCAAAAATAATAAATGATGTATCAAATCCAATTCTATCAATAAATCTTCTTAAGATTCTAACACATATAGAGTGATATGTTCCCATCCATATGTCTTTTGCATCATCTCCTATTAAATTTGCAATTCTTTCTTTCATTTCATTAGCAGCTTTATTTGTAAAGGTAATTGCTAATATATCCCA
Source organism: uncultured Clostridia bacterium (assembly GCA_944386675.1). Lineage (GTDB taxonomy): Bacteria > Bacillota > Clostridia > TANB77 > CAG-508 > CAG-269. The sequence continues at coordinate 84,914 of CALXBY010000002.1, read as the reverse complement.
TGGCTTTGCACTTTTTTCACCTATTAAATACGCAATTTTATGTGTTAGTACTTTTGTTTTACCACTTCCTGCACCAGCAATAACTAAACATGGTCCTTCTGTATTTATTACTGCTTCATATTGTTTATCATTTAATCCTTTTAATATATCTTGCATTATTTTTCTCCTCTTCTAATTGTAATCACATTATATAATTTCCCATATTAAAAGTCAATAGAATTTTAGATATTTTCAAACATATTTTCGCTACATATTATTGTTCCCACTTTTTTATTTTTATAGCATCATAGCAACCACACCTAATAAAAATCCAATAATATTTCCAAGTGCTGTCATTCTACCATGATATAATTTATTTGCCTCTGGTAATAATTCTCCGCGATATAATATATAGCATGCTACCTGCTGCAAAACTTAAGCAAATAGCAATTACCTCTTGTGATATTTCTCCAATAATTGCTCCTACAAAAGCTCCTATTCCCGTAGTAATCCCAGACATAACCACGAAAAATATCACTTTGCTTTTCTTCATTCCTCCATTTTTCATAGGAATTGCCATAGATATTCCTTCTGGAATATCATGCAAACAAATAGCAATTGCTAAGCTTAAACCCAATTTAATTGAAGCTCCAAAGCCAGAACCAATTGCTAATCCCTCTGGGAAATTATGAATTGCAAGTCCAATCGATACAATAATTCCTGTTTTCAACAAAGTATTATTTTTATTTACTTTTGTATCCTCTATAGTAAACTTTTTTTCAACTATCTTATCACAAAAAATCATCATACTAATTCCTAGTAGAATTCCGATAATTACATTTACAATATTACTAATTGCTAATGCTTCTGGCATTAAATCAAAACAGATAATAGCCATCATAAGGCCTGAAGCAAAAGCTAATACGAAACTTAAAAATTTTTTAGAATGTTTTTTGGTAACCACGCCTATAATCCCGCCAATGGTTGTTCCAAAGGTTCCAAAAAATAATCCTATTAATGTTGTTTTTAATATTTCTTGCATGAAAAAGCTCCTTAAAATATACTTTGTTTTAGTTTATTTCAAAGTGTTTTAGTTTATTACTCTTATATTTTTTATATCGATAAATTTACTCTTTACTTTTCTTGCCTTTTAGTTAATAATATATTACATGGAGGATAGTATGAATTTAGAAATTTTGAATGATTTAAGTAGTTTAATTACAAATAAAAATTTGACAAAAAAATTAGAATTAATTGATAAATTAGTGGACTTAAAAAGATATAAAGATGCTTATTTTAAGTTAGCAGTTTTTCTAGAATATATTAATGTGGTTTTTATAAATAAAGTTCTTAAAATTAATTTAGAAAATTCAAGTGTCATTAATATCTGTAATATTTATCTAAAGTATGATTCAAAATTATCTCGTAAAATGCTTGCTATTAATGGTGAATATAATTTGGTTTGTGAAGATGTTTCACTTATTAATATTGATGATGTCGAAATACTGGCTGCAAATATTTATTCTATATATGAATATATGATTACAAATTACGGAAAATTCATGTAAATTTATTTATATACTATTACAATAAAAAAGCTTTAGGAGTCAACATTTTCCTAAAGCTTTTTTATATTTCTTTTTACTATTTTAAATTTTCAGGATTTAGTCCTTCTAATTCTTTTAATATAAACCTTCCATCTTTTCTTATCAATACATCATCAAACCAAATTTCTCCTCCACCATATTCAGGTGTTTGAATATTAACAATATCCCAATGAATGCTTGATTGGTTTCCATTATCACTTTCCTCTAAGCTATCTCCTGGCGTAAAATGAAAACTTCCTCTTACTTTTTCATCAAATAATGTATCTCCTATTACATTTTCCACATAAGGATTCAAGCCAATAGCAAATTCCCCAATATATCTTGCTCCTTCATCTGTATCTAATATTTCGTTGATTTCTTTTTCCTTATTTGCTGTTGCTTTTATAATTTTTCCATCCTGAAATTCAAACCTTATATTGTTAAAAGTAATTCCATTATAACTTGTTTCCGTATTATAAGTTATATATCCATTTACACTATTTTTTACTGGTGCTGTTGCCACCTCTCCATCTGGAATGTTGTATGTTCCAAAATACTTTTCTGCCGGAATATCTTTTATGCTAAAAGTTAAGTCTGTTCCCTTACCAATTATATGCACTTTATCTGTTTTATTCATTAGTTTAACTAGAGGCTCCATCGCTTTTTCCATTTTGGTATAATCTACATTACATACTTTAAAATAAAATTCTTCGAAATTTTCTAAACTCATATGGCTCATTTGTGCCATTGATGCATTTGGGTATCGTAATATACACCATCTTGTATGTTTTACTCTTTCTTCAAAATGAACAGGTAAATTATAATATTTATTGTACAATTCCATGTTTTCTTTTGGAATATCAACTAATTCTGCTGTATTGGTATTTGCTCTTATACCTATATAGCAATCCATATCTTTCATTCTTTCTAAGTCATGTTTTGCATACATTTTTATTTGCTCTTCATTTGTATTTAATAACATTTCTCTTAAAATTTCATAATTAACAATATTAAAATATGGATTTGCTTTCATTTTTTCTGCTTGTTTGATTAATTCTTTCCCTAATGATATCCCATCTTCTCCTAATATTTCTATTAAAATATTTTCATGTTCTTGTAACTTAACAGAATTTTTTAGCAAATTATTTGCTAATGTTTCTATTCTTTTATCTTTCATAAGAACCTCCTTAAATAACTTGTTTTTTTTATTTTATCATTGTACTTGTTTTTAGTAAATATTGTTGAACTTCTTTTATAATAAAAAGTACAAAAGTAAAAATTTACCCTTGTACTTTAACTTTATTCTTCTTCTCCTTTTAGTCTTTCTGCCCTATCTGCTGCAATTAAATTATCTACCATTTCATCTATATCCCCATTTAAAAAGTTTTCCATTTGATAGATGCTCATACCAATTCTATGATCGGTAATTCTTCCTTGAGGATAGTTATATGTTCTAATTTTTTCACTTCTATCGCCTGAACCAACTTGTGATTTTCTGCTACTAGATATTGCATCATCTTGTTTTTGCTTTTCAATTTCATATAATTTTGTTCTAAGCATTCTCATGGCATTATCTTTATTTTGGAATTGAGAACGTTCTGTTTGACATTCAACAACAATTCCTGTTGGTTCATGGATTAGTCTTACAGCTGATGAAGTTTTATTAATATGTTGTCCTCCTGCCCCTGATGCTCTAAACACTTCCATTTTAATGTCAGCTGGATTAATTTCTATTTCTACATCTTCTACAACTGGTAAAACCGCAACAGTCGCTGTTGATGTATGAATTCTACCACTACTTTCTGTGTCTGGAACTCTTTGTACTCTATGTACACCACTTTCAAATTTTAATCTACTATACACACCCTTTCCTGTAATCATAAAGGAAATTTCTTTGTATCCACCTAATCCTGTTTCATTTTCATTTAAAACTTCTAGTTTCCAATGTTTTCTTTCCGCATACATTGTATACATTCTAAATAACGTTCCAGCAAATAAAGCCGCTTCTTCTCCCCCTGCTCCAGCACGAATCTCACAGATAATATTTTTATCATCATCTGGGTCTTTTGGAATTAATAAGAATTTTAATTCTTCTTCTATTTCTGGTAATTTTTCTTTTGATGCATAATATTCTTCTTCTGCAAGCTCTTTCATTTCTGGGTCTTTCATTAATTCTTCTGCTTCTTCCATTGCCTGTTTTGTATTTTTATATTCTCTAAATTTTAACACAATTTCTTCTATGCTGGCATGTTCTTTCATTAATTTTTGCCATTCTGCGTGATTTGCTATTACCTCTGGGTCACTAATCATTTTTGTTAACTCATCATATCTCTTTTCTACAGTTTCTAATTTCTCAAACATACATACTCTCCTTCACTTATAACGCTTTTGTTATTATACTATATATTTTCATCTTTTACAAGTGTTCCCTAATTGATTTTTATGTAAATTTATGATAAAATATTAAGAGTTTTCTAACGAAAACCCTGCAACTATAAACTTATATTCTAAATAGAAAGGAAGTTACAATGATTAAAAGAATCAAATTTGATGACATCAAAGAATATTTCACTTTCGAGGAGGAACCATATCTTATACCTCTAGCAAAAAGCTCCGAAAAAGCTATTTACGTATATTTTAATAACTCTCAACGGATAAAGGTTTTTCACAAATGTGAAAATATATATGAATACACATTTGAAGAACTGGAAATAAAAGAAGAAAAGAAAAATGAGAATTTACATAATAGAAAATATAAAACAGACTCTTATTTCTTCTCATCCTTCATATTATCTTTTTTATTTCCTATTACCATTCTTCTTATGTCTTTCTTTACTTCATCCGAATATTCAAAATACGCTTTTTTGATAGCTTTCTTTATGAGCAATATAATCACAACAATATGTTTATTGTTAATTGAATTCTATGTTTGCTATAAAATCATTTACATCGAAAGTTTTGCTTTTAAATCTAATCACTCAGCAGAACATATGATATGTGATTTTATTTACCGCAAACATCGTCTTCCTGAAAATATTTATGAATTCAGAAAAGCGAATCGGATATCAAAATATTGCTCTACAATAGAAGCATGTAATATGCCTTTGATAACAGCTATCACAAATAGTTTTTTTACCGTAATAATCTCTATTATTATAGCTGGATTGCTAATATACTTTGGTATTTCTATTACGGTTTCAAGTGTGATTTGTATTTGTTTATTCGTTACAATTTATATTATTCGTAATAAAAAAGAAATGCAAATACGCTTTATTAATAAGTTATTATTACTATTTGAAAGCTCTTTTCTTCAATATATACGAACTACATCAAAAAATGTAACTGATGAAAGCTTAATTATGGCTTATCTTGCTGGATGTCAGTGGTTTAAATTAACACACTTTGAAGAGTTTGATGAAAATGCTTATAATCGTTTTTTAGATTCTTTGCATGTCAGTGTTCACGAATGTGATGAAATAAACCAGCTTTAAACAAGCTGGTTTATTTTATCTATTTTTTCTATACCAAATAATAATTTTAATTGTTCATCATCTTCATTTTTCTTTATTTCTTCCTTATCTATATTTGATTTTTCTATATCTAATTCATCTGTATATTGCTCTTCTGAATTTTCTTCTTCATCCATATCTTCGTATTTTATTTCTTGTTCTGAATTTTCTAGTTTTAATTCTTCTACTTCTAAATCTGATTTCTTAACTTTTAATTCTTGGGTATATTCTTCTAAATCATCTATATATTTGATAACCTCATCAGAATATTTATAAGACAAAATATTTTCATTTTTTATGATAATTACATTTAGAGCAATATTAAGAGCCATTGCTAATAATAAAATAACATTAAATCTTCCCATAACAGCAAATAGAATAATTGCTGTAATAATGTTTAATATGCTAACAATTGAAATAAGATTAATATTACTACCATTTCCTAACATATTATGTTTTTCAATTTCATATAGTAACATTTTTTCCATAGCAAGTTTACAAATTTCTCCTCTTTGGTAATAATAATTTTCTTTTATATTTTTATGAAGCTCTTGTATTCCTATTTCATCACGAAAAGCAAATAATATTTTTCCTATGAACATACTTTCATATGAAGGAATTTCTTCTGTGGAATATTCTTTTATTTTATTACTATCAATTCTTTCTAATGCATCTATTTGTTTAAATTGATTTCTGTCTTTCAATTTTAATATATTTTTTTCTTTATCTATATATACATATCCTTTTCTTATAAGATAATAAATTTCAGCATTTAATAAATTTTCATCTAACTCAAATTCATTTTTTACTAAGAATTTTGTTAATATAGGGTCATATTTGTTTTCAAAATCATTTTGTGATTTTACCATTTTTTCTTCGTTTTCTTTTTTTACTATATATACCACATAACCTATATATATAATAGAAATTGCATATAAAATAATGGTTTTTAGAATATCAACATGAGCAAAAATAGCAACTATAATTGTTATTATACTATTTATTAATATCATTATCATAGAAATTTTTAAAATTTCTTTTTTATCATTTCCTCTAATTTTTATATTTAAATTCATTATATTTCTCCCTTTTTTGTATTTATAAAAAATATTCTAATCAAAAGCTATAATTTTTTCAAATTTATTATTATATAATTATATATTTTTTATAAATTAATTAAATTATAATTAATATGTAATTTTTCAAATATCTCTTTTTCTCTTTCTGTACAAGTAAATATAAGTATTTGTCTATCTGGATATATGTTTACTAAATATTTTAAAATATTTTCTAATCTTTGTGTATCATAATAGGCAAATGCTTCATCTAAAATAATTGGCATTTTTTCTTTTGATAAATCTTCTGTCATAGAAAGTCTTAAAGATAAATATAATTGGTCTATTGTTCCAACACTTAATCGATTTGCTTCAACATAATTACCATTTTCTAATTCTACAACTAATCCATTATCATCTTGTACCATAACATGTTTATATTTACCATTTGTTATCTCATTTATGTTTCTAGAAAGATTCTCTGTAAACTTAGGGGTAACTGTATTTTTCATTTTCTCATAAGCTTTTTCTAAAAATCTTTTTGCTAGTTCCATACTTTTTTCTAATTTTCTCAAGTTTACAATTTTTTCGTTATTGTTAACCATTTTTTCTTCTATTTTCATTAAGTTATCTACTTTTGGTTCTACATTTTCTTTGTCCAAATCTAAAGCATGTAACTTTATTTTTGTATCATTTAATTCATTTTGTATTTTTTCTGATTCATCATTTATATTATTTAAATTATTTATTTCTATTATTTTATTATTTTTTATTTTATTCAAATAATTATTTTTTATTTTTTCTATTTTTAAATTTGTATCTGTATTTAAATTATTTTTTAATGCATTTATTTCTTTTTGTAAATCATCATTATTTTTTTCTAGTATTTTATTTTCATTTAAATAATTATTTTTTTCATTATTTATTTTTTCTTCCTCTAATTTATTTTCTTTTTCTAATATTTTTATTTTATTTTTTTTATTTTTCAAATAAATAATAGAAAAAATCAAATCCATTGGGAGAGTAGGAAGAAAAATATATTTAAATATATTATTTTTTATTAAAGCAAATACTAAAATATTTATTATAATTAATATTATAAATAATATAATTAATTTATTTTTTATTTTATTTTTATTTTTAATTAAATTATTTATTTTTTGATTATTTTTTTCTAATATTTTTTTATTTCCATTTTCAATATCTAAAATTTCTTTTTTATTTAAATTTATTTTTTCATCATTTTTATTTTTAATATTTTCTTTTATTTTTATTTTTTCATTTTCTATTTTTTCTTCTTCAATTATTTTTTTTATTTTATTTAAATATTCTAATTCCATTTCTAAATTTGAAAATTTTTCCAATAAATTATTTTTATTTTCTTCAATTTCATATTTAGAATTTTTATATTTTTCTAATTCGTTTTTTTCATTTTCTAAATTTTGATTTTCACGCATTAATATATTTAATGGCTTTTCCCTAGACCTTTCTGTCCCTATTTCTTCTAATTGTCTTCTATTAATTCTATCAATTGCTCTTTTATAAGAAACATTATCTTCTCCTGATCCTACTAAATTTGCAATTTTTTGTATTAATATATTTTGTTCACTTTTTTCTAATTTTACTTGTTCTTGGTTAACCACAATCGTAGATAAAAATAATTTTTCATCCATTTTTGTTTGCTCATAAAAAAATTCATTTCCTTTTGATTTATCTATATTAAATGTTTTAGAAATATCTTCTTTTTTTTCATCAAATATTTGTGGGTTTTTCTTTTTAAAATCTCTAAATACTTCAAATCTTTCATGATTATCTAAAGTATATTCTATTTTACCTGAAAATTCTTCTCCTTCCCATGGTTTATATTTTTCAAAATCAGAATAATCTTTTCCATTTTTATTTTTTGATATTCCATATAACATATTTGTTATAAAATTTAATATCGTAGATTTTCCCGATTCATTTTTTCCATAAATAATATTTATATTTTTATCTAGTTCAATTTCTTTGTCTTTTATTTTTCCATAGGCATTTATTTTTAATTTATTAATTTCCACTCGTTCGATCATTCCTTTCTTTATTGTATAAAAAATTATTTTTTTGTTTAATTCCTACTCGAAATTTTTGTATACAATAAGGTTATCTTTTTTATTCTAATGCTTCAAAAGCTATCTCTACTGCTTTTTCTATGATTTCTAATGCCTCTTCTCCTGCGTTTTCTTTTTCTTCTAATATTTCTTTAGCAAATAGACCTTTTAAAGTATAGTCATTGGCTATTTTTTCTAAATCATAATTTATTTTTGTATGATCTTTTATTTTAATAATTCTTTCATTTGTTAATAATTTATATATTTCATATCTATCAATTTCAAAATTTCTTTTCCCTATTAAAATGATTTTTATGAATTGATTTTCTGGAATATTTAAATCATTTATTTTTTCAACTAATTCATCTTTAGAAATCATATCTGTTACATCTATGTCTATTTCTTCAAAATTATTTTCACTTATTGGAATAAATTCTGTTTTAACTGTTTTCGTATTTTCATCAATTTCTCCAACAATCATTCCATGTTCACCTAACTCGTCAAATCCTAATGAAATTAGAGAACCTGGATAAACAACTTTCTGATTTTCTTCTGTATCATAATCTAATTTATGAATATGTCCTGTTGCCACATAATCAAACCCTTTTTCAAGTAATACTTTTTTTGATATAGAATTATATTGTTTTTCTTCTAAATTTGCACCATCAATTGTACTATGAATAACTAATATATTGGTCTTACTCTTATTTTCTATATTTATTTTTTCTATTCCACACTCTGTACAATAAAAGTCATCAAAACCATATCCATAAATATCTATATTTTCTAATTCTACTTTTTCTATTTTTGAAGAAAATATATGTACATTATCACTCCATTTAAATTGATTATAATATGAATTCTTAATAAATGGGTCATGATTGCCTGGGCTAATAAATATATGGGTATTTGATATTTCTTGAAATAGTCCATTTATATATTCTATTGTTGATTTTCGTATATATTTTTGTTCATATACATCTCCTGCAATAAAAAAATATGGTATTTCATTTTCTTTTATATATTCAATTACTTTTTTAAATACTTTTCTTTGCTCTAGTCTTTTAATATCTCCTAAATTTTCTTTGTCTGATAGATTTACAAATGGACTATCAAAATGTATATCTGCTATATGTACAAATTTCATAATTTCTCTTCCTCTTTTATATTTTTTTATTTCTATTTATATTTTCTTAATATAAGCATTTATTATGTTTATGATTGTATACTAATTATTATTTTTTTTCAAGTATATAGGCGAAAACTTTTTTGGTTTATTTTTTACAAAAATTTAAAGTTCTATTTATTAAATAAAATTTTCCTCCATCATAATGCAAAAATAATCATAAGAAGCCTAACCTTATTGTATATGGAAAAATCTTATATATATTCAAGATAAAAGTCGATTTTTCTGTACAATAAAAAAAGAAACGGAATTTGACTTTTGAGTGTGTCAAAATTCTCCGTCCCCATTGACATTTAATCATCTTCATTTAAAGGACCAAATAATTCATCAAATTTAGCTTCTAGCTCTTTTTGTAAATCATACATATCATCCTCTTCTTCCACAGGATTTTGTGGTAATACTGGTGCATCATCAAAACTGTTTAAATCTAATGTATCTTGTACTTTTGGTTCCTCTTTTTTTGGTTCTACTTCTTCTTTAGCTTGTACTACTGGTGCTGTTTTAGGTTGTTCTTTCTTTTCTTCTTTAGGTGGTACATCATCATCAAATAAATCATCTAATGATTCAACTTTTAAATTGTTTGCTTGTTCTTTTTTATCATCCTCTGGAACATATGGATTATATGGATTATATTTTCTCCAGGTTCCTCTCTCAATTTCACCTATATCATTATGGCTAATTTCCAGTCTTTGCATTTCTTTTGCCATTGGATGTTTGAAATAGTAAAATTTATTTGCCTTTACTGGTTTAATTCCTTTTTCATAGATAATACATAAGTCATTATCCATTCTTCTTAATTCATCTGGTGTCATTAAAGCTCTTGCCATTACTTGGTCTGATACACTCTTTCCTGTTTTCCAGTTTTGTCTATCTCTATTTATTGATACACTATCTCTTTCAATTGTCTTTTCTCCTAAGGCTTTTGAGAAATATTCAACTGTTTTATATGAGTTACTTCCTAAAAATACGTGTGTATCACAGTTACCCATAATGGTTTCATATGATTTTTCATATACAGCTTCCAATTGGTCTATATTTTGTAAAATAACACTAAATGATATTCTTCTACTTCTAGATGTTGAAATCTTTTTATCAAAGTCTGGTATTTTTCCAATGTTTGCAAACTCGTCTAATATGAAGAAAGTCTGCTCTTTTAATGCTCCTCCATTTTGGTCTGCATAATCATATAATTGTTGTATCATTTGAGCAAAGAATATCGTTAATAAGAAGTCATATGCTGTATGTGTATCTGAAGATATAACATATACGGCTGTTTTTTCATTTCCGATTTCTTCAAAATCTATTGTATCTGTTGAAGTTAATTCTGCAATTTCTTTTGAGTCAAATTTACCAAGCTTTGATTGTAATGAACTTAGGATTGAGCTATATGTTTTTTCTGGTGCAATTTCAATAGATTTATAATTCATTCTTGCTGGATGGTCATATGGTAATTGGCTCATTAATTCTGTAAGTAGGTTACTTCCTCCATTTGTATTTGCAGCCCTTACCAATTCTGCACAACTTGCTAAGTTTTGTTCTTCTTCTGGTCTTGTTGCTAATAAATAGTAAATTAATGCTTTTAATAACATTTCAGCAGAATCATCCCAGAATGGGTCTGAACTTCCACTTTCTGATTTTTGTCCTTTTACAATTGTATTTGCAATTACGTCAACATCTAGTCCTGATGATATATGTTTCAATGGGTTGTATCCATCACTATATTCTGGTCTAACAAGGTTTAAAACTTTAATTTTATATCCATGTTCCTTTAAATATCCTGCTGTTCTATCATACAGTTCTCCTTTTGGATCTGTAAATACATAAGAACCTAACATTTGATAAGCATTTGGTATTGAATATGATGCAGATTTACCAGATCCAGATCCGTCCAACTACTAGGACGTTGACATTTCCTCTTTTATCAACTGGTAAGTAATTATTTTCTGCTAATATAATTCCCTTATTCTTACTTAATATTTGATATTGTTCTCCTCTTTGGCTCCAATCACTAGAACCATGTTCTATATCTGAGAATTCATTTTTAGGTGCTGACCTCACAAATCCAATAAAGAAGAATAAAGAATAGAATATAGTTACCACAATTAATGTTGAAAAATACGTTCCCATTGCTCCTTCTGTTAACACACTACCTAAAGTACCAAATGGATTTGTTATACAAGTTCCAAATGTTTTGACAAATACTTCTAAGTCAAAATTTCCATTTGCTTTTGCCAAAAAAGTACTATGTGCTATAGGCGTAACAAATACTATGGCTATAAATATCCATAGTATTGCAAATATAATAAAATTTGTTCTATTTCTTCTTATCGCACCTTCTATTTTGTAATTCACCTTAAATCACCTTCTCTTTTGTTATTATCTAACATCATGACTATTTGTTTTAGATTGTTGTTGCATAGCAATTTCTTTTGCTTTTTCTTTATTAAATTTTTCCATTCTTTCTGCCTTTTCTTGAAAATCTTTCATATCTTTTCTCTTACTACTACGATTCTCATCTTGTCTATTCCCTTTTATATCTACTTTTACATGTTGATTAACTGGTATTTGCATATTTAATGTTCCGGCAGTGATAATTAAATCCCCTGGTTCTCCCACCGCTTTTGTTGCATCACCATGTTTTTGTCCTGGATTCAATCGATTATTTTCTAAAAGCAACATAGAAAAATATAATTCACTTTTTGCATCGTTTAAACTTGTAACACTCATTTAAATTATCCTCCTTAATCCTCTTTTTTGTCCCTGATTTCAAAGGCAAAATAAGGTTTGTTTGGTTTCAACTTACATTTTCCTTTTACTTCATTTGTTTTCTCATCAAAATAAAGCATAGGCTTTACTTCTTCCGTAGTTTCTGGGTCTATAACACATATTGGTCTCTTTAAATTTGGTGTATACTTAAAGTCTTTAATTTCTGTTTCATGTTCTGAATATATACTGTCAAACTTTAAAGGCATTGGTTTTTTACTGATAGATACTTTATCACCTTCCAAAATTGCAGTATTAACAACAACTCTATCTTTTCCAAAAGATAATATAACTAAGTCATCTTGATTTACTGATGGGAAATCAACATAAAATGTTTTTCTAATCATATCTCCCCTTATTTCATCTGTTGACTCTAGTCTTTCTAATGCATATTTCGGATATTCCTTTAATAAGGCTTTTGGAGTTTTTATAATTTGATAGATTACTGTACTTACTCCCTTTGGATCTGTAATGCTAAAGCTCTTTCCTTCCCATGTCTCCATTTTTTTCCCTCCGTTTCTATGTTTTTAATCCATAGCTTGTCATTTGTTTTTTATAACACTCACTATTTATTTTACATGAAAATACATATATTGTCAATACACATATTATGTAAATTGTATGTTTTTTCTTATTCTTTTCTAGGATCAAAAGCTGATATATTATTTAATTCTTCAAATATCTTTTTTTCTTCACTTGTTAATTTTTTTGGTACCATTATTTTTACTTCTGCAATTAAATCTCCCCTTGCACCTTTTCCGTCTTTATAACCTTTACCAGGTATTCGTATCTTTTCTCCACTTTGTATTCCTTGAGGAATATATACCTTGGTTTCTTCATCAATCGATTGTATGTTCACTCTTGTCCCTAAGGCTGCTTCCCATGGAGTTACTAACAAATCTGTATGAATATCGCATCCTTGAAGTTTAAACTTTTTGTCATTTTTAATATTTATTTTTATTAATAAGTCACCATTTTTAGCACCATTTATTCCAGGCTTTCCTTGTCCAATAAGTCTAATTTTTTCACCATCTCTTATTCCTTGAGGTACTGTTACTGTAAATGTTTTCATTTTTCCTTCTACTGTTCTTAAAGATATTTTTTTATCTAATCCGTAAAAAGCTTCATATATGCTTGCATTAATTTCTGTTTCTACATTTTCACCTCGTAATGGCTCTTTACTTTTTCTTTCTTGCTCATCACTATTTTGCTTAATATTTCCAAAAAACATTTTGACAATAGATTCTTTTCCTTTTAAATTGAATTTTTTATTTACTAAATTATGCGAATTCCATATTCTATCATATTTTCTTTTTGAACTTGGAACAGATAAAATTCTATATGCTTCATTAATATCTTTTATACGTTCTTCTGCTAAACTATCTCCTACATTTACATCCGGGTGATATTTTTTTGCTGCATTTCTATATGCTACTTTTATTTCATCAATAGAAACTCTGCTAGTTTCTAGCCCTAAAATTTTGTAATAATCTTTAAAAATCATTTGACATCCTCCCCAATAATTAGGTGTTTTTATTATATCATAAAAAATGAAAAAATCCATAGTTTTATGGATTTTTTCTAATTCAATTTTTAGCTTGTTTTTCACTAAACATTTAAAAATATATTTCCTATGGTTTTAAATTCTAAAAAACTTCATAAGGTGTATCTTTTTTATTCTTCCTTAGCTAATTCTATTAATTTATCTATTAATTCACTATATTTTATTCCTACTGCTTCAAATAATTTCGGATACATACTTATTTTTGTAAAACCAGGTAATGTATTAATTTCATTAATATAAATTTGATTTGTCTTATCCTCCACAAAAAAGTCAACTCTTGATAATCCTTTTCCATCTATTGCTTTAAATGCTTTAATAGCTAATTTTCTAATTTCTTCAGAAATCTCCTCACTTATATTTGCTGGAATTAATGTTTTTGAGTTTTCATTTTGATATTTTGAATCATAACTATAAAATTCATCAGCAGATTTAATTTCTCCAACACATGAAGCAACTACCTCTTCATTTCCAAGTACGGCACATTCTACTTCTTGACCATTAATTCCTTTTTCTATTAATATTTTATTATCAAATTTTCCTGCATATTCTATATGTTTTTTTAATTCTTCTTTGTTTTTTGCCTTGTTAATTCCTACACTTGAACCTGAATTAGATGGCTTTATAAACATAGGAAATTCCAATCTTTCAGCAACCATATCCACACATTCTTCTAAAGACATCTTTTTTTCATTAAATTCTTTGTCTACCCAGATATATGTATCTTTGTATTTTTTTAAATATATGTATGGTGCTTGCTTAATATTTGCTCTGTCAAAAATCACTTTTGTATATGCTTTATCCATTCCTACACTTGAGGCTAATACGCCACATCCTACATATGGCTTTTTTAAAATTTCAAATAATCCTTGAATTGTTCCATCTTCTCCATATAATCCATGTAATACCGGGAAAAGTACATCTAATTTTTGCAAATAGTTTGTTATATTATCTATTTTTTCTATATTTTCTAATTTTTCACTTATTTCTATTTTATCTAATTTAAGATATTGATACCATTCTCCTTCTTTTGAAATGTAAATCGGATAAATATCATATTTATTTTTGTCTAAATTTTCTAAGATAGAATTTGCTGACATAACAGAAACCTCGTTTTCTGTTGACATTCCTCCAAAAATAAGTCCTATTTTTGTTTTCATACAATCCTCTCCCTTCTATAAATGATTGATTATCAAATTCTTTTATTTACTTATTTTATTTCTAAGATAAAACTTCTTTTACTTTTTTAGCTATTTCAAAAAATCGCATTCCATTTGATGCTTTAAATAAAATAACATCTTTTGGTTGTATCATTTCTATTAAAATTTTTTCAATTTCTTTTTTGTCTTCAAAATAATATATGTTCTTTTGATTAAAACCATGTGTCCTAGCAGATTCCACAATATATCTTGCATTTTCTCCATTACAAATTAAAATATCTACATGATTTTCACAAACCACTTTTCCTACCTTTTCATGCAATTCTTTTGCAAAATCTCCTGTTTCTAATATATCCCCTAGTACAGCAATTCTTCTATTTGCTTTTATGTGATTCATATATTCTAAACTTGCCTTTACAGACTCTACACTAGAATTATACGCATCATTTATAATTTTTGCTCCGTTCTTTAATTCTGTAACTTCCATTCTATTTTTCGTAAGCGTAAATGTTTCAATTCCTTTTTTTATTTCTTTATTTTCTATAGCTAATTTCTCTCCAACTGCTATAGCACATAAACTATTTAATATAAAATGTTCTCCTCCAACTGGAACTTTAATTTTTTCCTTTTTATCGTTTAAATAAATTTCATATTCACTACTATTTTCTTGTAACTGAATATTCATGGCAGAAATATCACTTTGATTTTTTATACCATATGTTTTTATTTTGTATGTATTTTTGTTTTCTTCATACCATTTATGTAATAAATCATTGTCATTATTAATAACAATATATGGATTTTGGGCTCCATCCAATATTTCAAGTTTTGCTTTTAATATATTTTCTCGTGAGCCTAAATTTCCTATGTGAGATGTTCCTATGTTGGTTATAACACATATGTCAGGTTTTGCAATTTTTGATAATAAATGGATTTCTCCAAAATGATTCATTCCCATTTCTAATACAAAAGCTTCTATATCTTCTGGCGCATTTAATATGGTAAATGGTAATCCTATATTATTATTATTATTTCCTATTGTTTTTAATGTCTTACATTTTTGCGAAACTACATTTGCTACAATATCTTTTGTGCTTGTTTTTCCTACGCTTCCTGTAATTGCAACTACTGGTATATCATATAAATCTCTTTTATAACTTGCTAATTTATATAGAGCTTCTAATGTATTTTCTACTTTTATAATTACTCTATCTTTGTATGTTTCTAGTTCATCTTTGCTAAATTCTATATTTTGTACAATAACACCTTTTGCCCCATTATCTAGCGCCTTGTTCCAAAATAAGTTTCCATCAAAATTTTCTCCTTTTATACCTATATAAATATCTCCTTCTTCGATGGTTCTGGTATCTTTTGAAAATGTTTTGCATATTGTATTTTCATCTCCAGAAATTAGATTTCCATCCATGCATTTTACAATATCTTTTATTGTCATTTTTTCCATTTGTTTCACCTCTTAATTTGCTTTTTATTTTCTAAATTATATGATGAATATATTTTTTTTGCAACATGTTTAACAAATAAAAAAGATTAGATAAAACTATATTTAGCCTTATCTAACCATAAAAAACTATTTTACTGCTCTATTTGCTATTTCTATTGCTTTAGAAACAATGTTTCCACAATCTTTAGAAGAAACATTTCCCCAGCTTCCTCCGTCTTTTTTTACTTGGTCATATACACCTAATTCTTTTGCAATTTCTTCTCTTAAATTTTCAGAAATTAACTTACTATTTCTAGACATATTTCCTCCTAAAAAAATTCAAAAATTATAAAACTGTATATACAACTTTATATGTTTAGTATTCTCTTTTTTGATGAATTTATTTTGGCAATTTTTTTATTTTTTTCCTTTATTTATTTTATATTTTTTACATATCTCATATATTCTTTTTCGACTAAATATGATATAATATGTAAGACATATTTCAAAAGGAGAATTTTATGAGCATAAAAGATTTAGAAATAGATAAAGATATGCATAGTATAGAAACAGATAATAATAAAACCATATTTCATCCAGTTGAAAATTATAATCCTTCTCATAACAAAAGTATCAGTCTAGAAATTGCTAGTATTTTTGGAATTTTAGTACTTGTTTTTATTGTTTTATTAATGCTTGCTTTTTTTATTTTTGCTTTTTTAAATAATAAAAATGAAAATATCATTTCTGGAATTCATATAAAAGGCATAGATGTTTCTAATTTATCTATAGATGAAGCAAAAGAAAAAGTTCAAAATTACATAAATGAAAATTTACCAGAAAATATAAATTTAATACATAATGATTATGAAACTAGTATTCCTATGTCTGCTCTAAATGTAAATTTTGATATTGATTCTGCAGTAAATCAAGCCTATTCCATAGGAAAATCTGGCAATATGATTGAAAATGGTTTTACAGCTTTAAAAACTTTAATTTCTAATATAGATATAGAACCTAACTTAAGCTTAGATGAAGAGCAATTACAAATTGCTTTAAATGATATTTCAAGCAAATTGCCTGATACAGTTATCGAAAGTGGATATTATATTGATGGAAGTAATTTAATTGTTACCAAAGGTAGTGAAGGTAATGTTGTTGATGTAAACCAAATGTGTGCATATATTAAAAATGGCATTTTAAATTTAACATTAAAAAATAGAACTTTAGAAATTGCTACTGTTATAAAACAGCCTTCTGAAATAAACATAGATAAAATTTATAACGAGTTATATAAAGAACCTGTTGATGCTTATTATACCCAAGAACCATATGCTGTTTATCCATCTGAAAATGGTTTGGATTTTGCTATTTCTTTAGATGAAGCAAAATCTATGTTACTAGAAGAACAAGATGAATATACTATACCTTTAAAAACTTTATATCCAAATGTAACAACAAATATGATTGGTACAGAAGCTTTTCCTGATTTACTATCAACTTATTCTACTAGGTATTCTACTAGAGATAGAGATAGAACTACGAATTTACAATTAGCTGCTTCAAAAATTAATGGTACAGTTTTAATGCCTGGTGAAACCTTCTCATATAACCAAGTAGTTGGTGAAAGAACAATTTCCGCAGGCTATAAAGAAGCGCCTATCTATGTTAGTGGTGAAGTTGTTGATGGTTTAGGTGGTGGTATTTGTCAAATCACTTCAACATTGTATAATGCTGTATTATATGCAAATTTGGAAATTGTAGAAAGAAGTAATCATCAATTTGTACCTTCTTATGTTACTGCAAGTCGTGATGCCACTGTTGTATATGGTTCAATCGATTTTAAATTTAAAAATAACAGGGAATACCCAATAAAATTAGTATGTTCTGTTTCTGGTGGTATTGCTAAATTTGAAATCTATGGTTTAAAAACAAATAATGAATATGAAGTAGAAATTTCTTCTTATGTTACTGGAAGTACTGCTACATCAACCTATTCAGAAGCATATAGGATTTTAAAGCAAAATGGACAAGTTGTACGTACAGAATTATTATCTAAAGATACTTATAAAAGACATTAGTAAAAATTCAAAATACTATATACTAAAAATTTGTAAATGACGAATGCAAATAAAATCATATTAGAAAAAATTAAAGTATCTAATAGGAGAATCTCAAAACTTGATTTTGAGAGGTGCCTATTAGATACTTTTTCTTTATGATGTTCTTCTAGTAGATAATTACATTGTTAATACGCCATTTCCTGTTTCTGTTATGATTAAAATATCTTCTTCTCTTCCATTTTCTGCATTAATATATACAAGAAATTGTTTGTCATCAACAGTCCCTTTAAATTCATAGCATAATATTTCTGTTTGCCACTCGGTCGGTATAATTGCCATTCTTTCACTTGTAATTTCTAATTTAGAATTTAAATTCTTTTTTGCATCTTCTTTTGTTATTTGTACATTACTAATATTTCTTTCGATATGATTATTTAAATAACCTGTCGTTTCTATTCCTAGTATTTCTCCATTATCTAATGCTACTTTTACTTTTATTAAATCTGGATATGCAATAACATCTTCTTGCATATAGGCATAATTAATTGTTGTCACACCTTCTTGTGTCACATAATAGGTTTCTTGCATATTAGGAAATCCTTTACTACTCAAAAATTCTTTACCTTTTTTGGTTGCCTCTTCTTGTGTTAAAATCTCAGAATTGACACTTCTATTTGTATTCATATAAATAATATGCCCACCTTTTTGAGAAATTGATATATTTATATTTTCATCTTCATTTCCTGTTATAGAAAAACTATATGCAGGAATTGTAGCATTTTCAGATAATCCCAAGCTTGATATTTCCTTTATTTTATCTTTTCCTATAAAATCCTCTGCAATTTCTTTTGCTTTGTTTTCATCTATATCTTCTCCTGTTAATCCTTTTTTCTCTGTACTTGTCATATGTTCTGAATAAGCACCATCATAAATTAATCCAGAATACTCATGAAAATTCTCTTCTAAATTGCTAAAACTTTCTTTTGATATATTATCTACTTGTTGTGCAAATGCGACTGTTCCCTTTTTGGTTAATTCTCCCCACTTAAATCTTCCATTATTTAAATCTTCTGATAATTGATTTAACGTATTTTCTAGTTCTGTGCTAAAGCTATGCAATTCTTCAAGATTTGTTAAATCTTCTTGTGTTAAGCTTTCATTATATATATTTTTTCTTGATAAAGAATAACTATAATCACTTACTTGATTTAAAAACTTTTCTGTATTTTCTAGTTCCTGACTTTCTATTGGTAACATACTTAAATAACTTTGCGCTAGATTTGCTTCTCTCCATAAATGTGTTAATGTTTCTGCTCCATGTTCTGGTGTTGTAGATATTAATGATTTTGCCAAATACGTTTCTACATTTTGAACATAATCTACTAATTCATAAAATGCCATATTATATGAATTTTCAGAAGCTTGTCTATATTCTCTTTGTTTTTTATATAATATGATTCCTAATATGGCAACAATAATTAAAAGAACACATATAATACTAAGCATATGTCCTTTTTTTAATCTTTCTTTCCATTCTATTAATTTATTCATGATTTTTCATCCTTTCTTGTTTTCCTTGAATTAATAAAAATTTTTATTAATTTAAAATTCTATTCTCTATTCACTTATGGTTAATTAGTAAATTAGCTAATATCTATTTACAAAATCTATGTTTTCCAATTGTTTTGACATGCGGTCTTGACCATATCCAACTATTTGTCGCCGTATCTGGATTAAAATAATATACACAACCACCCGTTGGATCCCATCCATTCATGGCATCTTGTGCTGCTTTATATACACTTGAACTTTCATCTATTGGCGCATTTATTTGTCCATCTGCTACTGCGGTAAAAGCACCTGATTGATAGATGACACCTGATATTGTATTTGGAAATCTAGAATCTTTTACTCTATTTAATATAACAGCTCCAACTGCTACTTGTCCTTCATATGGCTCTCCTCTTGCTTCTCCATTAATTGCTCTTGCCATTAATTGAATGTCTGATGTATGAGATGTTGCTGCATAGCTAACATTTTGATTAGAATCTTTTTGTTCTAAAAGAACTATCATAAAAAATATTATTGTTAATAAAATAAATATTGTTACTATTTTTATAATTTTTTTCACCCTACCACCTCTTGTTTTTATAATTATTTTTACTTTTTTTAAAAAAATTATTCCATTTTTTGAAATTTTATTTCATTTATGTTAAAATTGAGAAAAAACGTAAAATAAAAGGAGATTATAGATGAAAATTTTAATTTTTTATGCATCTTATGGTGGAGGTCATTTAAATGCTGCTAAATCAATTAATGAATGCTTAAAAAATAATTACAATGATATTGATGTAGAATTAATCGACTGTATGAAATATGTTAATAAAACTATCGAAAAAGTTACCACAAAAGCATATAATGAAATGGCAAAAAAGGCTCCTTGGGCATGGGGAAGAATTTATTCTGACTCTCAAAAAGGTCCTCTTGCACATATTACTAGTCGTTCTAATAAATTTATGGCAATTAAATTATTAAAACTTTTAAGAGAAAAAAATGCTGATTTAATTATTTCTACACATCCATTTGGTAGTCAAATGTGTAGTTATTTAAAAAGAAAAGGAAAAATACATGCTAAAATTGCAACAATTATGACAGATTTTGCTCCACATGATCAATGGTTAGTTGGTTCAGATTTTACTGACTACTATTTTGTGGCCCATGAAAAAATGAAAACGTATTTACTATCAAAAGGAATTGAAGAAGAAAAAGTATTTGCTACTGGAATTCCTTTATCTAATCGTTTTTTACAAACATATGATAAGGAAAAAATACTTGCAGAATTAAATTTTAAGCCAGAAAAGAAAACTATCTTGTTTTTTGGTGGTGGTGAATTTGGATTAGGAAAAACAAGAACCGTAGAAATTTTTGAAGGTTTTGTTAAATATTGTGCAGATATGCAAATAATTGCCATTGCTGGGAAAAATGAAAAAATGAAATTAGCATTTGAAAAAACAGTTGAAAAATATAAAAGAAATGATTCTATTATTGTTTTTGAATATACAAGTCAAGTTCCAGAATTTATGAGTGTTTCTGATTTAGTTGTCACAAAGCCTGGAGGATTGACTACAACTGAAAGTTTAGCTTCTCATTTACCAATGGTTATCATTAACCCTATTCCTGGTCAAGAAGAAGAAAATGCAGAATTTTTAGAACAAAATGGTATTGCTGTATGGATAAAAAAAGAAGATAATGTTGAAGATATTTTAAAAAATCTATTTTCTAATCCTGAAAAATTAGAAAGTATGAAAGAAAATACAAAAAAATTAGCTAAATTACATTCAACCAAAAATATTTGCGATATTTTATTAACAGAAAAGAGCGACACATAAATGTGTCGCTTTTTTCTTTAGAGCAACAGCCGTGTTGCCCAAATCTCTCCGTTCAAAAGATATACCTCCCATTCAGAAGAAACCTTTACAAACGAAGTTGGAAGCGTAATCCTTCGCTTCGCATCCAGACTCCTTACATCAAAGACCTTATGCCCCTCTGCTCCCTGAGAATAGGGAATAAAATGAATATCACCATTTTCAACGGTAATGTACACTTTCTTTTCCCCTTTCAGGTTTGATTGTTCCATAAGAGCTGATGGAATAGTGAGTCTATTTGCAGAATCTAGCATGTTTCACTTCCTTTCTGCTCGCACATGCATATATATATTATACCAAAAAAATATTATTCTTTCAAGTTTATGTAAATTTATAATTCTCTTCTTCCTTCTAAAGCTTTTGTAAGTGTTATTTCATCTGTATATTCCAAATCACCACCTACTGGAATTCCATGTGCAATTCTTGTAACCTTAATTCCTAGTGGTTTTATTAATTTGGATAAATACATTGCTGTTGCTTCTCCTTCTACTCTTGGGTTTGTAGCAAGAATAACTTCTTTTACTGTTCCATCCATCAATCTAGCTAATAACTCTTTTATTTTTATATCATCAGGTCCCACACCATTCATTGGTGATATTGAACCATGTAAAACATGATATACACCTTTAAATTCATGCGTTTTTTCCATTGCAATGATATCTCTTACATCTTCAACTACACATATAGAAGATATATCTCTTTTAGGATTACTACAAATTGGGCAAGGGTCTGTATCTGAAATATTATAACATTTACTACAATATTTTAAATTTTTCTTAGCTTCTAATATAGAATTAACAAATTCTTTTGTTTCCTCTTCTGAGCTATTTAAAATATAAAAGGCCAATCTTGCTGCAGTTTTATGACCAATGCTTGGTAATTTTTCAAAACTTTCTATTAATTTTTCTATTGATGGTGAATATAATGACATTTTGTACCTCCTAATATTTCTCTTTTTTGTAAAAATAAAATGAGATTATCGGAAAATCCTATAATCCCTTTTATTTTTACATGAATCCTGGTATATTAAATTTTCCAAGTTGGTCAGCTTGTGCACTATCTACTTTTCTTAATGCTTCATTTACACATGTTAAAATTAAATCCTCTAACATTTCAACATCATCTGGGTCTACTACATCTTTTTGTATTTTAATTTCTTTAATTACTTTTTGTCCTGATACTTTTACAGATATTGCTCCTCCACCTGCTGTTGCTTCAAAATCTTTACTTGCTAATTCTGCTTGAGATTTCTCCATATCTGCTTGCATTTTTTTTGCTTCTTTCATTAGGCTATTAATATTCATGCCTCCAAATCCTCCCATACCTCCTGGGAATCCACCTCTTTTTGCCATTTTCTCACATTCCTTTCTTAAAAATTTTTATTATTCTATTACATTAAAAGGTATATCTGATTCTTTTGCTATACGCTTAATATTTTTTTCTTCTGTTTCCTGCATATTTCCTACATTTGTGATATATTTTATATTCATTGGCTTTCCAGAAGCCATTGATACTAAATTTGATATTTCTTTTATATTTTCTTGTTTTTCTAAAACTGTTCTACCAAATGCAGTAAGTCCATTTGGAAATTCTATTCCAACAGTCATATCATTAATTTCTCTAGCTCTTGTATTCATAAGATTTGTGTATAATACAATTTTTCCATTTTGTTTTAAATCTTTTACAATTTGTGGCCAATATTCTTCTACTTTATTTGAATAAGATGTTAATTTATTTGTTGTTTCTTTCCTGTTGTCTACCACTTTTTCTGTATTTTTATTTACATTTTGTGTTGTATTTGTGTTTATAGCATATGCCATTTTAATTTCTGTATTATTGGGATTTGTTTGAGCTGTTTGCATATAATTTGTATTTACACTATGAGTTCTTAAATATTTTTCTATCTTATCTACTCTTTGCTCTAAATTACTATTATCTGAAGAAACCAATTTACTACACAATTTTATAATGCCTGCTTGAAAAATAATTGTTTTTTGTGTAGAAAATTTCATTTCATTTTCTAATTCTGAAAAAGCATATACTAAATTAATTAATCTATCTTTTTCAACAAATTCTGAAATTTCTTTTATTTTCTGTTTTTCCTCTTCACTATATAATTCTACATTTTTTGTTGCTTTATATAATAATATATCTTTTACATATTTTATAATTTCCCACAAAAAATTTGAAATATCTTTTCCGTCATCTAGTACTTTATTAACTGTTATTAATGCTTTATCTACATCATATTCAATAATGGCTTTTACGATATCATGAACAAATATCATCTTAGGGATTCCTACTAAATCTTTAATTTTATCCTCATCTATTTGGTTTTCTCCATCTTGAATACATCTTTCTAAAATAGATAAAGCATCTCTCATAGCTCCCTCTGATAGTGTTGCAATAATGTTTAGTGCTTCTTTTGTTATTTCTATATTACTTTCTTTACATACAATTTCTAATCTTTTTATTATGTCTTGATTAGATATTTTTTTAAAGTCAAATCGTTGACATCTAGAAAGAATGGTTGCTGGTAATTTTTGTGGCTCTGTTGTTGCTAATATAAATTTTACATGTTCTGGTGGTTCTTCTAATGTTTTTAATAAAGCATTAAAAGCCCCTGTTGATAACATATGTACCTCATCAATGATATATACTCTGTATTTTGCTTTTGTTGGCAAAAAATTAACTTCTTCTCTTATGCTCCTTATATCTTCTACACTATTATTTGAAGCAGCATCCATTTCAACGATATCTGTTAATGAGCCAGAAATTGCCCCTTTACAAATCTCACATTCATTACATGGTTCTCCATCTTTTGGATTTAAGCAATTAATAGCCCTTGCTAAGATTTTAGCAGCCGATGTTTTTCCTGTTCCTCTTCCTCCGTTAAACAAATATGCATGTCCTACTCTGTTAGCCATAATTTGATTTTTTAATGTTCTAGTTATATGTTCCTGCCCCACCATTTCTGAAAAATTTAATGGTCTAAATTTTCTATAAAGAGCTGTGTACCCCATATTATCACATCCTTTATATGTTCTTCTATCACTTTTCCTATTCAATAAAAAAATGGTCCTGATAATTTAATCCCTCTATGGAAAGTATACCACATAAAGATAAACTACTTATTGCTGCTTCCTTCCGGACCTGACAAGATTCATAGGTCTTTATTGGATACTCTCCATACAAAGATTAAATATCATACCATTTGTATTATATAATGATTTTCATATTTAATCAAGTAGTATTTATAGAAAATTAATTATGTATTCTTTTAAATACAATATCTTCTAAGTCTGTAATTTCACTTGATGTCGTTCCCTCTTCTACTACATTTCTTGTTGGCAATTCTACTTCAATTTTTGCTTGATATTCTTTACCACTTTCTAGTTTTATAATTAAATCAAAAGAAAGTTTCATTTGTAAGCTCTCGTTTGTAACATTTGATTTTTTTAATAATTCATCATGCTTAATTTCTTCGTCATTTGATTTATATTCTACTACATTATTATTTGAACATCTAAAGGCAATAATACCTCCCTGATTTGATACTTTTAAATTCTTTAAATCAGATTCAACATCTCCTAAATATTCTATATTTTGTACAATATCTTCATCTTTATATTTAAAGATAACTTTTTCTTCTTGTGTATCTGGTTTATATATTTTTATATTTTCTTTATTATTTGCCTCTATATTGAAATTTTCTATATTTATAGATTTTATAATTTCTGTTTTATCATAATTTTCATTTTTATCTATATATAAATATATATCATTTGCTTGATGCACATCATAAGACCATCTAGTATCTGTTTTTCCATTATCTATTCCTTCTTGAGAACTAATAATTGCAATTTTACTTAATTCGAATGGCATATTCGTTTCTCCCTCTACACTATATCTTAAAACCAACATACCAACAATAAATAGAATGACAACTATAATAACCATTATCATACAAATATGGAAACTTTTCGTTTTGGTCAGACTTTTTAACTTTTCAATCATTTTTTTCCTCCAAATAAATATTGATATATTATACAATATTTCTTATCCTAAGTCAATTTATGTTCACTTTCTAGCTATTTTGTTTGGATTTTCTTAATTCTTTAAAAAAATCTTTTAAAATCTTTTCACAATCTTCTTGCAAGATTCCTGTTTCCACTTCTACTTTATGATTAAATGTATAATCATGAAATAAATCTAAAACAGAACCTGCCGCTCCTGTTTTTTCATCAAGTGCTCCTATATATATTTTTTTTATTCTAGAATTTATGATACCTCCTGCACACATACTACATGGTTCTAATGTAATATACATTTCACAATCTAGTAATCTCCAAGAGTCTAATTTTTTACTTGCTTTTTGTATAGCAATTATTTCTGCATGTTTTGTTGTATCTTTTTTTGTTTCTTTTAAATTATGTCCTCTACTAATTATTTTCCCATCTTTCACAATGACACAACCTACAGGAACTTCCAACTTTTCATATGCTTTTTTTGCTTCTTTTAAAGCTTCTCGCATAAATTTTTCTTCCATATTTCCTCCATATATGATTGGTGTGCCCAGAGGGACTCGAACCCCCATCGGTCGCTTAGGAGGCGACTGCTCTATCCTGCTGAGCTATGAGCACATATATCAGAAATATTATAATATATTGTCCTAAAAAAAGCAATATCTATTCATATATCTCCATATGTATCGTTTTATATTTAATATTATTGACACTATATGATATAATATAAAAAAATTAGAAAGAGGAACAATTATGCAAAGAATATTAAGTCATATGCGAAAAGCAATAGAAGAATATCATATGATAGAAGAAGGTGACAAAATTGCCATCTGTCTTTCTGGAGGAAAAGATTCTATTACTATGTTAAAAGCTTTTAAAAATTTACAAATATTTTATCCTAAAAAATTTGATATTATTGCTGTAAGTGTAAATCCTGGTTTCGACTTTTTTGACACTGACTTTTTAAAAAGAATATGTGATGAAGTTGATATTCCTTTATTTATCGAAAATAGTAATGCCAAAGAAATTGTTTTTGATATTCGAAAAGAAAAAAATCCTTGTTCATTATGTGCAAATTTACGTAGAGGTGTTATAAATTCTATTGCCATTCGAGAAGGGTGTAATAAAATTGCTCTTGGTCATAATCAAGATGATGTTTTAGAAACTTTTCTTTTGAATTTATTATATACAGGAAATATCGGTACCTTTTCTCCCAAAAGCTACATGGATAGGTCAAAGATAACATTAATAAGACCTCTTATATATACACCTGAAAAAGAAATTAAACGATTTGTCAAAAAAAATAATATTATTGTTATGCCTAAAGTCTGTCCAATGGATGGAACTTCAAAAAGAGAAGATATGAAAAATTTAATTTATACTTTGTCTAAAAATATTCCAATGATAAGAGCCAATTTGTTTGGTGCAATCCAAAGAAATTTAGATGATTGGAAAATAAAATAAGGTTGCCAAAGGGGACTGTCCATTTTGGCAACCTTTTTTTATTAAATTTTTACAACATTTAACATTGCTTGTTTTAATGTTTCTAATTTCTCACTTGCTTCTTTATCTGTTTTTCCTTTTACACCCATATATAGTTTTATCTTAGGTTCTGTTCCTGATGGTCTTATACAACACCAATTATTATCTTCTAATTCATAATATAGTACATTTGATTTTGGAAGACCACTTTTACTTGTTTCTCCTGTTATCATGTCTTTTACGTAATCTTTTTCAATATCTTTAAATTCTAAAACTTTATATTCTCCTATTTTTTCTATATCTTTGTTACGTGTGTTTGTCATGATTTGTTTAATTTCTTCTGCTCCTTCTGCTCCTTCTCTTACAATAGATACTTGTGTTTCTTTATAATATCCATATTTTTCATATATTTCTATCATTTGATCCCATAATGTTTTACCCTTAGACTGATAATAACATGCCGCTTCACAAAGAGCCATAACTGCTGCAATTCCATCTTTATCTCTTGCATAATCACCAATTAAGCAACCATAACTTTCTTCAAATCCAAATACATATTCTTTATCTTTATTTTCTTCTGCCTTTCTCATAACTGCACCAATATTTTTAAATCCTGTTAAAACTTCAATAACATCTAATCCGTAATATTTACCTATTGCTCTAGTTAAATTTGAAGATACAATTGTTGTAATTATCATTCCGTTTTTAGGTAAAATACCTTTTTCTTTCATTTGAGATATCCTATATTCTGCAATTAATAATGCTGACATATTTCCTGTATAGTCTTTATACTCTCCTGTTTTACTGTCTTTTGCAAATATTCCTAATCTATCTGCATCTGGGTCTGTCGCTAGAATGACATCTGCATCAACTTTTTTAGCTAATTCTAAAGCTAATTTAAAAGCTTTTGGGTCTTCTGGGTTTGGATAATCTACTGTTGGAAAATTTCCATCTGGTTCTTTTTGTTCTGGAACAACATATAGATTTTCAATTCCTATTTCTTTTAGTAATCTTTCTGCTACCATATTTCCTGTTCCATGTAATGGTGTATATACAACTTTTAAATTTTTTCCTTGTTCTTTCACAATTTCTGGATTTAATATTAAACTTTTTAATTTTTCTATATATTTGTCATCCATTTCTTTTCCAACAAAATTCAATAATCCATTGTTTTTGGCTTCCTCTTCTGACATTTCCTTTATTTCAGAAAAACTTTCAACTGCTCTTACTTTTGCAATAATATCTTTATCTCTTGGTGCTACAATTTGTGCTCCATCATCCCAATATACTTTATATCCATTATATTTTGGTGGATTATGACTTGCTGTTATCATGATTCCTGCTGTACATTGCAATTCTCTTACAGCAAAAGATAATTCTGGAACTGGTCTTAAACTTTCAAATAAATATGTCTTTATACCATTTGCACACAAGATTAATGCTGTTTGCATACTAAATTCTTTAGACATTCTTCTAGAATCGTAACTAATTGCCACACCTTTTTCTTGTGTTCCTTGTTCTAGGATATAATTTGCTAATCCTTGTGTAGCTTTTCCTACTGTATATTTGTTCATCCTATTTGTTCCTGATCCAATTACTCCTCTAAGTCCTGCTGTTCCAAATTCTAGTTCTTTATAAAATCTGTCTTCTATTTCTTTTTCATCATCCTTTATTTCCAATAGTTCTTTTTTGGTTTCTTCATCAAATTCTGGGCTTTCACACCATTTTTTATATTCTTCTAAATAATTCATAATGTACCTCCTATAATTATATATTTTATTTTTATACTATCTCTTGATTTTTTAACTAAATTAAGGTTGAATACTAAAATCTAATATCCAACCCTAATCGATTATAACTAATCTAAATGATAATATTTCTTGTATAATTCTCTTGCAGTCTTAGGGCAATCTACACCTGCTGAATCAGCATTTTTAACTGGTGCGAATTCTTCTTCTCTTTTTACTCTTAAAACCGCCATATCATCTACTTCACCAAAAGCATCAAATAGAAAAGCTTCAAATTTATAGGCATTTGGTGAATCTGGTTCTACCAACTTTCCATCCTCATCAATATATTTTGCTTTTTTAAATGCAACATGATATGGTAATGGTTCTGCTCCCATTCTTTCAATTGCATCAATACTAAATAAATTGCATAATATATGTGATTCTCCATATAATAATTCACCATTCTCATCAGTAGCTTCTGCCATTTCATCTGTAATTTCTGAGTATTCTATTACATTTGGTCTTCCATTTCTTCTACAGAATACTCCAACTTTTTCATGAGGATTAGCTTTAACAACAGACTTACATGCAACCGTTACTTTTTTATCAATAGCAATTCCCATAAGAACAGGGTCTACCATTTTTACTAGACAGTTATCTACTCCACCAATAAATACCCACTCTACACCTAATTCTCTCATTTTATTTGTCATTTTTGTTTTTACAAGTGATTCATAAATTCCTCCATGTCCATCAGCCGCCAACTTAACTAATCCGTCTTCACCAATTAGTATTTTTCCTTCTGTGTCCATCATTGGAAGTTCACCTTGTTCAAAGAAAAATATATTCTTATTTTTTTGATATCCAAAATATTTATGTTTTTCAAAAAAGTCAATTGTTTGTTTATTATTTTCTCTACTTGTCATGATAAACCAAGGAATTACAACTCCATATTTTTTTCCTTCCTCTTTTAAATTATCACTTAGCAATTCAAATAAAGATTTATGTGAGTCTAATCCAATATCATATGTTCCTTTGGGTCCATTATGTCCAAGCCTTGTTCCCTGACCTCCAGCCATTGTAACAGCTGCAAGTTTTCCTTCTTTTATTGCTTTTTTTCCTATTGCTTCATAATATTTATATTGATCATTTAGCTTGAACTTATCTAAATAATTCATTGGAGTAATTTCATCACGGTTATTTGATTTTTGTTGCTTCGTACTATTATATAATTCTGTTACAAGTTCAAAATCAATATTACGAATTTGGTCTAATAGTTCTGTTCTTTTTTTATCATCAAGCTTATCATAGTGATTCAATAAATGTTCTTGATTGTATTTTTTTAATATTGATTTCACTTCATCTATTTGTATATCCATAAAATTCATCCTTTCTTGTTTATTATATCACACATATATTACACCATAACTTAAATTAAGTCAAATATTGGCAGATAAATTTGTTATCTGCCAATTTTTGTATTTTTTATTTTAAAAATTAATTTCTTGTTCTCTTGATGTCCCTAAGATTTTATCGTATTTTTGTGCTATCATTTCTATGTTATTTTCAACTTCAAAAAATTCATAACAATTAATAATATTTATATTGTTTTTTCCATCTATCCATTTTTCTATATTTTTATTAATGTTTTCTATATAATTTATTTTTCCTTTTATAAATATAACCATATTTTTATTTTCTTTGCTATTTTTACTAATTTCTTTAAATTTTTCTAAATCATTGTTTTTCCAATCCAAATTTAAAATTTGATTTCTTTTCGCATCTTTTAAATTCATCCTTGAAACTAAAGTCTGTACTGTATCTTCTAAATTATTTTCTGTTAAAATAATAATTTCTTTATTTTCATCTATACTTCTACTAATATAAGGTAAACTTATCATTTCAAAATGATAATCACTTGCATAAAATGCACACATTTTTTCTTTTGTTATCTTTCCCATTACTAAACATTCCTTTCAAATTATATAATCGTACGGAATTAAGCATTTTCTTAATTTTGTTTACTGGTAAATTTTACCATTTCATTACAAATATGTCAATAATATTTCAATGAAAATCATCGTTTTTTTTCGACAATGTATATTTTTTCTTATTTTGTTAATACTTATCTTAAAGAATATTTTAGAAAAAAAGTTTATTGGAGGTAACTTATGAAAAAAATTTTAAATTTATTTAATAATTCCAAGGTAAAAATGGTAATCATTTTAACTTTTCTTTTCTTTATATATACAACAATTTGTGCCATTTCGTATGCAAATTATATATCTACAGATATTGCAAATTCTGTTTTTCGATTACATGTAATTGCAAATAGTGATTCAGAAATTGATCAAAATTTAAAATATACTGTTAGAGATAGTTTATTAGAATATATGAATGAATTATGTGCAAATTGTACTTCTAAAGAAGAAGCAATTACCATTGCAAGTCAAAATCTAGAAAATTTCAAAAAAATTGCCTTAAATACAATAAAATCAGAAGGCTTTAATTATTCTGTTAATGTTCAAATTGGTAATTTTGAATTTCCTACAAAACATTATGGTGATATCTCACTTCCTGCTGGATACTACGACGCTTTAAAAGTAGAAATAGGTAAAGCACAAGGACAAAATTGGTGGTGTGTCATGTTCCCTCCTCTATGTTTCACTGATGTATCTTCTGGAGTTGTACCCCAAGAATCTAAAGAAGATCTAGAAAATTCTCTAACAGATGAGGAATTTTCAATTGTTTCTGACAATGATAATAACTTTAGTTTTAAATTAAAATTTAAGATATTAGAAATTCTTAACGATACCGGTTTAATTACTGCCAAAAAATAGTTGCAATCCCTTTTTATTTATGATATATTTTAAAAGTAATAGAGTGTAAAATAATATACACTCTATTTTGCAATATAATTCATTAAAAATAATTTATTGGGGGTATAAAATTGGAAAAATTAGTTGTAAAAGGACCTACACCGTTAAAAGGAGAAGTAACAATTAGTGGTGCTAAAAATGCTGCAGTTGCTATATTGCCAGCTACTCTTTTAATTGATGGTGTATGTACAATAGAAAATTTACCAAATATAAGTGATATAAAAATATCTTGTACAATACTAGAAAGATTGGGAGCAAAAATTACTTGGAATAATCCACATAGTATCACAATTGATACATCTAATATAACAACAACAAAAGCGCCATTGGATTTAACTAGCAAATTCAGAGCTTCTTACTATATTATTGGCGCTATGCTTAGTAGAAAAGGTGAAATTGAAGTCGGAATGCCTGGTGGTTGTAAATTAGGTGCTAGACCAATTGATCAGCATATCAAAGGCTTTGAATTATTAGGTGCAAATGTAACTGTTGAAAAAGGTAAAATTTATGCAAAAGCAAAAAAATTAAAAGGTTGCCCTGTTTATATGGATATCGTTTCTGTAGGGGCTACAATTAATGTTATGTTATCAGCAGTCTTAGCAAAAGGAACAACTATTATTGATAATGCTGCTAAAGAACCACACATTGTAGATGTAGCAAACTTTTTAAATACAATGGGAGCAGATATTAGAGGTGCAGGTACTGATGTTATAAAAATTAATGGTGTTGAAAAATTACACGGAAATGCTACTTATTCAGTTGTTCCTGATCAAATTGAAGCAGGTACTTTCATGCTTGCAGCTGTTGCAACAAAAGGAGATTTATTAATAAAAAATTGTATTACTAAACACTTGGAATCTATCACTGCTAAAATTATAGAAATTGGTGGAAATATAGAAGACAATGGAGATAGTATTCGAGTTTGGTGCAATAAAAGACCAAATAAGGCAACCATTAAAACATTACCTTATCCTGGATTTCCTACAGATTTGCAGCCTCAAATGGGTGTTGTTTTATCACTTGCTAATGGTACAAGCACAATAAATGAAAGTATATGGGATTCTAGATTCCAATATACAGAAGAATTGAATAAAATGGGAGCAAAAATTACTGCTCATGGAAAAACAGCCTTTTTCGAAGGTGTAAAAAAATTATCAGGTGCACCTGTATATTCTTCAGATTTAAGAGCTGGTGCAGCTTTAGTTATTGCAGGTACTGCAGCTGAAGGTGTAACAGAAATATACAATTTAGAACATATTGATAGAGGATATGAAAATATTGAAGAAAAATTTAGAAAAATAGGTGCTAATATCGAAAGAGTAACAGAATAGATAACTGTTATTAGTAAACAAAGGAAAGAGATTGATAAGATTATGCTAAATTTTTGTAGTTTATATAGTGGGAGTAGTGGAAATAGTTTATTTGTTGAAACAGATAATACAAAATTATTGATTGATGCTGGTGTCAGTAGTAAAAAAATAGAAAAGGCATTAAGTGACATACAAGTTGACCCTTCTACTTTAGATGGTATTTTGATTACACATGAGCATTCTGATCATGTACAAGGTTTAGGAACTTTTTCTAAGAAGTTTGACTTACCTGTATTTGTCAATCAAGAAACATTAGATGCTATGCCGAAACAAAGAGATAAAATTGCTGATAAAAATATTAAAAAATTTAAAGTATCAGAAGATTTTTCAATAGGAGATTTGGATATCCATCCTTTCTCCATTCCACATGATGCGGCAAATCCTTGTGGCTTTAATATTTTTAATAATGATAAAAAAATTAGTATTGCAACAGATATTGGACATATGACAAATGATATTCTAAGAAATTTGGAAGAAAGCCTATTTATTATGCTAGAATCAAACTATGATCCTGAAGTATTAAAATGCTCTTCTTATCCATTTTCTTTAAAATCAAGAATTGCTGGACCATCACGGACATCTATCAAATGAAATTGCTGGTAAAACCATTTCTTATTTATTAAAATCAGGTTTAAAGAATGCAATGCTTGGTCATTTAAGTAAAGAAAGTAATTTTCCAGAACTTGCATATAAAACTGTAGTTGAAGAATTAATTGCTAATAATTATAATGAAAGTTCTTTAATGTTATCTGTTGCAGGAAGAGATGTACATAGTAAATTGGTTACAATTTAGCTAAGGGGTTGCCAAAGGGGACGGGCCATTTTGGCAACCCTTTTAGCAATAGAAAGGAGGAATTTTAAAATGCTTACAATTAATGTCGTATGTATTGGAAAAATAAAAGAAACTTATTTAAAAGATGCTATAAATGAA
This sequence comes from uncultured Clostridia bacterium, assembly GCA_944386675.1. Classification (GTDB taxonomy): domain Bacteria; phylum Bacillota; class Clostridia; order TANB77; family CAG-508; genus CAG-269. Next base: position 50,682 of record CALXBY010000002.1, on the reverse strand, counting down.
TATTCTAAAAGATTAAGTAAATATTGTAAGTTAACTATTTTAGAATTACCTGATGAAAAAATACCTGATAAATTAAATGACAGTCTTTCTAATGAAATTAAGGAAAAAGAATCCAATAGCATATTAAATCATATTAAAAAGGATTCTTATATTATTTGTTTAGATTTAACTGGAAAAGAATTTTCTTCTGAAGAATTTTCAAAGAATATAGAAAATTTGTCTTTACAAACTAGTCAAATTACATTTGTAATTGGGGGTTCTCTAGGTCTTTCTTCTAATATATTAAAAAAAGCTCACCAAAAGATATGTTTTTCAAAAATGACATTTCCTCATCAATTAATTCGTGTATTTTTATTAGAGCAACTTTTTAGAGGATTCAAGATTTCTAATGGTGAAACTTATCATAGATAAAATATATTTTTTATTAAAATCTATACATACTAAATTTAAACTATATATATTATATTGTAGAGAAAATAACATAGAAAAAAATATTTAAAATAAATATAGGGGCAAAAAATTTTTAAATACTAATTATGGGGGAATTGTTATTTCCTCTACAAATTTAAAAACTTTGTAAATATATATCGATAATTTTTAAATAAACTATATAACGATATTTTTATTTTTTTGGATTTTTTCAGAATTTAAAATTTTCTTAAACAAAATCATAACAATTATATTTCTTGTTATAAAAAATATTGAAATAAATATTAATATTTTTAATATCATATAAAATTGTATCCTTATAAAATCAATTTCCATTATTATACATTATATGTAAAATATTGTCAAGAAAAACTTTACGACAAGAATCGACATACTGCTACACTTACTATAATTCCAACAATATCTGCGGTTAAAGCCGCTATTAATGCAAATCTTGTCTTTTTAATTTTTACGCTTGCAGAATATACTGCTATTGTATATAATGTCGTTTCTGTGGCGCCCATAATAACAGCAGCCATAATACCTATTTGACTATCTACTCCAAAGTTTTTCATAATATCAGTTGCTATTGCAATTGAACTACTTCCTGAAATAGGTCTTAAAATAGCAAGTGGTATAATTTCACTTGGAAAATTAACAAAATTTAATATTGGATCTATTAATTTTATTGCTATATCAATTACACCTGAGCTTCTTAATACTCCTACAGCTAAAAATAATCCTATTAAAGTTGGAAAAATATTTATTACGATTTTTATCCCATCTTTTGCTCCTTCAACAAATTTATCAAAAACTTCTTTCTTTTCTAAAAAACCATATACAACAATAATTAATATAATTAATGGCATTGCTAAATTAGATATAAAATTAATAAAATCTATCATAGCCTCTCCTTTTTATTAGCATGCTTGATTAACAATTTTGTTACTGTTATTCCAGTTATTCCCGCACAAATTGTTGCAACCCATACTGGAAAAATAATCGAAGTAGGATTTTCAGATTCTAAAGATGTCCTTATAGCAATAATTGTCGTTGGAATCAATTGAATTGACGCTGTATTTAATACAATTAACATTATCATAGAATTACTTAATTGTTTTTTGTTCTTATTTTCTTTTTGCAGAGTTTCCATTGCTTTTAATCCTAGTGGCGTTGCTGCATTTCCTAATCCTAAAATATTAGCTATCATATTCATAGAAATTTCATCTTGTGCTTTTCTATTTTCTTTTATTTCTGGAAAGAGAAATCTAATAATTGGTTTTAGTAATTTATTGATTAATTTCATTATGTTTGTATTTACTGCAACATTAATAATTCCACTCCATAGACACATTGTCCCTAACATCGTTATAGTTAAATTCACCGCACTTTCTACGCTTTCAAAAATGCTTGTATTTAAATTTGCAAGATTTCCTGTGAGAATTGCATAAGAAAATGATATTATTATGAAAATTGGCCAAACTAAATTTAACATATTTATCACCTAGATAATTTTATTCTAATATGAACTTTTTATTACTTTTTAATTGACCTAACTTACTATTTGTGATATATTAACAATGTATATAGGGTTGTAAATTAACTTTTTAAGGGGGGATAATCTATGAAATCAACAGGAATTATCAGAAAAGTAGACGAACTAGGAAGAGTTGTTATTCCTATCGAGATCAGAAATCAGTTTAACATTGCTGAAAAAGATCCTATTGAAATATATGTTGATGGTTCATCTATTGTATTAAAAAAATATGAACCAAATTGTATTTTTTGTGGAAATACTGAAAATTTAATTAGTTATAATGATAAATTAATTTGTGAAGATTGTTCAAAAAAAATAAGTAATTTGAAACCAAATAAGTAAGAGTTTAACTCTTACTTATTTTCTGTTTTTATTCAATTATTAAATTCGTATATTTTCTTTAATTTTTACCAATAAATTTTTGATATATTTCATTTCTGCTAACATTTCTATCTTTAGCTATTTGTTTAATAATATCCTTTTTAGATAACCCTTTTTTTTCATAATATGTGTAATGTTCTTCTAAAGATAGTTTTGAAAAATCATCTTCTTCCTTTCTTTCTCCACCTTCTATTATTAAAACAATTTCTCCTTTCAAATCCTTAGCTTTCTCTATCAATGTATCTATATCCTCTCTTATATATTCTTCATGAATTTTGGTCAATTCCCTTGCTAATACAACTTTTCTATTTCCAATGATTTCTTTCAAATCTTTTAATGTTGTCTCAAGTTTATGAGGTGCTTCGTAAAGAATTATTGTTTTGCTTGCATTTCTAATTTCTTCTAATTTTTCTTTTCTATTTTTTTTATTTAATGGTAAAAATCCAATAAATTCAAATTCTTTTGTATTTAACCCTGAACATATTAGTGCATTAATCATTGCACAGGCTCCTGGAATTGGTATAACAGGAATTTCCTCTTCTATACATTTTTTGATTACTTCTTCTCCTGGATCACAAATACCTGGTGTACCAGCATCAGAAACAAGTGCTATATTTTTACCTTCTTTTAGCTCTTTTATTAGTACATCTGTCTTGATATCTTCATTATGCCTATGATAACTAATTAATGGTTTTGATATTTCTAGATGATTTAATAATTTTAAGGTATGTCTTGTATCCTCTGCTGCAATAATATCTACTTCTTTCAAAACTTTTATTGCTCGTAATGTAATATCTCCTAAATTTCCTATTGGTGTTGCTACAATATATAAAGTTCCTATTTCTTCTTGATTAATTTCTTTCATATGTTTATCCTTTCTTTTTATGATAAATTTCTAAAATTTCATCTGTATATTTTCCATTTTGGTCATAAATGTATAAATTGTTTTCTATTCTTAAAAATGGTTTTGCATTTTTTATTCCTTTTATCAATACTAGTTTCGGCATCGCATTTATATTTGCATAAACAAATCTGATATTTTTAGGTTCTATCTTATATTTTCTCATTAAAAATAATAAATCTACCAATCTTTCTGGTCTATGTACTATATACAATTCTCCCCTATCTTTTAACATGTCTTTAGAAATTTTTATAAAGTCTTCTAAATTAGCTTCTATCTCATGTCTAGATATTAATTTTCTTTTATCTACATTTTCTACTCCCGTTTCTTTCTTCTTATACGGTGGATTTGTTACAATCACATCAAATGTATTTTTTTCAAAATGATGATTTAAATTTACTATATTATCTTGTATAATTTTAAATTTACCTTCTAAATGATTTAATTTAATACTTCTTTTTGCCATTTCAGATACTTCTTCTTGAATTTCTATCCCTGTAATTTGAGATAACTCCGTTTTGCCACATAATAAAGTCGCAATAATTCCTGTTCCAGTTCCTAAATCTAGTACTTTTGCACCTTTTTTTATATTTTTTGCGAAGTCTGAAAGTAATATACTATCAATTCCAAAGCAAAATCCATCTTTATTTTGAATAATCTTTAAATCTTTATATTCTAAATCATCAATTCTTTCATTTTCTTTTAACTCTATATTTTCTTTCATTTTTTATCCTTTTCTAATTTTTATTATTTTTTATTATACATTGAAAACTCTAAAAAGTAAATAAAACCCATATTATTTGAATTAGCTCGCCTATAAATAGACGAGCCTGTTAGTTGTTTGCTTATTAAAGCATCGGTAAAATACCAAAAATGAAGATTACTGCTATTTCAGTGCATATTACAAGTTTGACCCGATATCTATCTCTGAATGCTCTGCTAGTTATATATTCTGTAACAGGGATAGTTATCGCTAGTACAATTCCTATGATTGACCATATCTCCATTTTCACAATTCTTTCCTCCTTTGCGCGTTTATATCATTATTATAGCATATTTACATAATATATTCAAATGTGTTTTATTAAACCTATCTATTATGATAAATGCATTAGAACTTTCACCTTTCTAAAAAAAATATAATATATTATAATAACTCTTTTGTTTAGGTAATTATTTTATTAAAAAGTATAGGTGAATTATTATGGATAAAAAAATAATTAAAAATATAGAAAATAGAGGTGGAAAATGCCCACCTCCTAAAAAGAAATTTAATTTTAAATGTTGCAAAGATAATACTGTTAAATCTTTACGTGATGTTGAATATTTTTTAAATAATTTTCATCGATTTATTAAATATATTAAATTATATAAAATTTTAAAATAAATTTTATATAATTTATTTTTTATATAACATTTTTTTACTATTTATCTTATTTGTAACTATTTATTTCCTATTTATGTATTTTCTAATGTATAAATTTCATTGAATTCTTCATTTTCTTCACCATTGATTAATATTTTTATAGAATTTATTTCTGTTAATTGCGTTAATGTTTTGACTAAACTATTAATTATATTTTCTTTTATATTTGTAGCTTCTTTATCATAATTTAGTAATTCACTTGAAAAATCTAAATACAGCATATCTTTTTCAGTATATGTTTTATTCAATTTTGTATTATCTGGTAATAATTTTATATATTTTTCGTTTTTAGGACCTTCTATCAACATATTAACTAATTTCTCATATGGTTGATTCATAAGTTCTTTAATATCAACTAATCTCGCTTCAGGTGCTAATTCATTTGTTTCTTTTTCTAGAAAGTATAAACTTACAATTGTTTGTCTATTTTGTTCTTCTGTGATTTCTTCTTCTGGCGTATATTCTTCTATTGTTGTTTCTTTTTCTTTATTTTTAAAATAGTTTATGACAAAATATCCTCCTAATAATACAATTATTAATAAAACTGTAAAAATAATAATTATTTTTTTATTCATATGATTATCATTCCTTTCCATAAATAGTTTTTTATTAATTTCACTTATTACCTATTGTATTTTCTGTTTGTCCTTTTTAGAACCAAAAAAATTAAGAAAAGGTTGCCAAAATAGCCCGTCCCCTTTGGCAATTTTTACAACAATTTCCATTTGACAAAAGTGGCTTTTCCGTATACAATTAGGGTGGATTAGAATGTAAAATTTATATACAAAAAAGGAGTTTTTGTCATGAATGAAATATTGCATGTTGGATTAGATGTTGGATCTACAACAGTTAAAATTATCGTTATGGATAATAATAAAAATACCATATATTCAGATTATCGTAGACATTTTTCAGACGCAAAAAAAACAGTGTGTGATGTATTAGAAGAATTATTATTAAAATATCCTTCTTCTTCATTCACTGTTGCCCTAACAGGTTCTGGTGCAATGTCTGCTGCAAAATTCTTAGGCGTTGACTTTATCCAAGAAGTTGTTTCTTGTAAAAGAGTTATCGAAAAATATTTTCCAAAAACTGATGTTGTTATCGAACTAGGTGGTGAAGATGCCAAAATTATTTATTTTGATAATTCTATCGAGCAAAGAATGAATGGTACTTGTGCTGGTGGTACTGGTGCCTTTTTAGACCAAATGGCTTCTTTATTACATACAGATACAGCAGGTTTAAATGAACTAGCCAAAGGATACAAAACCATTTATCCAATTGCTTCTCGTTGTGGTGTTTTTGCAAAAACAGATATCCAACCTTTAATTAATGAAGGTGCCGCAAAAGAAGACATTGCTGCTTCTATTTTCCAAGCAGTTGTTAATCAAACAATTAGTGGATTGGCTTGTGGTAGACCAATTAGAGGAAATATTGCTTTTCTAGGTGGACCTTTAAGTTATTTACCTGAATTAAGAAAACGTTTTATAGAAACATTACATCTTACAGATGATCAGATTATTGTACCAGAGGAAGCACATTTATTAGTTGCTAAAGGTGCTGCTCTAGATTCTTTTAATACAGAAGTCATCACACCTAATGAATTAGAAAAGAAAATAGAAAATTTTAAAAATTCACATGATACAACAACAGAACCTTTAGACCCATTATTTAAAGATGAAACAGAATATGAAACATTTAAGGAAAGACATAATAAAGCAACTGTTCCTTCAAAACCTTTAAAAGATTATGAAGGTGATTGTTTCTTAGGAATTGATGCAGGTTCTACAACTACAAAACTTGTATTAATTGATAAAGATGGTAATTTATTGTATTCACTATATGGTAGTAATGAAGGAAATCCATTACAAAGTGTTATGGATATGTTAAGAAAACTATATAAAGAATTACCTGAAAAAGCAATTTTGAGATATAGTGGTGTAACAGGTTATGGAGAAAAATTAATTCAAACAGCTTTAAATGTGGATTTAAACGAAATTGAAACCATTGCCCATTATACAGCTGCTAAAACCTTTGAACCAGACGTAACTAGCATTGTAGATATTGGTGGGCAAGATATGAAATATATTAGAATTAAAAATGGTTCTATAGATAATATCATGTTAAATGAAGCTTGTTCTTCTGGATGTGGTTCTTTTATAGAAACTTTTGCTAAAAGTTTGAATTTAGAAATTTCAGAATTCGTAAAAGAAGCTATTAAGTCTAGAAGACCTGTAGATTTAGGTTCAAGATGTACCGTATTTATGAACTCAAAAATCAAACAGGCACAAAAAGAAGGATATTCAGTTGGAGATATTTCTAGTGGATTGTCCTATTCTGTGATAAAAAATGCCATCCAAAAAGTTATGAAAGTAAGAGATGTAGAAACTTTGGGAAAACACATTGTTGTTCAAGGTGGTACTTTCTATAATGATGCAGTTCTTAGGGCTTTCGAATTAATCGTTGGTAAAAATGTCGTAAGACCAAATATCTCTGGATTAATGGGAGCTTACGGAATGGCATTACTTTCAAAAGAGCAATATGAAGCAAATTTAGATATGGAATATACATCTACTATTTTAAAAACAGATGAATTAGATAATTTAAAAATAAAAATCACACATACGCATTGTAATAACTGTGAAAACCATTGTAAATTAACCATTAATAAATTTAGTAATGGACAAATCCATGTTACAGGTAATCGTTGTGAAAAAGGTGCAGGTGTTGTTACAAAATCTAAAAACTTACCAAACCTAGTACAATACAAATATGAGAGAATTTTTAATTACACACCATTAGAAGAACAATATGCAACAAGAGGGACCATTGGAATCCCTAGAGTTTTAAATATGTATGAGGATTATCCTTTCTGGTTTACCTTTCTTACAAGTTTAGGATTTAGAGTTATTATCTCTGAAAAAAGTACTAGAAAAACATATGAAAAAGGTATGGAATCAATGCCTTCAGAATCTGTATGTTACCCTGCAAAACTTTCTCATGGACATATTGAAAGTTTATTAGAGCAAGGAATAAAAACTATCTTCTATCCTTGTATGCCATATTCTAGAAAAGAATATGAAAAAGCAGATAACCATTATAACTGTCCTATTGTTATCTCTTATTCTGAGGTATTAAAAAACAATGTAGAAGGATTAAAAGACCCTACTGTAAAATTTCTAAATCCATTCTTACCTTTTGATAAGAAAAACTTAGTAAAGAAAATCTTAGAATTAGATGAATTTAAAACTTATAACTTTACAAAAGAAGAATTAAATGAAGCAGCCGAAAAAGCTGAACAAGAATATCAAAAATGTAAAGAAGATATCCGCAGAAAAGGGCTTGAGACTGTAAAATACATAGAAGATAATCACTTAAAAGGTATTGTTTTAGCTGGTCGTCCATATCATGTTGACCCAGAAATTAATCATGGTATTGATACTTTAATTACTTCACTTGGACTATGTGTTTTAACAGAAGATAGTATTTCAAACCAAACAGAAGTAAAAAGACCAATTCGTGTTGTTGACCAATGGGTATATCATGCAAGACTTTATGCCTCAGCAGATTTTGTTGGAAAACATGACTCATTAGAATTAATTCAATTAAACTCTTTTGGATGTGGTGTTGATGCAGTTACAACAGACCAAGTAGAAGAAATTCTATCTAGTTATGATAAAATGTACACACTAATTAAAATAGATGAAGTAAATAACTTAGGTGCTGTTAGAATTCGTATCCGTTCATTACTTGCTAGTATGAATAAACGTGAAAAAGAGAAAAAAGAAAAAAGCGGTACAGGTGATTATGAACAACATAAAAAAATCTTTACAAAAGATATGAAAAAAGATTATACCATTTTAATACCACAAATGGCACCTATTCATTTTGAATTACTAGAAGCTGCCGTACAATCTAGTGGATATAAAGTAGAATTACTAAGAGAATGTACTCAAAAAACAGTTGAAACTGGATTAAAATATGTTAATAATGATGCTTGTTATCCATCTATTTTAGTAACAGGACAAATGATTGAGGCTCTTCAATCTGGCAAATATGATCTAAATAGAACAGCACTAATCATGTCACAAACAGGTGGAGGATGTAGAGCAACCAATTATATAGGATTTATTAGAAAAGCTCTAAAAGACGCAGGATTTGAAAATATACCAGTTATTTCTTTTAATATTGTTGGTATGGAAAAAATGCCTGGATTTAAAATCACTGTACCTTTAATTGATCGTCTATTAAGAACCGTTCTATATGGTGATTTATTACAAAAAATGTTAACTAAAAATAGAGCTTATGAAAAGAATAAAGGTGAAACACAAAAACTATTTGATAAATGGATGGAAAAATGTAAAAAATTACTTCAAAAATCATCAAACAAAGAATTCAAACAAAGTATTTATGATATTGTAAATGACTTTGAAAAAATAGAATTAGATACATCTGTTGAAAAACCTAGAGTAGGTATTGTTGGAGAAGTTTTAATTAAATATCATCCATTTGGAAATAACTATGTTGCAGATTTACTAGAAAAAGAAGGTGCAGAAGTTATATTGCCTGACTTTATGGGATTTGTAAAATTTATGGCTACACATAAAATTACTTTTAATAGCTTATTAAATACCAATAAAACCTCTTCAAAAATTATGAAAGCAGCTATTAAATTAATTGATATATTAGAAAAAGATATGAAAATCGCTTTAGCAAATTCTAAAAAAGGTTATTTACCACCATGTGATATTTGGCATTTAGAGGATAAGGTAAAAGATGTATTATCTATCGGAAATCAAACTGGTGAAGGTTGGTTCCTAACTGCTGAAATGATAGAATACATAGAACATGATATTCCAAATATTATTTGTGTTCAACCATTTGCTTGCTTACCAAACCATGTAGTTGGTAAAGGTGTTATCAAAACGATTAGGGAAAAATACCCAGATGCCAATATTTCTCCAGTCGATTATGACCCTGGTGCTAGTGAAACAAACCAAGCAAACAGAATTAAATTATTAATGACAGTTGCAAAAGACAATCTAAAAACAAAACAAGCTAGAAAAGAAGCAATCGAAAAAGAAAATGTATCTGAGTCAGTATCAGAAGTTGAATCAAACCAAGAAATTAAAAAGGCCGAAAAAATTGATAAGTAAAATTTGACATATTTTTGAAATTGTTGTATACTATGTATAGGAAGAAATTTGTATTAATTCCTTCATGATGAATCAAAAATAAAAATAGAGGAAGTTGCAGCTTCCTCTATTTTTTCTCCTTATTTATGTATTGTAAAATTTCTAAAAGTATCAGGAGTTTTAATTCTTGTATTAATTCCTTCATATCAAAATCACCTCCTTTATGAAGGTGGTTTTATTCTACAATAAATATTTACTTTATGCAACATATTTACTTATAATGATAAATAAATTTCTTTTTTAGAATATATTATTTTTTATTTTCAATTATTTGCTTTATATTATATATCTGTTTCTTTGCCGTTTTATATCCTATCTCATACAACTCATCTATTTTATCCATATCTAATAGTCCTATTTTTTTTGTATGAATTTCTAACAAATACTCTGTTCCTTCCCATTCATAATTTGCCAACTCATTAGATAATAAACCAATGGATCTACTCGCAACATCCACAATATTCATGCAACACGTCTTATCAAATTTCTCTTTAAATACAACACTAATTACTTTATCTGTACCAATCTCTTTTAATTCTCTCCATGGAGTATTTTCTCGAATTCCTCCATCTATTAAACTTGTATCATTAAATTTGCAAGGTGAAAAGACTACTGGAAAGCTACAACTTGCTCTTACTGCCTTTCCAATATTAATGTGATTTACAAAAATGCTATTTGACAAATATCTTTTTTCATTTTCATAAGAAATAAAACAAGTAACCTTTCCATTATACATATTTACTGCAGGAATCACTAACGGAAAATGAATATCTGAAATATCGTTTATATCTTTATTTTGGGCAATATCATTTATTAATTTTTCAATTGCTTTCCCACTATTTAATCCATCAATAATAATTTTTCTCTTAAAAATTAATCCATAAATTAATTTTAAAATATTCCAAAAATCCACATATTTTATTTTCTTACAATATTTTTTAAATATTCCATAAATTTCATTAGAGGAAAATCCCATTGCGTATAAACTTGCCACAATACTTCCAGATGAGGTTCCTGCAATACTATCTATTTTTATATTTTCTTCCTCAAAAGCCTTTAATACTCCAATATGTGCCGCTCCCTTTACACCGCCACCAGATAAACTTAATCCTATTCTCATTTTATCACCTAATACCATTATATGATAAGTATAAGTTATATGTTTCCTTTTATAATTAGTTGAATCATTTTTGTTTTTATGTTATCATCTATGTGAAAGGATTATAATTATGAATAAAAATTATTATGAAATATTACAAGTAGATAAAAAAGCATCACAGGAAATCATAGAAAAAGCATATAAGCTATTAGCTAAAAAATATCATCCTGATCTAAGAGAAGATGTTGAAAAAAAATATGCTGAAGAAGCTTTTAAAATGATTAGTGAAGCATATGAAACTTTATCTAATCCTCAAAAAAGAGCAGAATATGATAAAACTTTAAAATATTTTAATATTACAGAAAAAGATATCGATTTTCTATATGAACAAAATCAAGTATTAAGAGAAAAATTAGATACACTAACGGAAAAATATAATTATGCTACGTATAATCAACAAACAACCAATTATCACCAATCTTCCAATACATATCAAAATAATTTTTCTGATAATTCCTACCAAAATTATGATTACAATTCTAAATTTTATAGGGGAAATACGTATTATAATGATAATAGTTATCAAGATAATTATCAAAATACTTATCAAGATACTTATGAGGAAGATTCTAACAATTCTTTTTTTGACAAATTTAAATTACGTAATTTGAAATTTTTAGGTAGTAGAACAAAATTTATTTTTTCTATTGGAATAATAATTATTATTATTTATATATTATGGCATTTGCCATTTGTTAGAGATTTTTTTGATTATTTATATGATAATAACTTTATTGTACGATACATTGCAGACTTCTTTTCTGCTTTATTTGGTTAAAAGATTTTGTATATAATGTGTAAAAAATTATATATGATTAAAACAAAATACAATTTTTCTTATAATTACAAAAAAAGCTTTAAACAATCTGATATTGTTTAAAGCTTTTTTATTTTAGTGTCTCCTTACAAAGAATGACATTACAAAATCTGTTCCTTCACCTAACTGCATAATAATTGTATTTTCATTTCTTAATTCATTTTCTCCTGTAATATCATAATATTTTATTTGTTGTGTGTATACATCTGATTGCTCAGAAAAGTCTTCTAATGATATTTCATAATGCAAAGGATACATTTCTCTCATGTATGTTTCAAAGGCTTCTTCACTTCCAAAATTGTCATTTCTGAAAGTTTCGTCTAAAACATTATATGCTGCACGATAATCTCTTGTATTTAACATTGAAAACCACTTATCAACATTCATCTGCACTTTTTCTTGTGCTGTTGCATTTTCATAAGTTTCTAAAAATTTCTCAGTTGAAATTGTATATGTATCTAATTTAGCTGTATATTCTTTAACAGCTGTAACATTAAAAATATATAAATTTTCATATTGATCTTTGCAGACATATTCTATGTAATCATCATATCGATTAACTAAATATTGACGTATTGTAATTCCAGATAATTCTTGATAATTACTAGATATATAGTTTTCAAAGTTTTCTACATTTTCAAATCTTTTATTTCTATATTCTTCATTTAAATATGTATATGCTTCCTTTGGACTATTTAACATTAATTGTTTATATAATTCAAAATATCTTCTTGAGGCATCTTCTTCATTTACTCTTGTATATGTAAATTTATTATCTGTATTATTTTCAACATCTTCATTTATTATTTCTAATTTTATATCATCAATGCTATTTACATCCTCTATTGGTTCTATTGAAAAAGTATTTATTTTCTCATCTAATTCTACTATAAAATAAACCTCTTCTATTTTTTCACTTGTATAATAATTTTCTACCTGTCCATATACTGCATAAACACTAATATTTTCATTTTCTAAAACATTCATTGTATTTGCAGTAAATTTTACTGCTTCATCATATTCTTTTATAAATCTTTCAACATTATCCTCTGTAATAGAATTTTCTGATATATATTGCTTGTTTAACAAATGATATAGAGCCGTTAACCTAAGTTGTTCACTAATTTGTAAGTCTTCTTCTGTAAATTCATTATCTACATCTGTTGGTTCATCATTATATTTATTTTGAGAAATATATCCATAATATTTATTAATACATGATTCTACTGTATAAAACATGGTTTCTTGTGTTACTTTTTTGATTTCATTTGTATATACAATTTCTGTATCTGTTTGAAAATTCTCTTTACTTATTTCTTGCTTCTCTGTATGGTTTAATAAAACCATACAGAGAATTATAATGACAAGGATAATGACTACTATTAAAATTATTTTTTTTATCATTTTAGGATTTATATTCATATATATTCTCCTTCATTACTTATTATGGTTCCGTTACTCTTATAATTTTACCTTCTCCAGACTCTGTTAAGAAATATGATTTATCCATCGGACTTCCATCTGTACCATTCCAGTTTGCACTTGTATTTCCACAGTCATAACATAAAATTCTTCCATCATCTGTAACTTCTACTACTAAGGTAACGTGATGTGTTCCTCCACCATTTCTAACAAATATATCACCTGGTTGTAAGATATCTATTGGATTTTCCCCAGAACCTACTGGGATTTGTTCCCAACCATATTTTGCAGTCCAATCAGTATCCATTAATCCCCATGTGTTTGTTTGGCCACCTTCAAATTCTGTGTAACCATATTCATATAGTACCCATGAAACAAATGCACTACAATCTATCGTTGGTCCGTTACAAGGTATACTAGAACCTCCATATGTTGTAAATCTTCCACTTGTACAAACTTCTGTCCATACTTCTTTTGCCACCTCTAAGAATTCACCATTTCCTTCACTGTTAGAACAATATTTATCAATTCTATCATAATATCCTGTCTTAAATAATATCCATTCAGATTTTCTTCTGTTAGCCAATCCTTCTGAATATACAGAACCATTTGCGGTTTTAGCTGTATCTGGTTTATTCATATATTGGGTATATAATCTATGATTATACATATCGTCACTTGGTGGCTCTTTATATTGATCATCTGTTTCTTGATTCCAATATTCTGTATATGCTTGAACAAATGTCTTACCATTTCTTACTCCTAGAGCTCCTGATATTCCACAGTTATATGCTCTACTTACTAATGCATAAATCTGATATTGTGTTAAATTCAAGCCTGCGGTTTGCGCTTTTATTGTATCTATATTATTTTGAACTTCTTCTTTTTCTAGATTGTCTACAAATTCTACTGGTACATAATCTCCTATATTTGTTGAATATCCAGCTGCAGCAAATCTATCTGCAAATCCACCATTAAAGATATCTACACCATATCCAACAGTTGCATTTCCATATCCATCTGTTCCAATTAAATACTGTGTACCATCTGCACTCACACCAGTATTACCTTCCCATGCATGTAAATACTCTAGGAATGTATCTAAACCTGCTGTTCCTGATGCATTTTCAAAATCTCCAGGAATATACTCCTCAAATACTAATGAACTATTTTCATAATTTTTTCCAGTTGCTTGTGCAAATAAGTATTGCGTTATTTCAACCATATTAGCTGTTTTAGAATTTTCTGCCAATGATTCTACTAACCATGGTACTTCTACAGTTTTTACATTTTTGCACTCTTTCTTTTTATATAAATCCACAAATTTTTGAGAATTTCCAGACTTTTGTGCATCCTCTATGTCTCCTGTATTATATGTATAAGATATTGTTCCTGTTGTTGTCGTAACTGTCGTTGTAGTTGATGTATATCTTCCATTTTCAACTGCAGAATTGGTTGTTGTTGGTCCTTGTCTATTTGAAGTTTCACTTTTATTGACATTTCCCATGGCATCAATATTAACACTAACTGGGTTATTGTTTGTATTTCCACTGCTACTTGATGATGATTGCCCTTCTCCAACATCTTCTGCCCAATATACTGGCAATGTTTTTACACCCCAATTTAAAGCTTCCTGATGAGAGTTCATATATAAATCTATATGATTATTGTTAACACCTCCACCAGTATCTTCAACATGATATACGTGATTATTAAACATAATATATGAATCTAATGGAAGAACACTAGGATCTGATGCTACAGTTAAGCCTGCTTGAGGAATAGTTCCTGACGCAGTTGTTCCTGCACCTCCATTTTCTGGTGAATATTGTCCACAACAAATACCACATGAACAATATGCTGTTATTTTAAAATCTCCTATATATTCTCCAGCTTGTCCTGAAAGATTTAAAGTTTGTCCACTTGCACCTGCACCTAAAAGATACTCTGTACTATAACTATAATCTTTTGAAAAACGTAAATACCAACAATCCACATAAGTAACTTCCGCTGTTTGTGTAGCACTTTCAGAAACACTGACCTCTATATTTTGATTTGAACTAATTGTTGATAGATAGCCTGATTCTTCACTATTTTGCGTAACAACCGTATCTGTCGTTACTGTTGTTTGTACTGTGGTTACTTTATCTTCTATCATAACAATGTATTCGCTATCTATTGCTAAATCTGCTAATCCTTCACAAAATACTTTATCTTCTGTATGTACTAACATAGCTAATAAATATTCCATTGGCATATTGTATTTTGATAAAGCATTTTTATAATTAATTGTCTTTCCTTTAGAAATTTTAATTCCTTCCTCTGTTGAATAACTCCATGTTGCTGTTGTAAGTTTTTTATCTTCATCTAATGTAAATACATTTAATGCTGTTATGTCATTATTTTCTATATATTGATTAAATACATCTTCTGGTACATACTTTAAATCATATACTTTTGAATTAATTGATGCTTCCTCTGATGCTGTTTCTTTTGTTGTTGTCTTTTCAAAATATCCATAGTTTGGATTATCCTCATTTTCTCCTCCCCATGTCCATCCATATTTTTTAAAAATTTCATATACTCTACTTTCATTATCTATATAAGCATCTTTTGCTTCTGATGACCAATTATCCGTATTTTCTCTATCAACATATAATCTTGCATTTTGATGCTCTGCTGTTCCATTTTGAACTTTTGGATTTATTTGAGGATTTATAACAATTGCATTTCCAGTAAGCTGTGCAGTATTAGATGCATAATAAAATGAATATGTATCATTATCATCTACTGCCGCATATTCTGTGCTTTCATTTAATCCTACCTCATATTCTTCTACAATATCCATATTTTCGATTGGATACATAATATTATATAATTCTTGAAAGATTGCTAAGACCTCATCTGCTAAGTCTTTATTTACAATCATATGTCCATCTTTTACGGCTCCATTATAATCTATATATGGTACAGTTAAATACGATAAACTATCTAGTACATTTTGTGATGCTTCTGGTATATTATAAGCATCTATAATCTGTTGTCTTATATTTTCTGGTAAATCTTCTTTTTCACCTAATCCTTCACCCGTATTTCCTTCATTCTGTTTTTCAATAGTAACACCTGTTGTATCCCTATATTCTCCTACACTTTTATTTGGTGTAACTCTTCTGATTCGAATAGCACCTTGAAATTTATTTTCATCTTCTTCCTCTTCCTCTGATTCTTCTTCCTCTATATTTTCTATAGAAATTTTATCTGCTATATTTTGTGCTAATTTTTTATATCCTTCTGTTGTTGGATGAGCACTATCACTTAACGGTACATTTGAAGTAGCATCTACAAAACGTGTATAATCATTTTGATTACAATAGTCCTCTATTTGCCTATTATATTCATCTATTTGATTATTAGTGTTTGCATCTCCCCCATTTAAATGCCATATTTTTTGGACAAATATTATCTTTTCTGGATATTTTTCATGTATTTTTTGAATAAGTTGTTTCATTTCATCAATTTGCCAAGGATTATTGATTCCTAACATAAGACTTATAGATTGTATTGAACTCGAATTTTCTGGTAAATTACTAAATGTTGCTTTTCCATTAACAGATTGATTATTTAGCCAGTTAGAAGGTGTTGAACTTGCTACCCCTCTAAATTGGACATTATTATTATTGATATCCCCATATAACTCTAATCCTTCTGTAATTGAATCTCCAATAAATAAGCAACCATCTAATGATGTAACATTACTACCTCCTATTGAACTTCCTAAATTTGGATATTCTGTAACCATTTGTGCTTTTAAGAATTGTTTTAAAGTACTAACATCCTTTACATCTAATGCATCATATGTTTCTTTATTATCTTCAAGTATTTTTCCTAATTTTTCGTCTATATCATCTACAAAACTTAGATAATATCCTTCTTGCTCACTCCCTTTTATTTGAATTAATTCTGATAAATCTTTATTGTCTTCTAATCCTAGTGAAGAATACAGATCTGTTTGCAATTTTTTAGCATCTTCTTTTCTCGATTCTTTGACAAGATCTCCTATTAGTCCTGCACAGATAATTACAGCTAAAATTATAGCTGTTGCACTTATTATTTTTGCTTTTCGAGATACTGGTCTTTTTCCTTTAAGTGCTATATTAGCTAATCCTTTGATTGGTAACATTTCCTCACCTCTTTTCCGACTATTTATATATCTATTTCTATATTAGTTATATCGCTTTCTTCTAATTCATTTGATTGGTATTTCGCATAATTTTTAATTATATTTTTAAAATTAATTTGTCTCATCTCTAAATTTTCTCTATATACCACATTAAATTTTAAAGATATTTGCATTAATTGTCCTTTATATACTTTTACTTCAGATTCATCTAATTCATCATTATAATATGTAAATTCTACTTCATTACTATCTGTCAATGTTATATTTTCTGGATTCTCTAATGAATCTAACAAGATATCATTATCTGTCTGATTAAATACACTTATATTACAAACTAAATAATCTCTATAATATTCTAAACTATCAACAGTAATTGTAATATTTTCTTTTTGCATTTCTTCATTAATTTCCTCTTTTTTTACATATCCTGAAATATTCAATTTATCTCCAACTAATGTATAATATTCTTCTTTATATGCAGAATCTGAATACATTCCAGTTGAAAGTACATTTTCTCTAAGTTCTATTTTATATGTATTTCCTGACCATACTTGATAATTATATGATATTTTTTTATTTCTAAAATTTATATTATAATACCCATCAATAAAATCATTTATTGATGGATATAAAGCATTTTTACAGTCATCTGAAATTAAATTATATGCCGCTTCGGTGTCTCCGTTTACACATGCATCTAGAAAACTTTTTATTGTATTTGTTTGCACATCATATATAACATCATCTTTTCTTTCTCCTGTAACAGCTTCATAATTTTTACCATATTCGTTTCTTACCGTTACATTACTCACTTCTTCATTTTCCAAATTTCTTTTAGTTAGATAATTTAATAATTGTAATAAAATAATAACTGCTACAATAACTAAAATAATTATCAAGATTGTTTTTCTATTTTGATTATATGCTCTAAAAATATTCATATTTCCCTCTATCTTTTATTTTAATCTTATATTAAACTTTTGATCTACAAGATCCATTACTTTATCAGCTTGTGCCGGATCGCCTGTCATATTTTTAGCACTCTCCCATAAATTATCTCTAGTTTCATTATTTAATAAATCTTTTCTTGTTAATCCCTTAGAGAAATCCATGATATTTGCTGCTTGTTCTGTCGTTAGTCCCTTATTTTTCTCCATTAATTTAAGTGCTTTTTCTAATTCTTCTTGTTCTGTTACACCTGCTTTTCTTAGTTCTTTTGCATCTTTTAATCTTTTCTTATAATCTTTACCAAACAATTGTTGGAATCTTGCCACTACTTCATCATCTTTTGCCCATTCTTTATCTGCTTTTTTATTTACGTATTCTCCATAACCTGCTTTTCCATAGTATCCTTGCTTAAAGTCATCTACTGAATTTTTTACAGCTTCTACACCTTTTCCAGGTAAACTTGATACATCTCTTATTCCATCATATGCTTTATTTCCAGCAAAAGCTCCAACGCCAGCTCCAGTTGCACCTAGAGTTGCAACATTTGTGTAATCATCTGAAGCAAGACCTGCTGCCATACCTACCATAGCTCCAGCTGCTCCAAGGCTTGCTGTTAGTCCTATTTTAGCTACTGGTTTTATTGCTTTTCCTACAAATCTTCCTCCCATAGTTGCTGCTCCTCTTATTGTTCTTCCACCAAATTTTGCTACTCCTAATGCTCCTTTACCAAGACCCTTTGCTCCTGATGCTAGTAAACTTGGTACACCTCTTTTCGTGGTTTTTCCTCCACCAGTTTTTCTAGAACCTGTGCCGTTTCCACCAGCACCAGTTTTTGTTCTACTTCTTCCTAGTTTCTTTCCAGATCCACCAGATCCGCTTGGTAGTGGACCTCCAGATCCACCAGATCCGCCAAATCCAGATAATCCTTTTGGCGCATTTTTATCTGCTTGTCTACTATAATGTACTTTACTAGGACTTGCTGAGCCAGAACCTCCTGAGCCACCTGAACCAGAACTTTTTCCTAAACCAGGAATTTGACCGAAAGCATTTTTAGTTAAGCTAGACATCGTACCAAATAAGGCACCACCTGTAATTGCGGCAGATAATCCGCCACCTTCTGCTTTATTAAATCCAAACATAGATTTAACTAATTTTTCTGCTGGTAGTAAAAATCCTATTGCAGCACATGCATATATCATATTTTGCTCGGCAAAGTCAGCTACTGATGTTATAAGTATTGTATATAATATCATGTGCATTGGTTGCAATAACACATTATACAAATATTCCCTAAACCACATTGTAAACGCTTGTGCTTTTCCATCTGATATTTTATCTATTGGATATGTTACAGCTACCAATGGTGCTATCATGGTTAAAAATGCTAAATATATAAGCCTCATTAGATATTTCCATGTGAAGATTACTGTATAAAAAACTAATACTAAATAAATGATTGTATAACCAAATTGCATACCAACATCTTCTTCTCCATCAGCATTTACTGCTTCTTGTGCACCAAATCTTACATTTGTCATAAATATATCTTGATCTGTACCTGCTGTAAGTATACTACTTGTATCTACTATATCAGTTACTGAAGATGCCATACTTAGTAGAAAAGACATCAAATAATGCATTACAAATAACATACATAATGCTAATACCCAGTCTTTTAACATTTCCTTATACTTTGCAGTTTCACCTGCTGTACTTGATAATATAATTCTTATTGCCACATACACTAAAACTGATAATAGTGCAACTATTGCTACATCTCTTAAAGAATTATACCATCCTGCTATTGTATCTCTTAATTGATATGCTGTATTGTATTTAAATCTCTCATCAGGATCTGCACTTTCTTCATTTTCCTCGTAGTCAGATGTATCTATGTAACCTTCTACATTTCCATTTTCATCAAGTCTATATCCCCAATCTACAATTTCTACTTTTCCTCCTGCATATGATACTGATGGATTAATAAAATTAACATCTAGTGCAGGAACTTTATTATAGAAAATAGCTGCTGGACTATATAAAATTACTGGTATTATAGTATCTTCGTAAAATTCTTGAACAAATGGACCTCCTATCGCACCTGCTCCTCCTAATAATATATCGCCTAATATAGGAATATCTACAAAGAAAGTTGCCACTTCTCCTAATGCTGCATATACATAATTTCCTATTCCTCCGTTCTTCCCAAGCTGCATCTATCGTTAAATCTGCTATAGATCTTTTATCTATTGCAGTTGGCGAGTCAGGCATAAACATATATTGCATTAAATTCAAAAAAACATCTCCTATACCACATACTAAATCTCGAATAGGACCAAACAATGTTCCTCCCATTCCTGGATATGCAGATGATACTGTAGGAAATATACAATTAAATAGTATTACAATCAATACAGGAATAATGATTAACTTAGATAATTTTTTACTCAAAAAACTATTCATTTTAATTGTTCTCCTCTTTATTTTTTCTCATTTCCACTAATTTGTTTAAGTTTGTTTCAACAAATTCAAATTCTTTTTGTGTAGGTGTAATTTGTATAATAGCAGAATCTTGCCCTACTTTTAATAATCCTTCTCCCTTTAAACAAGTAACTAAGAAATCTGCTTCTCCTTCACTTAATTTGAATACTTCTTTTAAATACTCTATTTCTGATTTATCTTGTGCTAAGAATAATTTCGTATCTGAAGATGTAAGTACTGCTTGTGCTTCTGGTTTTTCATAGAAATCTTGGAATCTTTGAGAAATAATTGCTAAGGAAACATTTCTCTTTCTTGCACGTCTTGCCATTGTATTTAAGAAATCTACAGCTTCTGGATATGGTAATAACATCCATGCCTCATCTACTAAAACCCTTTTCTTTCTAGCCATACTTCTATCTTCACTATTTTTCTTTACGTATTTTTCCCAAATCCAAGAAAGTAAAATTTGTTGTGCAAGTGGTCTTGCAAATCTTTCTTCTAGTTGTGAAATATCTAAGTTTATAAATGGTGCTCCGTCTAATAATTCAAATGTAGATTGCCCATCAAAATATGCCATTTGACCATCATATTCTCTTATGTATTGTTTCATAACTTTTAGTAAATAACTGTAATGGAAACTATAATCTTTATTTACATTATCTTGGGCTTTCATTTGTATTCTTTTATACCAAGAACCTACTGTTGGCATCTTTTTCCTACTTCTGTATAGTCTTTCTTCTTTGTTAAATTGCTCACTTTCTTCAAATAAGCTATTAGGGTCATTATTAATTCCTCTAGCAGCATATTCTTCTGCTACTGACTCTGCAATAATTTGTTTTGTAAGCTCATTTACATCTGTACTTCTTGTACTTCCTCTTGCCATTGTTAATAATGCTTGTGTAACGTCTTCTACTTTGTTCTCTATATTAACAACAATTCTTTCTTTTCCTGTAATTTCATCTTTTACTCTTTCTGGTTCAACATCAAATAAATTGATAACTGTTTTAGAATTTGGACTTAAAACAACATTAATTCCTCCTAAACTTTCTGCCACAATAGAATACTCACCTTCGGCATCTAGTGCTAGACTTTCTATTCCCATTAGTACTGATGATCTTGAAATTAATGTTTTCATTGTAACAGATTTTCCGGCACCAGATTTAGCAAATATTACCATATTATAGTTTGTTAATGATGGGTGAAAATTATCAAATAATATTGGTGTTCCTGTCTGTCTATTAAATCCTAATGGAACTCCTGTTGGATGTCCTATATCTGATGTTGTAAAAGGAAATACTGTTCCCATTGACCTTCTATCAAATGTATGTATTTTTTTTATTTTATCTTGCATTAATGGTAAGTTACTTTGAAAAGCTTCTTCTTGTAATGCCCATGCACTCTTAATATCTATTAAGTTTTTTGACATTTCTGTAGCTAGTAATTTAGATTCTTTATCTAACTCATCTAAATTATTTGCAAATAATGTTGCAATAACAGATGCTTCAAATAACTTATTAAATCCTGCTGCAATTTCATCTCTTAATTGTTCTGCTTCCATTCTTTTTTGTGTCAAAGTACTCTCTCTATTGATATTTCCTCTATCAGCTGCTACAATTCTTTCTGTTTCTAGTTCATTAATAACTCTATTAAGTTCATTTTGTGACCTAGATTCTGCTATTGGATTTATATATATTGATACATTTATATCCCCAAACATATACATATCTCTAAATAATTCGGGGAATGTACACATTCTTGGTAAAGTCGTAACTAAAAAACTTCTCGCATATTTTTTTATATTTGATATGATTGTCAACTGATTTAAGTCTGACACATCAATTCCAGAAGGAGCAATTAATTCTTTAATTGTTGTTTGATGTAACAAAGTATTTTGCATAACGTTATTTTCTGGTATTATTTCTTCTTGTGTTTTTCTCTTCTTCATTTTTACCCTCCTTCTTTACTTTATTTTCTTTATCAATATTTTCTGAGGCTTTTTCTACAATTTCTTCTCCTAAGTATTCTTTATTTCCTTCAAGAATAATTTTTGCCATTTCATTAATTAGCTCTTCCATTCTATCTTCTTTTTCTTTTGCTTGTTTTTCTAATTCTGATCTTGCTATATCAATATTTTCTCTAGCTTTTTGAATAGCATTTTCTTCTATTTGTCTATCAAGTTCTCTCATTTTCTTCTTATAAACATCTTCTGAAGTAGTATATAATTTATCATATTGTGCTCTTAATGCTCTATCAAAATTATAGCTTTCTTCATGTTCTCTATTGTATGCTACATATAATAATTCTACTAACTCTTTTGAATTTAATATTTTTCCTTTTACGTCACAAGCTGATAATGTTCTTATAATCGCTTGAGCTCTTGTATAAAGTTCTGAGAAGGCCATGTTTCTTATTTCATCATCATTAAACTCGTTTTCTCCTAAATCTGAAACATAAAAAGGAATTATAATATAATATTTTTTATTTAAAATATTACTGTTCTGACTCATTTTTTCTGTATCATTTATAATATCAATACCATATTCATACAAATTTCTTTGTTTTGTTAATGCATAAAAAGCCTTTTGCTTATCTTCTTTTGATGCATTATCATTTTCCATTAACATTTGATATTCTTGTTGTCTTCTATATAGTTCTTCCTCTATTTGATGAACTCTTTTTTTATAAGTATTTATGCTACTTTCTAAGTTTATAGTCCTCGTTTGTATGTAAATTTGTATAGGATGTCTTAATGTATTTAAAAATTGAAGGAATCCTTCTTCAACTCCATTTTTTTCAATACCTGACATTAAATCATAGTTTACACCTTGGCATTCTACTACCATTATGTATTTTTGATTTTCCTTTTGTATAATCATATTATCTTCTATTTTTTCAAATTCCATAAACTTATCTATATTAGTAGTATCTATATTATTTTTTCCTTCTACTTTTTTTGCTGTTACCTTATTAGAATTTTCTTTTTTTTCTACCTCTTCGTTTTTCTTTTTAGTTCGCAACAGCAAAACAACATATACAATGATAAGTGTGACTAGTATTACTCCAAATATTGCTAAAAAGATTGTTAATAGATTTGCAATTTGATTATCTTCCATTATTTTTCCTCCTTCGTAAATAATATATATCTCTTTTGTTTTTTATTTTTAAATTTAATATATCTTTTTATAATTTCATCAATATTTTCTCCACTTATATCATTTATGGATTTTATCATTCTTATTTTAGGAACTTTAAATGTACCTATTGCAAATCCTATCGCTCCAAAAATGACTACAAAAATTAATCCCAACATGGTAAGTCCTATAGTACTAAAAATCAAATAAAATAATCCGCCTATAGCAGCTCCTATAAAAGTATATAGTAATGCTTTTGTAGAAAAGACATATAAAATTCTTCCTTCACCTTTTACATTTCTAGGTATATTATACGTTCCCATATATTCCTCCTTAAAATCATTATATTAACTATATTATAACAATTTTTCTTTCTTTTGTGTTATAATTCTTAGAATTATGCAAAATGTAATACATTAGTAATGGTTTTGTAACATTTTAGCTCATAATGGTAATGATAATTTTCCAAATTGAAAATGCTCCCACTAAGACAATACAGCCTACAACATATACAATAAGAATCTCTTTCAATTTTGCTTTTTCTTCAACAGAAGACATCATAAATTTAATACCAATAATTGTTCCAATAATTACGGCTATAACCATTCCTATTAACAATAATGTATTATATATTGTATCTGAAAATGTTTTTAAACCTCCTGCATCTATCATACCATTACTACCGCTGATTAATAAAATTATCTGCGTCACTAATGATAGAATCCACTTCAGAAGCATATACGATTTGATTAGCAAATCCCAAACTTAATAAACATATTATCATAAATATAAAAATCACTTTTTTTAACATGCGCTATCACCGCCTTTTATTTTAAATCCCTATTATATTTATTATATAATATTTTAACTATTTTTTCAACAAAATTCGTACATATATTTGCATAAAAAAAGATAGAAATAAACTAAATTTATCTCTATCTTTTCTTATATTTTTATTTTTATTGATTAGCCTAAGTTTTGAGTAAATCCAAAGATAATTCCAGATATAGCAGATGCTGCGAAAACTAATGCGGCACCAATTACATAAGGTAATAATGTTTTTTTGTATTCTGCTTTTTCTTCTGCACTACCCATCATATATTTAAGACCTAAAACAACTAATACAATAACAGATGCAATAGAACCTACTGTACTAACAATTGTTATAATTTGGTTACCAATTTTGTTGATACCTGATACACTAGTGTTTGAATCACCTGAAAAAGTATTAGGATTTGGTGCAGCTGTTGCAGCAAAAGAATATACGTTTAAAAACATAGCAACCATTAATATGGTCATCATAGCTATAGTTACCATCATTTTTACACTCTTTTTCATAATTATTTCCTCCCTTTTTATTTTTTATATTAATATTAAAAATTAAATAACATATTTTAATACCTTAATTATATCATATATATTTATAAATTTCAATCTTTCTTTTTCTAAAAGTTGCTTGCCATTTGATATATAATTCCTGCAATTGTTGATGCTGCAAACACAATCATAGACCCAATTACATATGGCATTAGTGAAGATTTATATTCAGCCTTTTCTTCAGCGCTTCCCATCATATACTTTATTCCTAAAACTACTAACACAATTACAGATATAATGGATCCTGCTGTACTAATTAATGTTATAATTCTATTTCCAACTGTTTTAGCCTCATCGTTAGTAACAGATGTTCCTCCTAAATCCTCAAATCCAAAAGCACTAACCTGATAAAAATTTATAAATATAATTATTAATAAAATTAATACCAAACCTATTTTTATTGTTTTTTTCAATTTTACATTCATTCTTATCACCTGCCTATGAGAAAATAGCTGCTATAACTGCCAATATATTACTTACAGCAAATACAAAAACTGCTCCAATTACATAAGGTACCATTGTTTCTTTATATTCAGCTTTTTCCTCTGTGCTTCCAATAATGTATTTTATACCTATAATGATAAGCACAATAACAGATATAATACTTCCCAGATATTGAATTCCACCTATTATCTTATTACCGATTGTTGCAAGTTTTCCTCCGCTACTAATTTGCGGTGGTTTGTAATCATCTGGATTTATTGCAGCTGATACATTTCCCATAAATAAAATTAATAAAATTATACTGATTATCAGTATGACAATTATTTTCTTATTCTTACTTTTCATCTTCTTTTTTTCCTTTTAATTTTATTATACTATGTTTTTTTCTATTTTTCAACATGTAACTAAAAAGTAATGTTTTTGTAATACGGTTGTAATGTTATTTTTGACTTTTTATGTTAATTGGAGTATACTATATTTATATAGAAAATTCTAGATTGGAGGAAAAAATATGATACGGGCAATTATAATATTGGCACTTAGCATCTTCTGTCTCGTAAAGGGATGGAAAAAAGCCGGTGGTGTTTTGCTTCTTTTAGGAATAATTGTATTGTTTTTTGCTTGCTCTGTGTAAAGAGTATGTTCCTTGGCTCCTTCTTTATGAAGGAGCCTGATTCATTTTAACATTGATAAACCATTCTTATATATATAAAATAAAACAATTTTTTTTAACATAAAAAAATAGAAAAACATTAGAAAACTCTAATGTTTTTTATTGGCGGAGAAAGAGGGGTTCGAACCCTCGCGCCCCTTACGAGACCTAACAGTTTAGCAAACTGTCCCCTTCACCACTTGGGTATTTCTCCATTTATATATTAAAAGTTAGATATTTTTGATATCTAACTTTATATTTTGTTTTGGCGGAGAGGGTGGGATTCGAACCCACGGTACGCTACAAACGCACGCCAATTTTCAAGACTGGTGCCATAAACCAACTCGACCACCTCTCCATATCGAAGACAAATGTCCAGCGACAGTATTTATATTAGCATTTCTATCGGCATTTGTCAATAGTAATTTCAGGATTTTTTTATTTTCAATTTTATTATCTTCATTTTCTTTCTAATTACTCATAAATTTCAAATTTTTCAATATCTCCTACATATTTTTTTGTCTGTTTTACATATTCTTTTATTTCTGATATCTCTTGATAAATATCATCTTCTTTATCTTTCGTTATTAAAATTTGTGTATCTTTCAAATTATCAATTTTTCTAATTAAGCCTTGTTCTCCATCTCTCCCTAGATTTCCTTTAAATGGTAAATCAAATTCACCATTATTTTGTTTTAATGGAATCATATATAAAGCTGCTTTATTTGATAATATAATTACTCTTTTATCATTATTTTGAATATAGTCTATTACTTTTTGATTGGTATCATATGTTTCCTTTGATAGCATTCCCCCAAAAAATGGATCTTCCCACTTATATGGATATTTTTCATCGTTAACAGCACTGAACCATTCATATAAATTATTAAAAGAACTTGCAATAAGAAATATAGTCAGTAAAACACTTACATATTTTGAAATCTTGATAATGATATTTATAAAATCTTCAAATATTAAATATATTACATATATAATATTTATAATGGCTATATGTATGCCTAACCAAATGTGCGCCCAATTAAATATCGGATATGCCATCATAGCCATAACGCCAGAAAATATCGACAAAATTTTTATATTTCTTATTTGTGTACTATTAAAAACTTTTACATTTGTTGAAATAATCCCTAGTGCTATACTAAGTCCTACAATTAGAGCAAAACAAGTTATATTCCCTATATTAGTAAGTAAATTTTCTTTTGCAAATTCAATAATTCCACCAAATGCATAATTTAAGAAATTTTCTAAATTATGGTCTATTAGCATAATTATTAAAAATATGCACATAAAAAATGCAACAGTTAAAATATATTTAAGACTTTCTTTTATTTTTATTTTTTTCTCATTATCTTCTATAAAAATATACAATAGAATTCCCATCATATAATAGATTCCTATGTTTTGCTTTGTCAAAAAGATAATTACTGTCATAATAGCTTGTATTAGATAATTTTTCTTATTATTGTCTTTTATTAGAAGATATATACCAATTACACAAAACATAAAGGCCATAATATTATAATTAAAACACATTCGTAAAGTAAAAAACTTGCCTTGTAATATCATTATAAAAACAGTTACTAATGAAATATTTTTAGATATACCTATTTTTTTCATCAATTTGTATATAAAGATATATAAAATTGTACATTCGAAACACTGGCTTATTCTAAATACAAATAAATTTGCTCCAAAAATATGAAAAATACCTTCTGCCAACAAAAAAAATAAAGGAGTAATAATTACATTCATATCTTGATAAATTTTAAATCCATTATACATTTTATATACACTTTGGAAATTCCATATTTCATCACTTGCTTGTATACTAATGTTCAAACTAATTCCAATTGTAATTAAAAAAATTATCAAAAAAACAATTATATTATCTTTTTCCTTTATTTTCCTTATTATTTTATTCATTATTCTTTTACCTTATAAATATTTTGATTATCCATTGCTTTTTGAATGGCTTCTTTTTCTTCTTCAGAAATTGTGTAATTAGATTTTCCATTTTGTACAGGTTTTGCATATATATTAGACATTTCTCTTGAATAAATACCGTTTAATACAACACCATTATTATTTTCATCTAACATTGCAAGTGCAAAACTCAAATCACTTCCTGTATCTTTAAACGCATTATATCTAACAATTCCTATTTTTTGGATGCAACTTTCTAGATTTTTATCTATAGAATCTACTAGATTTCTTATTTCCATATTTTGTTTCTCTACTCTTTCAACTCTATACATATAATTTTCTAAATCTTCTTCTATATTTTCTCCATTTCCTAATTTATTTAGAAAAGTTTTATATTTTTTATTAATAGAAAAAAGTTTTGCTATCATTATAATAAAGCCTATTATCAATAAACTTACCACAATCGTTATTAAAACCAAAAAATTATCTGTTTTTAAAAATTCAATTATACTATCCATTTAAAATCACCTTTCCTTTTACTTTATTAAGCCTAATATTCTTTCTAAATCATCGTTTGATGTATATTCTATAATAATTTTTCCCCTTCTTTTTCCCGCATCTAATCTTACCTTAGAGCCAAAGAAGCTTTGAAAATTATCTTCTATACTTTTATATAATATATGGTTTCTGTCTGATTCTTCTTTAGTTTCTTTAACTCTAGCCTTTTTCTCAACTTGTCTTACTGTTGCTCCTCTTTCTAACATTTGTATAGCTGTTTTATATTGTTTTTCTGGATCTGTTATTGCAAGTAATGCTTTGCAATGTCCTTCTGTTAATTTTCCTTCTTTTGCCATTTCTAATACACGAGGTTCCAAATTCAAAATCCTAACAATGTTTGCAATTGTGCTTCTTCCTTTTCCTAATTTTTTAGCAACTTCTTCTTGTGACAATCCATAATTGTCAATTAAGGTTCTAACTCCTAATGCTTTTTCATAAGGATTTAAGTCTTCTCTTTGCATATTTTCTATCAAAGAAATTTCAGAATTTATTCTTTCATTATCTTCTCTAATAATTGCTGGAATTTCTGTTAATCCTGCAATTTTTGAAGCTCTCCATCTTCTTTCCCCTGCAATAATCCCATAATATCCATCTTTTTTAGTTACAACAATTGGTTGTATCAAGCCATATTCTTTTATTGATTCAGCTAATTCTTCTAATGCCTCTTGATCAAAGTTTTTTCTCGGTTGATCTCTATTAGGTTCAACCTCTGTTACTTTCAAATTTTTTAAAATATCATTTTCTTGGATTTGTTCTTCTTCTGGAGCTGGTCCAAATAAAGCATCTAATCCCTTTCCTAAGCCTGACATTTTAGCCATTTACAACTCCTCCTTTATATCATATGTTTCGCTTTTTTCTCTTCTTCGTTTATTTTTAAAAATTCTTTTGCAAATTTTATATATGCTTTTGCCCCTTTTGATTTTGGATCATATTCTGTTATAGGCATCCCATAACTTGGAGCTTCACTTAATCTTACATTTCTTGGTATTACAGTCTTGTATACCTTTTCATTGAAATATCTTTTAACTTCTTTTACTACTTGATTAGATAAATTTGTTCTTATGTCATACATTGTAAGTAACGCACCTTCAATCATTATTTCTTTATTTAGATGTTTTTTAACCAAATTTACAGTATTTAACAATTGTCCTAGTCCTTCAAGTGCAAAATATTCACATTGTACAGGTATTAATACACTGTCTGATGCAGTAAATGCATTTAATGTGATTAAACCTAAAGATGGTGGACAATCAATGAAAATATAATCAAAAACATCTTTTACTTCTTCTAATTTTTCCTTTAATCTTTGCTCTCTTGACATCATGGATACTAATTCAACCTCTGCTCCTGCTAAACTCATATTTGATGGGCAAAGTATTAAATTTTTTATCATTGTTTTTTGAAGAGCATCTTTTATTTCTGTATCATTTACAAGTATGTCATATGTAGAAAATTCTACCTCTTTTTCTATTCCCAATCCACTAGTAGCATTTCCTTGAGGGTCAGCATCTATTAATAATACCTTTTTTCCTTTTTTCGCTAATATTGTACTTAAATTAACGGTTGTAGTCGTTTTACCAACGCCTCCTTTTTGGTTTGCAACTGATATAACTTTTCCCAAAATTTCTCGCCTCCATTTTTAGTTAATATTTACTCTTTAGTTTCTATATATTCTATTATAATCATATATAAATATAAAAAAAAAGTCAATAAAAATCTTTAATTTTTTTGACTTTTTTTCTAGTTTATTTTGTGTTTTATGAAATAGGTGTTTTTGAAGGAACTCCAGCTTTTCTTGGATATTTAGTTGGTGTATTTTTTACCTTTTCTATTATAATTATGTTCCTTCCATTGTCACTTTTAGGAAGATTTAATTTTTGTATTTGTACTACTTTTCCACCTAATATTTTTATAGCATTCTTACTTTTAGTTAATTCATCCTCAATTTCTACACCTTTCATACATATGCTTTTTCCTTCCACTTTTATCATTGGTAACATATATTCTGATAAAGTTGATAAGTTTGCTACTGCTCTTGAGGTCACAACATCATATTTTTCTCTATACTGTTTATTTTTACCATAGTCTTCAATTCTAGAATGAACTGTATATATTTTTTCTAGTTTCAACTGTATTATAACCTCATTAAGAAATTGTATCCTTTTATTTAAAGAATCTAATAGTGTCACTTCTATATCTTTTCTCATAATTTTTAAAGGTATTCCCGGAAAACCAGCTCCCGTTCCTATATCTATAACTTTCTTATTTTTATCTATATATTTCAAAATTGTTAAAGAATCTATAAAATGTTTTAAGATAATTTCTTTTGGCTCAATAATTGCTGTTAAATTTATTTTTTCGTTCCATTCAATCAACATATTCATATAGTTATAAAATTGTTCTAATTGTTCCTCTGTAAACTTTATTTCTAAATCTTCTCCATATGTTATCATTAAATCAGAAAATTCTTTTATTTCCATTTACTTCTCCTTTTTATTTTTCTTTTAATTGTTGTAAATAAATCATAAGTACAGAAACGTCTGCAGGTGAAACACCTGATATTCTGGACGCTTGCCCTATTGAATGTGGTTTAAATTTATTTAATTTTTGTCTTCCTTCTAAGCTAATACCTTTAATTTTCTCATAATCTATATCTTCTGGTAATATTTTTTCTTCTAATTTCTTAAATTTTTCAACTTGTGCTTCTTGTAGCTTTATATAGCCCTCATATTTTACTTGAATTTCTACTTCTTCCTGTTCTTGTCTTGAAAGTTTTGGTCTATTTTTATCTATTCTTTCTAATTCCATATAGGTTAATTCTGGTCTTTTTAACAACTCTGACATCTTTGTTCCTGTTGTTAGAGCTGAAGTACCATGTTCTACTAAAAACAAATTAATTTCATCCGTTGGTTTTACTACCAATTTTTCTAACCTTGCTTTTTCTTTTTCTATATTTTCTTTTTTTGTTAAAAATTTTTCATATCTTTCATCTGAAATAAGTCCTATAACATGTCCTATTTTAGTTAATCTTAAGTCTGCATTATCTTGTCTTAAAAGCAATCTGTATTCTGCTCTAGAAGTCATCATTCTATATGGTTCATTAGTTCCTTTTGTTGCAATATCATCTATCAATACGCCTATATATGCCTGTGACCTATCTAATATTAATGGTTCTTTTCCTTTTATTTTTTGAGTCGCATTGATTCCAGCAATTAATCCTTGCGCTGCTGCTTCTTCATATCCAGAAGTTCCATTAATTTGTCC
The DNA here is from genome assembly GCA_944386675.1 of uncultured Clostridia bacterium. Classification (GTDB taxonomy): domain Bacteria; phylum Bacillota; class Clostridia; order TANB77; family CAG-508; genus CAG-269. Next base: position 18,436 of record CALXBY010000002.1, on the reverse strand, counting down.
AGCCATAAATAATCCATCTATTTCCTTGTATTCTAATGATAATTTTAAATTAGATGGGTCAATACAATCATATTCTATCGCATATGCTGGTCTTGTAAATTCTGCATGTTCCAATCCTGGTATTGTTCTATAAAGAGCAATTTGTACATCTTCTGGTAGAGATGAACTCATTCCTTGTATATACATTTCTTCTGTATCTAATCCAACCGGTTCAACAAATGCTTGATGTCTTGGTTTATCACTAAATCTAACCACTTTATCTTCTATTGATGGACAATATCTAGGTCCAGTCCCTTCAATCGCTCCTGCATATAAAGGTGATCTGTGTAAATTATTCCTAATAATTTCGTGTGTCTTTTCATTTGTATATGTTAAATAACAATCTACTTGTTCAAACTCTTTTGGTTCATCTTCAAAAGAAAATGATTCTATTCCCTGATCTCCTTTTTGTATTTCCATCTTACTAAAATCTATACTTCTTTTATTTATTCTAGCTGGTGTTCCTGTTTTAAATCTTACTAATTCTATTCCTAACTTCTTTAGTACATCTGATAAAGCATTTGCAGCTGCCACTCCATCTGGTCCACTTTCTTTTGAGAATTCCCCTATAAAAATTTTTCCTTTTAAATATGTTCCTGTTGCTAAAATTAATGCTTTAACATTATATACTGCTCCCACATCTGTTTTTATTCCTTTTACTTTTCCATCTTCCACAATAATATCTACAATTTCTGCTTGTTTTACTTCTAAATTTTCTTGCTTTTCTAATGTATGTTTCATTTCTGCTTGATATTTTTTTCTATCTGCTTGTGCTCTTAAAGAATGTACAGCTGGTCCCTTAGATGTGTTTAACATTTTTATTTGTATCATTGTTTTATCAATATTTTTCCCCATTTCTCCACCTAAAGCATCTATTTCTCTTACTAAGTGTCCCTTTGAGCTTCCTCCTATATGTGGATTACAAGGCATATTTGCAATCGCTTCTAAACTTATAGAAAATATCAATGTTTTCATTCCTAATCTCGCCGCAGCAAGTGCAGCCTCACATCCTGCATGCCCTGCTCCTACAACTGCTATATCATAATCTCCTGCATTATACTCCATTTTTTCTCTCCTTTTTTATTTCCGTGTGAAACAGAAAGTTTTGTTTTGTTGTTCATTTATTTTATGTTTTACTTTTTAGTAAACACTATTTGTTTCATTTAGCTAACAACCAATCTTTTGTTTTGCGAACACGGTATACATAACTCTTGATTTTTATGTACTTGATTGGTGAAGTTCGCTGTTTTCTTATTGTTTCTTGATTTTTGTTCGCCCCTTGTTTACATTTATTTATAGGTAAATTTTTTGATTTTTTCTATTATTTTCTACTTTTTTTATTTTTAATCAAATATAGTTGCTACTAAACATTTCTTTTGGTTTGAATCTTTTAGTTTTTTCATTAATTTTATCTCATATTATTATTTGCTATTAAAATCAATTTTAACGCATTTTTATTCTAATGTGTAATTTTATATTCTTGTTCCGTTTTTAGGGCTTATTTTTTATTCTCGTTAAAAGTTGCTGTGTTATTTTCCTAGACAAAACTTTGAAAAAATTTCATTAATAATATCTTCTGTCACAAATTCTCCTGTTATATTTCCTAAATCCTCTAATATTTCTTTAATATATATTGCTACGATATCTATTGGCATTTTATCTTTTATACTTTTTCTTGTTTTGTTAATCTCTTCTATCGCCTTTGTAATTAAATTTTTATGTCTTACATTTGTAATAACTAAATCATTATCCAAATTTATTTCATTTAATTCAAATAATTTCGTTATTTCTTCATATAATTTATCAATTCCTATATTGTTTAAGGCCGAAATTTCTATAATACTATCCGAATATTTTCTAAAAATCTTGTCCTCTTTTTGTATTTCTTTATTTAAATCAATCTTATTTAATAAAATAATTGCTTTTTTGTTTTTTATAATTTCTAAGATTTCCTTATCTTCTTCAGATAATTTCTTTGAAGCATCAAAAATAGCAATAATTAAATCTGCATCTTTTGCAATTTCTTTAGATTTGTGAATTCCTATTTTTTCAACTTCATCTTTTGCCTTTCTAATACCTGCCGTATCTATCAATTTTAAAGGAATACCATTAATATTAACAAATTCTTCTATTGTGTCTCTTGTAGTTCCTTCATATTCTGTTACGATTGCCCTATCTTCTTTTAAAATTCTATTTAGAAGAGAAGATTTTCCTGCATTTGGTCTTCCTATTATCGCGGTTTTTATTCCTTCTTTTATAATTTTTCCATTATCAAAACTCTTCTCTAATTTTTTTAATTTTTCTTCTACACTATCTAGCATATCTAGAATTTGCTTATTTGTAACATCATCTACATCATATTCAGGATAATCTATTGCAACCTCAATATTTACCATAACATCTAAAATTTCTTGTTTTATTACTGCAATTTCTTGAGATAATTCTCCCTCTAATTGTTTAACACCTGCTTTTACTTCCTTTTCATTCTTAGCATTTATTACGTCTATTACAGATTCCGCCTGTGCTAAATCTATTCTTCCGTTTAAAAAAGCTCTTTTGGTGAATTCTCCTGGTTCAGCCAATTCTGCTCCGTTTTTTAGACATAATTCTAAGATTTTTTTCATAACTATATTTCCACCATGTGAATTAATTTCACACATATCTTCTGTTGTATAACTTTTAGGCGCTTTAAAATAGGAAACTAACACTTCGTCAATAATCATATCATTTTCTATAATATGACCATATTTAATGCTATAACCTTTTATATCTTCTATGTTTTCCTGTTTTTTAGGTTTAAATATTTTATTTAACACTTCAAAACAGTTTTTTCCACTCATTCTAATAATCCCTATCCCCCCAATACCGAGGAGCCGTAGATATTGAAGCGATTGTACTCATAAAATCCACCTCTCTTTTTTATACTTGAAATATTATATCATATTATGTCAATTTTTAAAATATCTTATATACAAAAAAATAAGATCAAAGATAAATTATACAAACTTCCGCTCGTAAAATTTGATCTTTGACCTCAAATTTTATTTTGTTTTTTTCAATGAAATAACAATTCTTCTATTTGGTTCTTCTCCAATACTTTCTGTTTGAACCTTATCATTTTGTTGTAATGCACTATGAATGATTTTTCTTTCATAGGCTTGCATTGGTTCTAATTTAACTGGTTTTCTTGTTTTAATTACTGTTTTTGCAACTTTCTCAGCTAATTCTTCTAATGTTTTTTCTCTTTTTTCTTTATAACCTTCTATATCTAAGATTACTCGAACTTTTTTATCAATTCCTTTTCCCGCTATAGCTGATAATATATTTTGAAAAGCATATAATGTTTCTCCTCTGTAGCCAATTAAAAAACCTAAGTTTTCATTTGATATTTCTATATTTAATCCTATTTCATTTTTGGTTATTTTATATGTTGTATTTTCTGGTAATTCTTTTTGCAATTCTTCCAAAAAACTTTTTACATTTTGCTTAGCTTTTTCTTGTTCTTCTTCTGTCAATTCTATTATTCTCTTTGTTTTTACTTCTCTTTTTTCTGATTTTTCTTCTTTTAGTTTCATTTCTACCTTTACAACTCTTGGCGCTAAAATACTAAAAAAACTTCTTTTTTCTTCATTTTCTAATACCTTTATTTCAACTTTATCTCTTGAAACTCTCAATTGCTTTAATCCTTTTTCTATAGCTTCATTTGTTGTTTTTCCTTCTGAAATAATTGTTTTATCCATCTTGCTATTCCTCCTTAAGTTTAATTACTTTATTTAAAATTAATCTTTCTATAATCATTAATAGATTATTTGTTAACCAATATAAAGCTAATCCCAGTGGTGCAATGATTGCAACAGATAAAGACATTAATGGCATAAACCATGACATCATTTTATTTGTTTGCATAATAGCATCCATCTCATTTTCTTCTTTAGGCACTAATTCTTTTCCAGTTGTTCCATCTATTGTAATATCTTGTTTTTGGTCCTTCTTTTTATCTTTCTGTTGCATTGCTGTTGATAATTTAATTGATACAAAAGAAGATATTATATATAAAACTGGTATAATATATACGGTATAATCTGTTAAATTTTGTTGTGGTACTTTACTCAAATCTAGTCCTAAGAAATTCATTTGTAAGTTTGCTCTATCTATATATTCATCATCTGGATTTTTTTCTTTTAAGAATTGATATTCTCTTATAATGTCTATTTCTGGATAAGCACTACTTACGGATTTACCATTTTCCTGTAATTGTGAAACATAATTATTAATATTTTCTGTTGGTATTTTCTGCATAAAAGTTAGTGGCGATCTTACCAAATAAAAAATTGAAAATAAAAGAATAATTTGAATTATTGCTGTTAAACAACCACTAAATGGACTCATTTTTTCGGTTTTATATAATTCCATTACTTCTTGATTCATTTTTTCAGGATTATTTTTATATTTGAATTGTATTATCTTCATTTTTTCCTGAATTTTAGCCGTTTTTTTCATGGTTTTTTGTTGTTTTACCGAAAATGGAATAAATAATATTTTTATAAAAATTGTAAAGCAAATAATAGCTAAGCCGTAATTATTTATAAATCCATAAATAAACTCTAATAAATAGCCAAAAATATTTGCAAAAAATTGAAACATTTTAGTTCCTCCTAGTTTTACTTTAATGGATCATATCCACCTTTTGAAAAAGGATTACATTTTAGTATCCTTTTAATTGACAAAAAACACCCTTTAAATGCTCCATATTTTTCTATTGCTTGTTTTGCATATTCTGAGCATGTGGGATAATATTTACATCTTATATTTTTTCCCTCTAGCCAACAAGAAATATGTTTTTGATAAAAATTAATTAAAAAAATTAATATTTTTTTCATTCTATTCCTCTAAAAATATTTCTGCATCCTTAAATATTTTCTCTATATCTTTTTTCACATTTTCATAGCAGGCTTGTTTTATTTCTGCATTTTTTTTCCACAAAAATACAATTGTATTTCCTGTTTTTATCTGTTCTTCTGTGTTTCTATATACTTCTCTAATAATTCTTTTTATGTAGTTTCTTTTTACTGCTTTTCCCAATTTTGAGCTTATTGCTATTCCTAAAAAGTTAATATTTCGATTATTTTTCTTTATAAAAACAGCTAAATATTTTCCAGAAAAATATTTTCCTTTGTTTAAGGCCGTTTTAAACTCATAATTTTTCTTTAACATCTTTGTTTTTTTCATTCTTTTAAGCTCCTTTAAAAAAAAATGAAAAAAGATAATTCTAATTTATTTTTAAAAGGCTCGCTTTTGCGGCCTTTCTTTTAAATAAATTCTTTGGATAATATATTAAACTAAGCACTTAATTTTTTTCTACCTTTTGCTCTTCTAGCTTTTAATATATTTTGTCCTGATCTTGTTTTCATTCTTTTCATAAATCCATGTTCTTTCTTTTCTTGTCTGTTTTTAGGTTGAAATGTTCTTTTCATTAATTGGCACCTCCTATTGTTTTTTATATTTAAATTCCTAAAAAGGAAATTATCGCTAAATTTAAATAAGCATATCGATTATACATTAAATCCAGTAGTGTTGTCAAGCAAATTTGCATTTTTTTCTATTTTTAACTTATTATTAAAAAATTTTGTCTTTTTTTGTAATATTTTTGTAAAAAAGTATGAGTTTTCCACAGTTTTTTTCAATGTTTTCCACAATAAAAAAATTTTTTCCACAATTGTATTGACTTATTTTATATAATTTTGTTATTATATGAAAGTATAAAAAAATATTAATTTTTTGTTGAAAATACTTAAATTTTTGTTCGCATTAACAACTTGCTTTTTTACAGAATTATTACAATATTATCAACATTTGTGGATAACTTTGTGGATAACTTTTAAGAAGGGATGATTAAAAATGGCAATCGATAAAGAAGAATTAGTTGCAAAAATAAAAGAACTATTAAAACCAGAAGTTACAAAAATATCTTATGATACTTGGATTTTGCCTTTAGACATAAGAAGTATTGATGGTGATAATATTGTTTTTACAACCATTTCAGAATTTCAGAAAGATTTTATAGAAAATAAATATAGAAGCTTAATTTTCAATACTTTAAGATATATAACAAATAAGGATTGGACATTTACAGTTATTGATATTTCAAAAGAAGATCAAAATGATGATGTTGTTATTAAAGATACTTCATCTACAAATTCTGCAGAAATAGAAACAAATAAATCAACATTAAATCCTAAATATACTTTTGAAACTTTTGTTGTTGGAAATAGCAATCGTTTTGCACATGCAGCAGCTTTAGCAGTAGGAAATGAACCAGGAAAAGCATATAATCCTTTATTTTTATATGGTGGCGTTGGTTTAGGAAAAACACACTTAATGCATGCAATCGGAAATCGTATTCTTGAGAACAACAATAATAAAAATGTGCTATATGTAACTTCAGAAAAATTTACTAATCAACTAATAAATGCAATTAAGGATAACAAAAATGAAGTTTTTAGAAATAGATACAGGAATATCGACGTACTTTTAATTGATGATATTCAATTTATAGCAGGAAAAGAACGTGTCCAGGAAGAGTTTTTCCATACATTTAATTCCTTATATGAAGATGGAAAGCAAATTATTATATCTAGTGATAAGCCTCCTAGAGACATTCAATTTTTGGAAGATAGATTAAAATCTAGATTTGAATGGGGATTACTTGCTGATATTTCTTGTCCTGATTATGAAACACGTTTAGCAATATTAAGAAAAAAAGCACAAGATGAAAATATATTAATAGATGATTTTATTTTATCTGATATTGCCAATAAGATAGACTCAAATATTAGGGAATTAGAAGGTGTTTTTAATAAAATCGTAGCTCGTGCTTCTTTAATTCATAGTCCTATAACAATAGAATTGGCAGAAAATATTATAAATGAATTTAAATATGAAAGTGAAAAAGTAATATCTTGTGATTTTATCAAAGAAACAGTTGCAAAATATTTTAGCATAAATAAAGATGATTTATCTGGAAATAAAAGATCAAATGATATTGCTTTTCCAAGACAAATTGCTATGTATCTTTGTAGAGAAATTGCAAATATGTCATTTCCTCAGATAGGAGTAGACTTTGGAGGAAGAGATCATTCAACAGTTATGCATGCTTGCAAAAAAATAGAAAAGGAAATAAAAGAAAAGAATAATACAAAATTAATTGTGGATAGTGTGAAAAATATAATCATAAATGGAAAACAATAAGAAAATTGTACATTGAAAATACTTTTTTGAAAATTGTGTTTGTAAGAAAGTTTGTTCTTAAAAAATAAATCTTTCTTTTCTTACGGAATAGCTAGATGAGATATCCACATTATAATGTTTATAACCTGTTAAAAAATTGTTTATAACTAACTTTTACACAATTGTAACAAAACGATGTGGATTATTTTTTAAGTTTTCCACTAAATTATAAACAGTAATTTTATTAGGGATAGTAACTATCAACATAGTTTTCCACAGTTTCCACAACACCTAATACTATTACTACTAAAAATATTATATATTTTATAAAGGAGGAATCGCTATGAAAATAATTTGTTATAAAGACAAAATTATGAAAGCACTAAATTCCGTAGTAAAAGGTGTAGCTTCTAAAACTACAATGCCTATACTAGAAGGAATATTAATTCAAACAAATGATAATGAAATAAAATTAACTACATATGATTTAGAAATAGGTATAGAATATGTAATGGATTGTGATGTATTAGAACAAGGTAGTACAGTTGTAAATGCTATCATGTTTAGTGAAATTATAAGAAAATTACCTGATACAGAAATAAAAATATCACTAAATTCAAGTAATTTATTAGAAATAGAATGCGAAGGTTCTTTATATAAATTAGCAACAATGAATCCAGAAGAATTTCCAGAATTACCAAAAATAGAAATAGAAAATTCAATTGAAATAGACCAAAATGTACTAAAAAATATGATAAGAAGAACAATATTTGCAGTTAGTACAGAAGAAAGTAGACCAATATTTACAGGATGTCTATTTGAGATTGAAAATAATAAATTAAGTTTGGTTGCTGTTGATGGATTTAGATTGGCTTTAAGAAAAATATTTTTAACAAAGCAAACAAATGATTTTAGTGCAGTTATACCAGGAAAAACATTAGTAGAAATAAATAAAATCATAACAGATTCTTTTGAACCAATTAAAATAGGTGTTTCAAAGAATCAAGCGTTATTTGAAATGGATAATTGTAAGATCGTTACTAGAATTTTAGATGGAGAATTTTTAAATTATAAAAATGTTATTCCAAATACATGGGAGACAAGAATAAAAGTAAATAAAAATAGCATACAAGATAGTTTTGAAAGAATTAGTTTAATTTCATCATCATCTGTAGAAAAAGAAAAGAAATACCCTGTGAAAGTACAGGTAGATATAGGGAAAGTAACAATTTTATGTACTAACCAAACAGGAGATGCAAAAGAAGAACTATATGTAGCAACAGAAGGAAAGAATTTAGAAGCAGGATTTAATCCTAAATATTTCTTAGACAGTTTAAAAGCAATAGATGATGAAGAAGTATATATAGAATTTGGAAGTAGTATATCTCCATGTTTAATAAAATCAGTTGAGAATAATGATTATGTTTATATGATTTTACCAATAAGATTAAAAGAAGATTAAAGGTGGATGTATTTCTACCTTTAATATTTTTTATTGTTATCCACAATCTTTTCATAAAATGTGGATAACAATAAAGAAAATAAAAAATAACCTTTAATTATAAAAGAAAAGAAATAAAAAATCAAATGTATATAAATTAGTAAAAAAAAGAATAAATTAGAATAAAATAGTAAAAAAAAGAAAATAAAAAAATTTAAATAAAAATATAAAAAGTTAAAAAAGAAAAAATGAAAAAAATAGCAAAAAAAAGAATAAAATAGAAAAACAAAGAAAAAGGAAGAAAAATAAAATTCAAAAACTTTTTAAATAATAAAAAATTTTTGCTTTTTAAAAATAAAATAAAACAAAAAAATAATTAATAAAAAATAATTTGAAAAAATGATTAATAAAAATTAATTAATAATTATTATAAAAAAATAAAAATTAATTATTAATAATTACAAAAATAATAAATAATAATTATAAAAAATAGAATTAATTATTAATTATTATTAAAAAATAAAAAAAGCATAAAAAAATAAAAGCATGAAAATCAAAAATAAGCCAATTTTATTTTTTAATAATATAATTTGTTATTTAAAAATAATAAAAAATATATAAAAAATAGAAAAAACATAAAAAAAATAAAGCGTGAAAATCAAAAATAAGCCGATTTTATTTTTTAATAATATAATTTGTCGTTAAAAAATAATAAAAAAATAAAAGAAAAATACAAAAAAATAATAAAAAATAGAAAACAAAAATATATAAAAAAAGTTATACACAAATGGAGAAGAATATGTGGATAAGTGAAATAAAATTAATAAATTTTAGGAATTATAAAAATGAAGAAATTAAATTAAATAAAAATTTAAATATATTTTATGGCGAAAATGCACAAGGAAAAACCAATGTTATAGAAAGTATTTTTTTATGTAGTATGGGGAAATCCTTTCGAGCTAAAAAAGATATAGAAATGATTCAATTAGGAAAAGAAAATGCAAGTATAGAAATCTTTTATGAAAAATCTGATAGATGTGGAAAAATAAAAATAGATTTATCTAATAGAAAAAATATTTATTTAAATGGGATTAAATTAAAAAAACTGAGTGAATTATTAGGAAATATAAATATAGTTATTTTTACACCTGATGATATTAATATTTTAAAAGGTGGACCACAAAATCGAAGAAAATTTTTAGATATTATGATAAGTCAATTGAAACCAAATTATATGTATAATTTAAATTTATATTTAAAAACAATTGAACAGAGAAATAATTACTTAAGGCAAATTAAGGAAGAAAATAAAAGTGAAGAGTTATTAGATATATGGGATGAGAAACTAATAGAATATGCAGAAAAAATATGTAATTATAGAAGAGATTTTATTAAAAAAATACAAGAAAAAATTATAAAAATTCATAAAGAGATAACAGATAATAAAGAAGAATTAAAAATTGAATATAAAACAGATTGCGAAGATAGAGAAAAATATAGAAAATTATTAAAAGAAAGAAGAAAATTAGATATTATAAAAGGATATACAACAAAAGGAATTCATAGGGATGACTTTAGTATATTTATTAATGAAAAAGACTTAGGGATATATGGTTCACAAGGACAGCATAGAACGGCAATTTTATCACTAAGAATGTCTGAATTAGATATTATATATGATGAAATTGGAGAATATCCAATATTATTGTTAGATGATTTTATGTCAGAATTAGACGAAAAAAGAAGAAAACATTTATTAGAAAAAATTGAAAATATTCAAGTAATAATAACTTGTACAGAAAAAATAAAACTTGAAAATAAAAATATTTTAATATATAATGTAAAAGATGGAAAAGTAAGAAAAGAAAATCAAGAGTTTTAGGAGGAGAGACTAAAAAATGGAAAAATATAATCATGAATATGGGGCAGAACAAATACAAGTTTTGGAAGGACTTGAAGCCGTAAGAAAAAGACCAGGTATGTATATAGGAAGTACTTCCATTAGAGGACTTCATCATTTAGTATATGAAATTGTAGATAATGGTGTTGATGAAGCTTTAGCAGGTTATTGTACAGAGATTAATGTTGTTATAGAAAAGGGAAATGTTATTAGTGTAACAGATAATGGTAGAGGAATTCCAGTAGAAATACATCCAAAAACACATATATCAACAGCAGAAACGGTATATACAGTTTTACATGCTGGAGGAAAATTTGGAGGAGATAGTGGATATAAAGTATCAGGAGGATTACATGGTGTTGGTGCTTCTGTTGTAAATGCATTATCTACTTGGGCTGAAGTTACCATCAAAAGAGATGGAGGACTTTACCAAATGTATTTTGAAAAAGGAAAAACTATAAAAAAACTTGAAAAGATAGGGGATGCTCAAGGGACAGGAACCAAAGTAAGATTTTTAGCAGATGATACAATTTTTGAAAGCTTAAATTATGAATATGAAGTATTAGAAAAAAGATTTAGAGAGATAGCATTTTTAACAAAAGGATTAAAAATTACAATAGAAGATCAAAGAGAAGAAACACCAAAAAAAGCTGAATTTTGTTATGAAGGTGGATTAATATCTTTTGTAGAATATTTAAATAAAAATAAAGAAAAACTACATAAGACACCAATTTATATAGAAAAAGACGGAGAAATACCAGTAGAAATTGCAATACAATATACATCTAGTTATTCTGAAAACATATATACTTTTGTTAACAATATTAATACAATAGAAGGTGGTACACACTTAGAGGGATTCAAGAGATCATTAACAAAAGTATTTAATGATTATGCAAGAAGCCATAATATATTAAAAGAAAAAGATTCTAATTTACAAGGAGAAGATATTAGAGAAGGAATAACAGCAGTTGTTTCAGTTAAAGTAAAAGAACCACAATTTGAAGGACAAACTAAGACAAAACTAGGGAATAGCGAGGTTACCGGTGTTGTACAAAGTATGGTAAATGAAGCACTATCAAACTTTTTAGAAGAAAATCCAACAGTTGCAAAAGCTATATTAGAAAAATGTATTAGTGCATCAAGAGCGAGAGAAGCTGCTAGAAAGGCTAGGGAATTAGTAAGAAAGAAAAGTAACTTAGAAACATCTACATTACCTGGAAAACTTGCTGATTGTAGCAGTAAAAATGCTGATGAGTGTGAAGTTTATATTGTTGAGGGAGATTCAGCTGGAGGTAGTGCAAAACAAGGAAGAGATAGAAAATTCCAAGCAATTTTACCATTATGGGGAAAAATGTTAAATGTAGAAAAAGCTAGAGCAGATAAGATTTATGGAAATGATAAATTAAATCCAGTAATTGTAGCTATTGGAGCAGGAATTGGAGCAGATTTTGATATTACAAAAATTAGATATGGAAAAGTTATTATTATGGCAGATGCAGATGTTGATGGAGCACATATTAGAACTTTATTATTAACATTTTTCTTTAGATACATGAGACCACTAATTGAAAATGGAAATGTATATTTAGCACAACCACCATTATACAAATTATCTAAAAAAGGTATGGAAGATAGATATTGCTATACAGATGATGATTTGGAAAAAGCTTATAAAGAATTAGAGGAAAAAGGAATTACAAGAGATTCACTTTCACTACAAAGATATAAAGGTTTAGGAGAAATGAATCCAGAACAATTATGGGAGACAACAATGAATCCAGATACAAGAATCCTTATTAAAGTAACTATGGATGATGCAATAAAAGCTGATGAAATATTTACTTTATTAATGGGTGACGAAGTAGAACCAAGAAGAGAATTTATACAACAAAATGCAAAATATGTAAGAAACTTAGACATTTAAAAAATGTTTTATAAAAATATTTTTGATTTGTATAATATATAATTTAATGGCAGATAATAACAATATTATCTGCCATTAATCTATAAAGCTAATAATAATCGCAAGTTAAAACCAATATATATAATTTTCAAATCTATCATATATTACTATATGAATAAACTATAAATCACATATATTCATCCTTCACTCGACTATTAATACACCACTAGCAACTAAACTCATCCTTATAGAGGACTATTATTAATCACTAGAAGATATAAAAATAATCTTAACTAAAATATATTACATATTATTTTGCCATAATCTCTAATCATATAATAAAAAAAATAAAATAAAATATAGCATACAAATAAGTAATATATTTATATCGCCGACATAATATAATATTTCAAAACACCATATTACATCTTTGCTCGAATAATAATAAACCTTTTCAAATCTATTATTAATCTTTGTTTAACTATTATTAACCTTATAATAATAGTATATACAAAATAAAAAAAAATATTCTAAAATATAAAAAATAATTATAATAAAAAATAAAAGTCGAATTTTGTCAAAAACTTTTTCTTGACAATAAATGTAAAATAATGTAAAATGCTTTCGAAGGAAGTGATAAAAATAAAAAATCAAACAGTCCAAGAATGGATACCAATTAAAAAAATTTTTAAAGATGGCATCATTTTTGTTGAAAATAATACATATATAAAAATATTAGAAGTAACACCAATTAACTATAATTTAAAATCTGATTTAGAAAAAGAAGCTATTTTAAATTCTTATAAAATTTTTTTTAAAACTTGTCATTTTGATATTCAAATTTTAATTCAAAGTAATAAAGAAGATTTAAGTCATCATATCTCAAAAATAAAAAAAAATATTTTAAAAAAAGAAAATAAATACTTAAAAAATTTATTAGAAAATTATATTCAATATATTTTTAATTTAAATATGAATAAAAAATCATCTACAAAAAAATTTTATATCGTTATTAAAAGTCAGCCATTTTATAAAAAAGAAAAAAATGAAGAAATTATTAAACAAGACTTGAATGAAAAATACTTAAAAATCAAAGAGTGTTTATCAAGATGTGGAAATAAAGTGAATGCTATTGAAGATAAAGAAAAAATATTAAAAATATTTTTTTCAATATTAAATACAAAAATGTATTTTCATAAAAATTATATTCAAAAGGAGGAACGAAAATCAATTTAAAAAATTTTTTAAATAAGAAAAATAATGAAAAAAAATTGGAATTTTTAAAGGGAACTATTTTCGAAAAAGATAAAATTTCTCCTGCATATATTAATATTCAAAATCCTAAATATATAGAAATTGATAATATATATTATACAGGAATTATAATTGTAGATTACTATAGAGAACAAACAGATATTATTCTAAAAAGTATAATAGAAAGTAATATAAATGTAAATATATCTATTTTTTATGAAAAACAAGATTCATATAAAATTATAAAAGAGTTAACTTATCACATAGGAAACGTAGGCGTAGAAGTAAAAAGTAATAATGAAAATAGACAAGACATTGATATTGCAGCTTCTATTTATGGAGATGCTAAATATATAAGAAAACAAATGCAAGTAAATAATGAAGAAATGTATTATCTATATATTTATTTATTAATATATGCAGAAGATAAAAAAGAATTAGAATATTTAATAAATAAAATTGAAGGAATATCACAAAGTAAAGGATTACAAACAAGAAGAGCAAATTTTAGGCAAGAAGAAATATTTAAAAGTTGTATGCCAATTATGGAAAATCATAAGCTTATAAAAAATGTAGCAAAAAGAAATATTTTAACATCTAGTTTAATAGCCACATATCCTTTTATATCTTCTACAATTTTTGATGAAGAAGGAATATTTATTGGAACAAATATATATAATAATTCTCTCGTATTTATTGATAGATATGATACACAAAAATATAAAAATGCTAATATATGTATATTTGGGACAAGTGGTGCAGGAAAATCTTTTTATACTAAATTACTAATTTTACGTTATCGATTAATGGGAATAAAGCAATATATTATTGACCCGGAAAGAGAATATGTTAATTTAAGTGAAGAATTAAAAGGAACAAGGATTATAATAGGACCCAATTCCAATACGTATATAAATGTACTAGAAATAAGAGAAGAAAGTATAGAAGATGGAGAAAATGGATATTTAGCAACAAAGATAGGAAAATTAATAGGATTTTTTAATTTAATTTTTGGAGATTTAAATGAAGAAGAAAAAGCTTTAATAGAGGAAAAATTAATTGAAACATATAAAGAAAAAAATATTAATTTTGATGATAAATCTTTATATAAAAAAGAAAATAAAAAAAGTATATTTAAAAATAAAAAAGATATGCCAATATTAGAAGATTTATATAATCATCTAAAAAAAGATAAAAAAACAGAAAAATTTGCAATAAAATTAATTCCTTTTGTAAAAGGGTCAATGAAATTTTTTAATCATCATACAAACATAGAATTAAAAAATGAACTAATAATTGCAGATATATATGAATTAGGAGAAGAAAATTTAAAATATGGAATGTATCTATTTACAGATATATTTTGGGATAAAATAAAAGAAAATAGAAAAGAGAAAAAAGCAATATATTTAGATGAAATATGGAGACTAATAGGAGTAACGTCAAATAAAAATGTAGCAAGTTTTATTTATAAAATATTTAAAACAATAAGAAAATATGGAGGGAGTAGTGTAGCAATCACGCAAGATATTTCAGATTTATTTAGCTTAGAAGATGGTATTTATGGAAAAAGTATATTAAACAATTCTAGTATAAAGACTTTTTTTGCATTAGAAGAAGAAAATATAAAAGTATTATCAGAATATGCGAATTTATCAGAAAAAGAAAAAATAGAAATAAAATCATTAAAAAGAGGAGAATGTCTAATGTTTGTTGGAGAAGATCATATATTAACCAAAATTGAATGTTCAAATACTGAATATGAAATTATTAAAGGAGAAAAAAAGAATGGCTAGAATTATAACAGCTATACCTGAAGAAAAAATATTAAAAAAAATAATAAAAAGTGAAATAGTAATTGAAAAAAATATTATATATAAAGAAGCAATTTTAGATATGTTGAAAAAGAATATAAATATAGACATAATTATTATTAGTGAGAAAATACCAGGAGATATAGACTTTATAAGATTAATAAAAAAGATAAGAAATAGAAATAAAAAGATAAAAATAATTATAATCTTATATAATAAAAAAATAGAAAAAGATTTAAGAAAAAATAAAATAGAAGAAATTTACTATAATAATATAATAAGTATTTTTAAATTAATAAATAATTTAAAGGGAGAAAAAGATAATTATTTAAAAAAGAATATATTAAATAAAAAAATATATATAAAAATAATAACTAAAATAAAAAATAATATTCAATTAAGAAAAGAAAAAGAAAACAATATAATATGTATTTTGGGAAAAGATAAAATAAATAAAAAAATAATAGAATTAATAATAATTAAAAAGTTATTAATAGAAAATAAAAAAATAATTATATTCAATTTAAAGATAAATAATAAACAAATAAGAGATAAAAAAATCATAAAAATAAATAAAACAAAAAATAATTATTATCTAAAATTAAAAAAAGATTATAATTATAAATTTAAAGAAAAAATAATAAATAAAAATATTAAAGAAATTATAAATATAAACAAAATAATAAAAAACAAAAATGATTTAATAAAAAAAATAATAATAAAAAAATTAATAAAAAAATATAATAAAAATAATTCTTATATAATTTTAAATATAGATTATATGAATAAAAATATAGAAATAAATAAAATTAATATTCAAAATAAATTTAATAATATTTTAGTTTTAGAAAATAATAAAAATAATTTTTTAAATTTAAATAAAAATAAAAACAAAAAAATAAATTTAATAATAATAAATTATAAAAAAAATAATTTATCCAAATATTTTTATCAAATAATTTTAAAAAATAAATTTAATAATATAAAAATAATAAATTATTAAAGAGTAAATAATTATTTTTATAAATATTAATTAAATAATAATGTATAAAAAATGAAAAATAAAAAGATATAAATTTGATAAGAAAAATTATAAATAGATTATATAAAAAGGAACAATTAAAAGTTTACCTTGAAAAAATAAAATAGAAATAATGCAGTAAATTAATATAAAAAAAAGATATAAAAAAATATAAAAAGATAAAGCAAAAGATTACGTAATAAAGGGAAGGAGAAAAAAAGAAACAAAAATGGAATTCAAAATTAGAAATATAATATAGTAAACATAATATAAAAATAAAGTATTAGGAAAGTAACTTAATAAATTGAAAAAAATAATGCGAGATAATAAAAAGGATAGATAAAATAGAAAAATTATAAAGAATAAAAAAAGGATATAGAAAAAAAGAATATAAAAATAAAATATTAAAAATAAAATATTAAAAATGAAATAGAAAATAAATAATTAATTTAAAAATAATAAATTATATAAATAAAAAAATAAAATAAAAAACAAATTATTAAATAAAAAAATAAATATTAGTAATGTAAAAAAATACTTTATAAAAAAAATAAATTATTAAAATCAAAAATAAGCTAATTTTATTTTTAATTAATAATATTATATTATAAAAATAAAAAATAATTTAATTAGAATTTAATAGAAAATAAATAAAAAATATAAGAAAAAATAAATAAAGTAAAAAATAGTATTATTTATAAATAAAACAAAAAGATATAAAAAAGCTGAATATACGTTTATCAAAAAGTATATTTAAAAGTTTACACAAAAAACGAATAGAAAAAAATGAAAGAATAGAATTAGCATAAGAAAAATATAAAAAGTACATAGTAAATTACTACGCAATAGAGGGAAAAAGAAAAAGAAATAAAAAAACAATAATCAGAAAGCATAATAAAATGCAGTAAACATAATCTAAAAATAAAATTTAACAGAAATAGCTTAAAACATATGAAATAGTATAAAATAAGAAAAATTTATAAAGCAAAAAGAAAAATCAATAAAGTATATAAAAAGATATCCAATTAAAAAGCAGATATAAAAATAGAGGTACAAAAAAATAAATAATGAAATTAAAAATAATAAAAAATAAATTAAAAAAATAAAGTGTGAAAATAAAAAAATAAAATAACAAAAAAATTAAATATAAAAATAAATAATAAGATATTAAAAATAAAATAAAAAATTAAATATAAAAATAAATAATAGTATATTAAAAATAAAATAAAAAATTGGAAAATAAAAAAAGAAGCATAAAAATCAAAAATAAATTAATTTAATTTTTTATTAATAATATTTATTATAAAAATGAAAAATAATTTGATAAAATAAAAATAATAAAATAAATTAAAAAAAATATTATAAAAAAATAAAATGACAGATAAATATAATTATAAAGAATAAGTTCTATTTTAATAGAAAAATATAGTTTAAAAGTTTACAGGGAAAAACTAAAAAGAAGAGCTAAGATAAAATCAATATAAGGAAAAAGAAGAAAAAGATATCGTATAGAGCTACGTAATAAAGAGAAAAACATAAAACAGAATAAAATAATGAACGAAAAAAAACAATAAAGTGCAGTAAACATAACGTAAAAATAAAAAGTTTGATGAATTCAAAAATAGGATAGAATAATAAAATATGTAAATAAAAAGAGTAAAGTATAAAAAGAAAAATAGATAAAAAAATAATTAAAATAATATAAAAGATTAAAGCAAAAAAATAAAAAATTAAAATGAGGATAAAAAATAATAATTTAAAATAAAAAAGAAAAAATAAAAGAAAAAATAAAAAATAATAAAATTGTAAAAAATAAAAAATTAATATAATAAAA
>CALXBY010000001.1 GCA_944386675.1 uncultured Clostridia bacterium | reverse complement strand
CAATGTGTAAAAAATGTAAAAGAAGCAGGATTTGATTGTGTATTTACATTAGGAGGAGATAGTACACAAAAATCAGCAAGAGATTTATTCTTAAAAGGAATTAATACAATTGGAGTACCAAAAACAATAGATAATGATGTAGCTTGTACTGATATTACATTTGGATATAATACAGCAGTTCACGTAGCAACAGAAGCAATTGATAGATTACACACAACAGCAGAAACACATGATAGAATCATGGTATTAGAGGTTATGGGAAGATTTGCAGGATGGATTGCCTTAGAATCTGCAATCTCTGGTGGAGCAGATGTTGCACTAATTCCAGAAATACCATATGATATTCATAAAGCTGCAGAAGCAATTAATAAAAGAAAAGAAAACGGAAAAAGATTTAGTGTAGTAGTTGTTTCAGAAGGAGCACATCCAAAAGATGCTGAGCAAACAACACACTCAGCAGAAGGAATTGACAATAAAGCAGGAATCAGTGTTAAATTTGGAGGAGAAGGAAACAGAGTAGCAAAAGAACTTCAAGAATTAACAGGATTAGAATCAAGATGTACAATTTTAGGATATATGCAAAGAGGAGGAACACCAACAGCATATGATAGAGTTTTATCTACAAAATATGGTGCTAAAGCAGTAGAACTTGCTATGGAAGGAAAATTTGGTGTTTTAACAGTTATTAAAAATGGAAAATTAGACTGTGTACCACTAGAAGTTGTTGTTGGAGAGAACAAAGAAATTGGAGCAGTTCAAGGTGGTACAGCGGAAAGTAATGTAAGATATGTAACAATGGATGATGATTTAGTAAAAACAGCAAGAGATATTGGAATCTGTTTAGGAGATTAGGGACGTGCCAAATCGTTCCAAAATGATACCAAAAGGGACATACCATTTATGAATAAACCTAAATAATTAAACAAAAAAGTTTGATTATTTAGGTTTATTTTATTATTATTTTAACCGCCAGATTTAAAAACAGTTTAAAATTATTTTTAAATTTGACTAAAACAAGAAAAAATGTTAACATAAATTTAAGAGGGAAGCAGTGTAATGAGAGTTTAATTAAACAAATTAAGAAGGGGGCATTTTTTTGATGAAGCTAAGAGATGACGTGAAAAAAATAATAATCTGGTTTGTGAGCTATATGGCACTTGTTTTAATTGTTTCAATAATAGGAAATTTCACATTTCCCACTGCCTTATTTGCAATCGCATTACTATTGATGATACTTTTTGCAATTGATATGAGGTATTTTCATATGGCTAACATGCTGGATAGACGATATGAGCGTTTACACAAAAAAATAGAGCGGTTGGAGATATATGAGAAAGTGCCAAAAGAATACATATTAGATTATAGGAAACTAGAAAGGTATGTAAGAAACAACGGATATGTCCTAAAAAAATATGAGGATATATATGCAGCCGAAAGGCAAGCCGTAAAAAAATTGCTAAAAGGAAAATGCTAATATTACTTTGCAGTGCAAAGTAGTTTCCCTCTTAGGAGATGTCTTCGAGAAATCGAGGCATCTCCTTTATTACATTTATATTACATTTTTTAGCTTTTTATTGTGATACCCAAATATTATTGGTATAATTTGGGTATAATAAAATTACGAAGGAGGAATCGTTATGTTAAAATCAAATGTAGCATGGAGTACAAATGAAGATAGTTATACACAAGGAAAAGAAGCTGCCCAAAAAGCAGTTGTAGATTTAGTACAAACAAAAGTCGCATTTTTATATACATCAGTAGATTGTGATGTGAAAAAAGTCCTAGAAGGAGCAAAATCAGAATTAGGAACAGCCCCAATTATAGGATGTACATCAAGTGCAGGTATTATTGTGCCAGATGGATTTATTTCATCAGATAATGGCTTTACAGGAATATTAGCATTAGGAGACCCAGATACAGAAGTAGGAGTTGCAAGTTCTGAAAGAGGAAGAGACCCAAGAGAAACTGGTAGAAAAGTTGCAATGGAAGCTATGAAAATGGTGGGAAGAACAGACGCACCAGCATATTTCTATATGGTAGCTTCACCAGCTGAAGAAGAATTTTATATAAAAGGAATTGAGGATGTTATTGGAAGAGTACCTATATTTGGTGGAAGTGCAGCAGATAACACTGTTGAAGGAAAATGGAGTATTTATACAAATGACAAAGTATTTGCAGATGGTGTTGCAGTTGCATTTTTCTATACAGACAAAGAAATGAAAAATGTATATACAGGTGAATATCACGAAACAACAAATTCAGGTGTTATTACAAAAATAAAAGGAAATAGAACTTTAGTTGAAATAGACGGAACACCAGCAATAAAAAAATATGCTTCTTGGACAGGGAAAAAGATGAAAGACTTAGAAGAGAATAATTTATTGGTTTCAACAATAACAGCACCTTTAGGTGTAAAAGATAGATTAGGAGATTTAATAGCTATTCGTCATCCAATGTATGGAAACAAAGATGGTTCAATGAATATAGGAGCAAATTTAGCAGTAAATACAGCTGTTATACAAATGGAAGCATCAGTTGATGAATTAATTGATTCTACAGGAAAAACAATGAAAGAATTAAATAAAGAAATGAATGGAGATATAGGTGCTTATTTATTAGTTCATTGTGGTGGAAGAAGATTAGGTATTGGTGATAGAATTGATGAAGTTGCAAAACAATTAAAGAAACAAGCAAAAGGCGTACCATTTATCACAATATTTACATTTGGCGAATATGGTGTAAAAGATCATGGAGCAAATACAACAGGAGGTTTAATGCTATCATTTACAGCATTTGGTAAATGAAGAGCAGGGGAAAAACCACAAGCCAATGAAAATTATGAATGTACAACTGAGAATTATATGACAAAAGATGGTCAAAATATTGAAGTGACTGTTTGTAAAAATAGAAATCTTGAAAAGAAGGAGGGAACAACAGTGAAAAATTTAATAGGATATGAATGGAAAGAAGCTTCAAATGGAGCTAAAATAGAGGTTGTGAATCCAGCCACTCAAGAATTAATTGATACAGTGCCAAATGTAACAGAAGAAGACGTAGATGAAGCTGTAAAAGTAGCTGTAATAGAACAGAAAAAATGGGAAAAAGTATCTATTTATGAAAGAGCAGATATTTTATATAAATTTGTTGACTTAGTAGAAGAAAATAAAGAAAGATTAGCCGTTCTTTTATCTAATGAGACAGGAAAACCAATCAAAGAAGCAAGAGGAGAAATTGCAAATGTTAGAATTGGTACAAGAGGATTTATTGAAAGAGCAAAACACTTATATGGTGAAAGCATTCCAGCAGGAACAGAAGCTGGACAAGAAACAACAATGCAAATCACAAAAAGATACCCAATTGGTGTTATTGCAGCAATTATACCTTTCAATTTCCCTAGTGACTTATTTTGCCAAAAAGTACCACCAGCATTAATGATGGGAAATAGTATTATTGTAAAACCATCAAACTATAACCCATTAACATTAATTGAATATGTAAAATTAATGATTGAAGCAGGTGTACCAGCAGGATGTATTCAAATACTAACAGGTGATGGACCAACAGCAGGTCAAGCACTAGCAAGACATCCAGGTGTTCATCTAGTATCATTAACAGGAGGAACTGCAGCAGGTATCCAAACAATGGGAACAGCATCAAAAAATTTAACACATGTTATGCTAGAATTAGGTGGAAATGATGCATTTATCTTTTTAGAAGATGGAGATATGGATTTAGCAGTAAAAGAAACGATTTGGGGAAGATTATATAATGGTGGACAAGTTTGCTGTGCAAGTAAAAGATTTTTAATCCATAATTCTAGAAAACAAGAATTTATAAATAGAATGAAAGAAGTAATTAGTAATCTAAAAGTAGGAGACCCAATGCAAGAAGATACAGATATGGGACCAATGATTAATATTAATGCAGCAAAAAGAATTGAAGACCAAGTAAATCAAATGGTAGCAAAAGGAGCAACTATCGTATGTGGTGGAAAAAGAGAAGATGCTTATTACTATCCAACAATTTTAGACAATGTAACAAAAGACATGGAAGTTGCAAAAGATATGGAAATTTTTGGACCAGTTATTTCTGTTATTGGATTTGATGATGTAGAAGAAGCAATTGAAATTGCTAACCAATCTTCATATGGATTATGTGGATGTGTTATTTCAAAAGATTATTCAAGAGCAATGAAAATAGCAGATAGATTAGAATGTGGAGGCGCAGTAGTAAATGGTGCAAGCTTCTATCGTTCATTCGAAATGCCATTTGGAGGATGGAAACATTCTGGAATTGGAAATGAAGGTGTTTTAACAACTTTGCAAGAAATGTCAAGAGTAAAAACAATTGTATTAAAGAATATATTATAGGTTGCCAAGAGGGACGGGGTATTTTGGCAACTTAACTAAGAAAAGGTGAGATAAGATGGATAATAAGAAGAAAATAATCATAATTTCAATATGTGTAGTAATCGCTTTAATCATTATTGGTGTAGCAATATATTTTACTGTGAAGAATGTATCTACAAGTTCAGATGAAAAAAAATTAGCGAAAGTATATGAAAAAATGATGGAAAATGAAACATATAGTTTTTCTTTAACCCTAGACGATAATAATAAAACAGTTATATCTAGAAAAGGAAATATGGCAAATATTGATATATATAGTGATGGAAATCATACAACAAACCTTATAAAAGATGGAAATACAATTTTATTAATGTATAATACACAAAAATATTATACTTATCAAAATAATGAGATACAACTTACAGAATTATCAAATGAATTAGATAGAATTATTCAAAGCGGGGAGCCACAAAAAGGTGAAGAAGAAATTGACGGAAGAAATTACAAATATGAAGAATATCAAGGCGTATCATATTTCTTATTAAATTCAGACACGACTGTATCAAGAGAAAGTACGACAACAAGATTTTATTTTAAAGGTAATGATTTAAAATATATAAAAACAATTATGGGAGAAGAATCTGAACTTGTTAAAGTAGATGTATCTTATAATGTAAAAGATGATATATTTGAAATACCAGAAAATTTCCAAGAAGGTTAATAAAAGAATAATTAAGGGCGATGTTTTTATACAATGAAAAAAGAAAATAACGGACTAAAAAATTTAGGTCCGTATTTTCCTTGTAATTAAAGATTTTATAATTAAAAATTTTAGGAGGAATTTAAAAATGTCAATGAAATTTGTTTTAAATGAAACATCATATTTTGGAAAAGGTGCAAGAGAAGAACTTGCAGGAGAAATTCAAAAAAGAGGATTCAAAAAAGTATTTTTAGTAAGTGATAAATCATTAGTAGAAGCAGGCGTAACTGCTAAAGTAGAAGAAGTATTAAATAAAGCAAATATACCATATGATTTATATGATGAAATTAAACCAAACCCAACAATTAAAAATGTAACAGATGGTGTTGAAGCTTGCAAGAATTCAGGAGCAGATGTAATTGTTGCTGTAGGTGGAGGTTCAAGTATTGATACATCAAAAGGGATATCAATCGTTATGACAAACCCAGATAGAAGTGATATAAAATCATTAAATGGAGCTTCAAATACAGTTAATAAAGGAATGCCAATCATCGCACTTCCAACAACAGCAGGAACAGCAGCAGAAGTTACAATAAACTATGTTATAACAGATGAAGAAGCACAAGTTAAAATGGTATGTGTAGACCCAAATGATATTCCAGTTTTAGCAATTGTTGATTCAGAATTAATGGCATCAATGCCAAAAAGTTTAGCAGCTGCAACAGGTATGGATGCATTAACACACGCTGTAGAAGGATATATCACATTAGCACATAATGAAATGTCAGATATGTTTCATATGAAGGCTATTAAAATGATATTCAAATATTTAGCAGCAGCAGTTAATGAAAAAGACGAAGAAGCAATTGAAATGATGGGAATGGCACAATATATTGCTGGAATGGGATTCTCAAATGTAGGACTTGGAATTGTACACTCTATGGCACACCAATTAGGAGCTGTATATGACACACCACACGGAATTGCAAATGCTATGTTACTTCCAACAGTTATGGAATTTAATGGTGAAGTTTGCTATGAAAGATTTAGAGATATATTAAAAGAATTAGGATACCCAGCTGATAAATATACAAAAGAAGAAGTTATAAAAACATTTGTAAATAGAATCAAAGATTTATCAGAAGAAGTTGGAATTACAACAAAAATAACAGACTATGGAGCAAAAGAAGAAGATTTTGAAATGCTTGCCCAAAAAGCAATGAATGACCCATGTAAACCAGGAAACCCAAGAGACGTTGATAAAGAAACATTTGTAGAACTATATAGAAAAGCAGCCCAATAGGGACGTGCCAAAATGGACATACTTGGAATAAAATTGTAAAAAATGATTGACAAACTCTAACAAATAGTGATATATAAAATATAGCCGAAACATACAATACAAAGCAAAAAACAAAAGAGGAGCGTAACTATGAAAAAAGTAGCTGTAAGCCTTGAGACTGTACACACAATATGTTTAGCAAATAAAAAAATAGAATTAAAAATAAAGAAAGACAGTAATAAAAGCCTATAAAAATAGGTTTTTATTGCTGTCTTTTTTGTTGTATGAAAATTTATTAAAGGATTAGTTTTTTTCTATAATTTTTAGCTAAGTGTTATATGCTATTAAGTTTAAAATATATATAAATTTTTTACAAGAAAGGAAAGGGATGAACAAATGAAAGAAAAATTTAAAAATGGGAAAGGAATTACACTGATTGCGTTAGTAATTACAATTATCGTATTGTTAATTTTAGCAGGTGTAACAATTGCAACACTAATGGGAGATAATGGAATATTGACAAAAGCAACTAAAGCACAAAGCGAGCAAGCAGATGCAACAGTAAAAGAAGCTATTTCACTTGCATGGAGTGAATATCAAATTATAATCAATGAACCAACAGGGGAAATAACTGAAAATGAAACCAAAATTGCTAGCACAACACAAGTAAAAATACAAGGACAAGAAGAAAACTATTTAGCAACACCATCTATGAGTTTTTGGGATTTCTTAAAAGATGAAAAAGGATATATTGATGAAAATGGAGTAATAGATGTAGAAACATTAACAGGGGAAACTTTAAACAAAGGAAATGGAACAGATGGAGTGACAGATGTATACAAGATAGAAGAAGGAGAAGATTCTTATATTCTGAAATACTACGGAGAAGATAGCAAAGAAGAAACATTATGGGAAGTAAATGTTGGAAATAATGGAGGTTCATCAAGCACATACCCAGAAGCAACACCAGAAGATATATTTATATATACAGAAACAGCAGAAGGAATAGAAATAACAGGTGTGAAAAGAAACGGTGAACAGATGGGAACTTCAGAATGGTACAAAATTAAAGGAGAAATAACAGATATAGTAATACCAAGAACAATAAATGGAAAGCCTGTAGTAGCAATAACAGGTTTTACATTTGATTGGTGTGAAGATTTAGAAAGTATAACAGTTCCAGAAACTGTAGAAACAATTGATTCTCAATCATTCCTTACTAGTTATTCTGCATTGGTAAAAATTATATTCGCTAATGGAAAAAATGAAAATTTAGAAATACCTGAAAACAAATGGGGAGCAGAATATGCACAAATTATTGGAAAGGATGGAGAAATTTTAAAAGAATAATGATAAATACTATAAAGGAAAGATTGGATAACGAAAAGCTTACAGATAAAATATTAACCTTTCTAATATGTGGAATATTACTTATAACAAATATATTAATAGGTTCTCCAACAAATTATAATGCTATCATGATAAATATCATTGTAACATTGGTTGCAATGATATTTATCATAACTAAAAAAATAGCAAAAAAAGAAAAAATAATCGAAAATA
Organism: uncultured Clostridia bacterium; assembly: GCA_944386675.1. Lineage (GTDB taxonomy): Bacteria > Bacillota > Clostridia > TANB77 > CAG-508 > CAG-269. The sequence continues at coordinate 194,447 of CALXBY010000001.1, read as the reverse complement.
AATTAGATATTTGTGTTTTGATTTTATGTATATCGTCATGCATTCCATTAATTTTTAACACCTATACAACTTTAACAGGATGCATAAATTATATTTTAAAATATATTTCAGCATTTTTGATATATATAATGGTAAAAGAGTTAACAAAAGGAAATTCCAAATTAAAGATATATATTACTAATATTATCATCATTTCAGCTATATTACTTGTCATATTTGGCATTGATAAAATGAGTACAAATATTTTTTTTCCATTAGCTAAGGCAATAAATATACCTGAAATCACATATGAAGAAACAAGAATGGATTCGTTTTTTAGTTATGCAAATACATTTGCTGCATTTTGTTCTATGGCTTTATTTTTAGCAATTGGAGGATATATAAAAGCACAAAAAAAAATAAAAAAATGTATATATGGAGTAGCAATATTTCTATTAGAAACAGGTATCATATTATCTTATTCGAGAATTATATTTATATTTCTAGCGATTGTATTTTTAGCATATCTAATATTATTGAAAGATAAAGAGTACAGAATAAAAACATTAGAAAGTACAATTATAACAGGAATATTTTCAGTTATATATACAACAGTGTATATGAGGCTTTTATCATCAGGAAATTCTATAATGTTATGGGGATTGTTATTGATATTTAGTTTATTAGCATCGGTACTAATAATTATATCTGAAAAAATGAATAATAGATTAATAAAAATACGACATATGATATTTTCAATAGTAATAATATTTATAATCATTATAGTTGTCATTATTATTGGATTACAACAAACTAAACCGCTAGTGATGTTTAATACCTCTACTTCAGAAAAAGGGATAACAAAGGAAATTTATCAAGTACAAGGAAATACAAATTATACATTTACATTTGACTTAGAAGCAAAAAGTATTTATACAAATACAGATATATTTAAAGTAACCGTCTTAGAAAAAAATAAGTATTTTGACGATATTAAACAAACAGAAATAGAATTTGGAACATATATTGGAAAAAAAGAAATCTCTATTACAACCACAGAAAATACTACTGAAATATTTATCATTTTTTCAAGCAAAATTGTAAAAGAGGATATATATTTAAAAATTAATAAACTATTTATCAATAATCATGAAGAAGTGTTAAATTATAAATATTTGCCAACAAATTTAGTAAATAAAATTAAAAATATTAATTTTAATACAAAAAGTGCATGGGAAAGAGGTATTTTTATAACAGATGCCTTAAAACTAGTTAAAAGCAATTTCTTATTTGGAATCGGTGGAGATGGATGGCAATATAGAGAAGGTGAAGTACAAAGTTATTATTATTGGGCTAGAGAAGTGCATAGTTATCCAGTTCAAGTATTTTTAGAATTCGGAATAGTTGGATTTTTATCATTAGTAGGAATAGTAATATTGGTTATAAAATATAGTTATACTTACTTAAAACAGAAAAAAGATATTGAATTTGTAACAATTTTATGTTCTATACTAATTGTATTTTTACATAGTTTTTTGGATTTTGATATGTCACATATGTGCATCATGCTTATGATTTTTACATTATTAGGAATATTAAGTACAACATGTGTTCCAGAAAATGCTGAAAAAAAGAAAACAAAAAATGTTGTAAATATATTGATATTTATAGGATTACTATTAATATTAGGAATAAACATTCTAAACCAATTTATATATACCAAAATAGTAGAAGTAGAAGATGAAAATAATGTAGATATTGCCTATGAAAAATTGCAAGATATAAATCAATATCCAACATATCTTTTGCCAGTTAAAGAACAAAATATTAATATAACACGGAATGTATGTTAAGGCACATAGACTAGATAAAGGTACAGAAATTATCAAAGACTTAGAATTTATGCTAAACCATGAAAAACACAAAGACACATTAGAAAATTGCAAGCAATTGATGGAAGCATATAGCAAGATAAATAATATAACAGAAGAGGAATATATAAAAAAAGTAGAAGAGATATGTAATATTGCAAAAGATACAAAAATATCAGAAATATATAGTGTTAGTAAAAATCTTAAAAGACAGGCAATGTATTTAGATATAGCTGAGATATTAAATAAAGAATATGAGAAATGGCAAAATGAAAAATTAATAAATCTTTCAAATGAAATGTACAAAATAGTAATAGATGAATATGCTGATGTATTTGAAAAAATAAGTGATTATGAAAAATGTAGGGTAACAAAAGAAAATTCAGAACAAATGTTAGAATGTTTAAAAGAAAATTATGAGAAGGCAAAAAGTATGGTGAAATAAAATGGAGTTTTCAGTTTTAATACCTGTAAGCAATAAGGAAAAACCAGAATATCTAGAAGAAGCAATTGGAAGTGTTATTTATCAAACTCAAAAGCCAGATCAAATTGTTATTGTAAAAGATGGAGAGCTTTCAAAAAAATTAAATGAAATAATAGAAATATACAAAAAACAATATCCTGAAATGATAGATATTTTGGAATTAAACAAACAAAGTAGTTTGGGTATGGTACTAAATGAAGGAATAAAGGTATGTAAAACCACATATATAGCAAGAATGGATAGTGATGACATAGCAAGAAAAGATAGATTTGAAAAACAATTGAAATATATACAAGAACATCCAGACATTGATGTATTAGGTGGATATATTGCAGAATATGATGAAAATATGGAAAAAGTAACATCATTAAGAAAAGTACCATTAACTCAAAAAGAAATTTACGAAAGAATCACAAGACAAAATCCATTTAATCATAGTACGGTTATGCTAAAAAAAGAATCTGTACTTGAAATAGGCAGATACAAGGATTGTCCATTAGAAGATTATGACTTATGGATTAGAATGAGATTAAAAAATATGAAAATGGCAAATTTACCAGATGTTCTAGTAAATTATAGGACAAGTCTTGATATGTATAAAAGACGTACAGGATTAAGATATTTAAAAGGAATAATAAAAATAGAAAAACTTCTATTAAAAAATAAATTAATAAACAGATTTCAATATTTAAAAAATGTGCTAGCAAGAACAGGGCTAGCATTTGTACCAGCAAAAATAAAAATGTTTTTATACCCAAGAGTAATAAGGAAAGTGAAATGAAAGAAATAAAAGAATTTAAATTAAAAAAATATCAAAGACTGCAAAAAAGAGTATTTGATATTCTAATATCAATAATCGTAATTATATTTTTATTACCTATATATTTTTTAATTGGGATACTAATAAAAATCGATTCTAAGGGAAAGGTAATATATTTACAAGAAAGAATTGGTAAAGATGGAGAAATATTTAAAATATATAAATTTAGAACAATGATAGAAGATGCTGAAAAAGAAACAGGACCTGTATTAGAAAGCGAAAATGATGTGCGAGTGACGAAAATAGGTAAAGTTTTAAGAAAAACAAAATTAGATGAATTACCACAATTTTTTAATACTTTAAAAGGAGATATGAGTGTTGTAGGTCCTAGACCAGAAAGACCATATTTTGCAAATAAGATAAAAGAAAAATATAGAGAGTTTGAATATCGAGAAATGTTTAAGCCAGGAATTACGGGATTAGCCTGTATAGAATTAGGATATTATGCTGATCCTGAAGAAAAATTAAAATATGATTTATGCTATATGGAAAATTGGAATATGAAACTAGATATTCAAATTTGTATAAAGACAGTAAAGTTAATTTTTCAGAGTTTTCATAAAAAATAGCTTATTAACTTAAAAAAGATTGACAAACCAATTAAAAACGACTATAATAATATTAGATATTATGTTAGTCAGGAGATGAAACTATGAAGTATATAAAAAGATTAGCTGAAAATGTAGTTAAAAAGCAAGAAAAAATGTTTAAAACTATATTAGTGACGGGGGCAAGACAAGTAGGAAAAACAACAATGTTAAAGAACATAAAACCAGATATAAATTATATAACGCTAGATGATATGCTTTTAAATCAATCAGCAGTGGAAGAACCAGAATTATTTTTAAAAGCAAATAAACCTCCAATTATAATTGATGAAATACAATATGCACCTAATTTATTAAGATATATAAAAATGGCAGTAGATAACAGTGAAGAGAAAGCAATGTTTTATTTAACAGGGTCACAACAATTTGACTTAATGAAAGATGTTAGCGAAAGTTTGGCAGGAAGAGTAGGGATTTTAAACTTATTAGGATTAAGTCTTAGAGAAATAAAAGAAATTGATTTTAATGAACCATTTGTTCCGACAGAAGAATATCTAGATAAAAGGAAAAAACATGAAAAAGAAATTTCTTATGATGAAATATGGAATATGATTCATAAAGGAGCTATGCCAGCACTGTATCAGGAGGAAAGTGATGTTGATATGTTTTATGCAATGTATGTAAGTACATACATTGAAAGAGATGTAAGGAGCTTAACACAAGTAGGAGATACACTTAGCTTTTTAAAATTTATGACGGCATTAGCCAGCAGAATAGGTCAATTATTAAACTTAAATAGTATTGCAAACGAAGTGGGCATAACCATACCAACAGCTAAAAGATGGTTGTCTATTTTAGTAGCTTCTAATATTGTATATATACTTGAGCCATATTATAATAATATCATGAAAAGAGCAGTAAAAACACCAAAAGTCTATTTTCTAGATACAGGTTTAGCAGCATATTTAACAAAATGGAAAACTAGTGAAGTATTAGAAGCAGGGACAATGGCTGGAAATTTCTTTGAAAACTATGTAATAGTAGAAATTATTAAAAGCTATTATAATAGTGGAGAACTAAGACCACCAGTATATTTTTACAGAGATAAAGAAAAAAGAGAAATAGATTTAATTATTGAACAAAATGGTAAACTGTATCCAATAGAGATTAAGAAAACAGCAAATCCTTCAAAAGATATGATAGAAAATTTTAAAGTACTTGAAAATATAAAAGAAGTTGGAGAAGGTGCAGTTATATGTATGTATGATAGAATTATAAATTTAGATGAAAAAAATAAAGTTATTCCATATAAATATTTGTAAAAAATGTAAAATTTATAAAAACACTTGTAAAATCTAAAAAAATGTGTCATAATATTAACATAATGAAAAAATAAAGAAAGACTATAAAAAAGAGGAGTAAGTTTACACATATTTTTAGAGAATAGAAGTCATAGGCTGGAAACTTCTTAAATCATGATAAACTGAAGGTAGCTTTTTTGTCGATATTTTGAAAATAAAAGTAGGAATATCCGTTTTGGCAACGTTAAAAGCTAAATGAGATATATAATCATTTGTTCATGTTTTCTAATGCGTAAAAGTGTTAGAAAAAAGTATAAATAAAAACAAATAATTATATAATTAAGGTGGTACCGTGAATTATATTCGCCCTTATGTTTTTACACATAAGGGCTTTTTTGAATCCTTTTTGATAGGATATTAATTTAACTAAATAATAAAACAACTTAAGTAAGTCATTTAAAATTTAAAGAAATGGAGGAAAAGAGAATGGGAAAATTTCAAAAATATGTACCAGGAAGAGTAGATAGAGAAGCACAAGAAAAGAAAAAGTTGAGTGATACAGAAATGTTAATATATAAGCCACATACAGAAGGGTTAGAAAGTTTAACAAAAGAAGATTTAGAAGAATATTTAAATCTAGATACAGAAGAACTAAAGAAAACAAAGATGAATATGAAAACAATTGCAGTAGCAGAAGAAACGAAAAAGTTTTTAATAGAACATAAAGAAGAAATATCAAAAAAAATGAAATTGAACGATTTGGCACGTCCCCAACGTTCAGAAAAGGAGGAAGATGGATATGCAAGATAAGTACAATCCAAAAGATTTTGAGGAAAAATTATATCAAGAATGGGAGGAAAAAGGCTACTTTAAACCAAGTATGGACAAAACGAAAGAAAGTTATTGTATTATGATGCCACCTCCAAATGTAACAGGAAAATTACACATGGGTCATGCATTAGATGATACGATTCAAGATATTTTAATTCGTTTTAAAAGAATGCAAGGATATAATACTTTATGGCTTCCTGGAAGTGACCATGCTTCTATTTCAACAGAAATGAAAGTGGTTGAAAAATTAAAGAATGAAGGTAAAACAAAACAAGAGTTAGGAAGAGAAAAATTCTTAGAGGAAGCATGGGAATGGACAAGAATCTATGGTGGAACAATTCAAGAGCAACAAAAGAAATTAGGATGTTCTTGTGATTGGGATAGAAGAAGATTTACATTAGATAAAGGATTATCAGATGCTGTTTTAGAGCAATTCGTTGATTTATATAATAAAGGATTAATCTATAAAGGCAAAAGAATGATTAATTATTGCCCAAGTTGTAAAACGTCTATATCTGATGCAGAAGTAGAATATAAAGAAGAGGCTTCTCATTTATGGCATATCCGTTATCAAATAACAGGCCAGAAAGATAGATATATTATTGTTGCGACAACAAGACCAGAAACAATGCTAGGAGATACAGCTGTTGCTGTTCATCCAGAAGATGAAAGATATAAAGATTTAGTTGGAAAAACATGTATCTTACCAATTATGAATAAAGAAATTCCAATTATAGCAGATGAATTTGTTGAAAAAGAATTTGGAACAGGTTGTGTAAAAATCACACCAGCACATGATATGAATGATTATCAAGCAGGTTTAAGACATAATTTAGAAATTGTAGAAGTATTTGATGAAAATAATAAAATGGGTGATTTGGTTCCAGAATATAAAGGAATGGAATTATTAAAGGCAAGAAAAGCAATTGTTAAAAAACTAGAAGAAATTGGTGCATTAGTAAAAACAGAGGATTATACCCATAATGTAGGAAAATGTGAAAGATGTAAAACAACGATAGAGCCTAAAATATCTGAGCAATGGTTTGTTTCTATGAAAGAATTAGCCAAAAGAGCAGCAGATTCAGTAAGAAATAATGAAGCCAGATTTATTCCTAAGAAATATGAAAAACAATATTTTAATTGGTTAGATAATATACAAGATTGGTGTATATCAAGACAATTATGGTGGGGACATCAAATACCAGCATATTATTGTGAAGAATGTGGGCATATCAATGTTTCTAAAACAGCTCCTGAAAAATGTGAAAAATGTGGAAGTACAAAATTACATCAAGATGAAGATACATTAGATACATGGTTTAGTTCTGCATTATGGCCATTTTCAACATTAGGATGGCCAGACACCCAAACAGAGGATTATAAAACATTCTATCCAACAAATGTGCTAGTTACTGGTTTTGATATTATTACATTCTGGGTATCAAGAATGATGTCACAAGGATTGGAATTTACAGGACAAGCACCATTTAAAGATATTTTAATTCATGGAATGGTACGTGATAGTCAAGGTAGAAAAATGTCTAAGACATTAGGAAATGGTATAGATCCAATTGAAATTATCGACCAATATGGAGCAGATAGTTTACGTTTTGCAGTTATATCAGGAACAACAATGGGAAATGACATTAGATATATGCCAGAAAAACTAGAACAAGCATCAAATTTTGCAAATAAAATTTGGAATGCAACAAAATTTATTAGAAACAATGATGTAAAAGATGAAGATATTATTGATTTCCATACAAAAGTATTTGACAAAGAAATACGTAAATACAAGAAAGAATTATTAAATCTTGAAGACAAATGGATTATCAACAAATTAGAAACATTAATCACAGAAGTAACCAATAATATGGAAAATTATGACTTAGGTGTTGCACTTGATAAGGTATATAACTTTATATGGAATGAATTTTGTGATTGGTATATTGAAATGGTAAAACCAAGATTATATAGTGATGACTACAATGAAAAAGTAAAAGTTTGTTATGTATTAGATTATGTATTTGGTATTTCAATGAAACTATTACATCCATTTATGCCATTTGTGACAACAGAAATTTATAGAAATCTAGTAAAATACAATGATAAAGAATTAATGGTATCAAAATGGCCATATGCAAAAAATGAGAATCAATTCAAAGCCGAAGAAGATTTTGTTGAAAGATTAAAATCTATCATAACAGAAATTAGAAATACAAGAGCAAACATGAATGTACACCCATCTAAAAAAGCAGAATTGATTTTTGTAACTGAAAAATATGAAAAAGAAATAGAGGAAGCAAAAGAATTTTTACTAAAATTAGGATTTGGAAGCAATATTTATATTCAAAAAGATAAAACAGGAATTAAAGACAATGCAATTAGCATTGTAGAAGATGGAATAGAATTATACATGCCATTTGAAGGATTAGTAGACATGGAACAAGAAAGAAAAAGACTAGAAGAGGAGAAGAAAAGACTAGAAGGAGAAGTTGCAAGATGTGAAAAAATGCTATCAAATCCGGGATTTATGAATAAAGCGCCACAAAGCAAAATAGATGAAGAAAAGGCAAAACTTGAAAAATATAAAGATATGCTCTCAAAAGTTATGGAGTCATTAAAATAGAAAATAAAGTGGTGAAAAGTAATGAGAATTTGTTTTATTTATTATTCTGTTTTTTCTTTAGGTGGAATACAAAGGTGTGTAACAGAAATAGCAAACTATTTAATTGATAATGACCACGATGTATATATCATATGTACAAATGATAATATTAAAGTTGATAGAGAAATATATGGACTAAATAAAAATGTGAAAATAATTGTATTAAAGAAGCCATGCTTATTAAAAAGAATAATAAAAAAATTTATTAATGTAGTTAACAATTTTTTAGGAATATTTAATAATGAAAAAATATTAAAGTTTGTATATAATATATATAATGAGCAAATTAGTGAGATATTAAAAAAAGAAAAAATCGATGTGATTATTGGATGTAGTTCCTTTCATAATATAGCAATTTCAATGTTAAAAAATAAAAATTTAAAGAAAATTGGTTGGCAACATAATTGTTTTGATAGATTCTTTAATACTAAAAATAAAGATTATTATAAAAAAAGTAGCATAGTAAAAAAGATGTTTATAAACTTAGATAAGTATGTTGTTTTAACAGAGGATGACAAAAATAAATTACAACAGTTGGGATATAATAAAAAAATAGTAAGAATATATAATTCTATAAGAATTGAACAAGGACAAAAAAGTAGCCTTAATAGTAAGAAATTTATTGCTGTAGGGAGATTTAGCAAGGTTAAAGGATTTGATGAGCTGATTAAAAATTTTAAAGAGTTTAATAAATATAATAAGGAATGGAAATTAGATATAATAGGAGAAGGAACAGAAAGGAAGAAAATAGAAAAGTTAGTTAAAAAATTGAAATTATCAGACTATGTAAAAATTTTAAATAGAACAAATAATATAAAAAAAGTATATAAAAATGCATCAATATATTGTATGACATCATATGTAGAAGGATTACCAATGGTAATATTAGAAGCAATGGAAAGTGGTCTACCTATTATAATATATGAATTACCTTTTATACATGAAATATTTACTAATGAAAATCAAGGAATAATCGTTAAAAATAGGAACAGTGATAAATATGTAGAAGCAATGTTAGAACTAACAAAAAATAGTGAGAAAAGAGAAGAGATATCTAAAAATGCGTTAGAAAGAATAAGAGATTTTGATATAGAAATAATAGGAAAGCAGTGGGAAAATTTGTTGAAGAATATTTAGTATTACAAAATATTAAAACAATGAAATGTAAAGCGAGAAAGAAATAGAAAAAAAGCTAAAATTGTATTTTTATAGATTTTTTTAGAAAGTCATATAAAAAAGATTGAAAAAGCAAAAGTGGTGTGCTAGAATGAATTACATATTGAAATAAAAGGAGATAACAATGTCATTTATTGTAGCGATTGACGGACCTACAAGTTCTGGGAAATCTACTATTTCTAACTTGATTTCTAAAGAGATGGGGTTTGTTTATATACAAACAGGAGCAATGTATAGATGTGTTGCACTAGAATTATTAAAACATGGAATAGATTTAGAAGATACAGAACAAATAGGAAAAGTATTAGAAGAAATAGATATTCATTTTATAAGAGGAAAAGATGGACAAAATGTCATTATGAATGGAGAAGATGTAACAGAGCAAATTAGAACAAAAGAAGTAACGGATTATTGTAGTGATGTTGCATCAATAAGCGAGGTTAGACATAAATTATTACAAGAACAAAGAAAAATGGCAAGTCATTCTGACGTAGTCATCGAAGGAAGAGATACGGGAACAACTGTATTTCCAAATGCAGATGTAAAATTCTTTTTAACAGCTAGTTCAGTAGTAAGAGCTAGAAGAAAACAACAAGAATTAGCAGCACTAGGAGAAAACCTAAGATTTATTGATGTTTTAAAAAGTGTTTACAAATGGGACGAAGATTCGGTAAAAAGGAAAGAAGGAGCATTAAAACGTGCTAAAGATAGTATATTTATAGATAGCTCAGAAATGGAAGTAGAAGAGCTTAAGGAAAAGATGTTAGGAATTGTCAAAGAAAAGTATAAAGAAAGGGATGAATGGTGTATTTAAAATACACAAATTATAAAATGGAATATTTAGATTTAGTTAATGAAAATGATGAAGTAATAGGAAAAGAAGATAGAGATATTATTTATAAAAACGGATGGAGAAATTTTAGAGTTATCAACATTATGATATTTACAAGTAATAATAAAATTATTGTTCCTAAAAGAAGTGCTAATAGAAGAGTTTTTCCAAATTGTTATGATTGCTCTGTTGGAGGACATGTATCTTCAGGAGAAACCTATGAACAAGCAGCTTACAGAGAATTAGAAGAAGAATTAGGGATAACGGATGTTAAATTAGAAGAAATTGGATATTTTAAACCAAATGATATTGGTACAAGTGCTTTTTCTAAAATGTATAAATTAATTTATGATAAACCCTTAAATTATGATAAAGATGGAATACAAGCAATTTATTATATGACGAAAGATGAAATTAGTAAACTGATAGAAGAAGATGAAACACAGTTTAAAGGTGATTATCCTAAGTTCTTTAAATGGCTTAAAGAAAATAAGATGGTTTAAACTTGACATAATGTGAAAAAATGGAGTATAATTTATCTTATAAATTGCGCAGAAAGGAGAATATGGAATTGATTCAATTGAAACGGAACAATAAGATGAACAATACTCAAAAACTGAATATGGAATTGAATGCAACAAGAGAATTACAGATATATAAAGAACTGTATCAAATAGGGACAATAAGAGAGGAGAAAACTGTCGGCAGAGATTTTTTTGAATATTGCAAAACAAAAAGGAATTTTGTTCTATTAGTTTTGTATGACAATGAAGGAAAAGTGTATCTTAAAGAATCAGGTGTAGATGAATTCTGCTTACCAGGAGGAGAAATATTTGATGATGAAACCATTATGGCTGCAGTTAAAAGAATCATTTATAATATAGACAAAACAATGTCTATAAGTGATGTAGAGCCATTGGTGTTTGTGGAAAATATTTTTAACTGTTTGGAAGAAACTGTCAAACACAGCGGTGTAATTATGTTAGCAAGAAGTAGCCATGAAACACATATGATTCATAAAAGATATTATCCTATTAACGAGGATATTATAACAAAGGTGAATGTATTTGCTAACAAAAATGTTCTGGAAATCTACAAAAATAGACTTGAAGAAATTTTAAAGCAGAATAATGGAGAATTTCAGGACGAAGAAATTGAAACAAATCAAAAATATAAAATGCGGTATAAATTTCATAACGAATTTGTAAAACGTTTTATATTAACAGACAAAATGAAGAAAAAAACACAACTTCTGGAACTCATGAGAAAAAAATGTGGCAAAAGTAAAAAACTAATTGATATCTCATGTGGTGACAATTCAATATTATTTTCTTTTTTAGATGAAGACAATGATATTGATTATGTTGTAGCAAATGACATCTCTTGGAGCCAGATAGAGTTTATCCCGCTCAAAGATAAGATTATTTTCACAAATCATAATGCTATTACATTTCCGTTTAAAGATGATGCATTTGATTTTGTATACTGTAGTAACACACTGCATCATATTCCAAGCTACGAGAATTTGAAAAACTTACTGGAAAGCTTGTTACGGATTGGAAAGAAAATTGTGATATATGAAATAGAAGATCCAAAAATTACAAAAGGATTACCCTATATTTTAAATAAGTACTGGTATAGAGGCTTTTTAAAAGATGTGGGAGAACAGTATTTATCATATACACAATTTAGAAAAATCATTACTTCGACATATGAGGATAAAGCTTCCATAACGTTTAGTAAATTTAAAAATATTCAGGGAATTTATATGATTGCAGAAATTGTAAAGAAGTAAATATGAATAATAAAATTTCAAAAAGAAGCAAAAGAAACCACGGTTTTAAGTAAAACTGTGGTTTCTTTTGCTTTAGCCTAAAAAATTCGGCTTTTGATATCCAGTTTAGTCGGGATACTGAATGTCTAAAATTTCAACAGTAAAAGTTGTTTTTGCGCCTTTATTATCAACAACATAATTTCCAATGAACCCAACAGGCTTATCAAAAATTAATTTGCCAATAGGCGTATTCACATTTGTTTTGGTACATCCTGCTTTTTCGCCAGAATCAGAAAACCAGAGCGTGATTACATCTTCATCATCAGGATCGTCATCTTCACCCTTGATTTTTACTGTAACTAGGGCACCATAGTTTACGGTATCTGACGATGACGAAGTATCAGTTGAGATAACCTCAACTTTTTGGAGCTTTTCCTCCAGATCAGCAATGGATTTTTGCAAGCGCCGCTCTTCAATTTCTGCTTGCTCGAAATCGTTGTTATCATGCCAAACATCTCCGTTTTCTGCGGCGGTCTTGTTTTTGTAGATTTGCAACTTTCTCAGTTCTGCCTTTAATGAGTCAAGTTCCCGCTCTAATGCTTTAACGCCTTCTACTGAATACTTTAATGCCATATGTATTCCTCCTTGTTTTGAATATAATAGTTTCAACCAAAAGGTTACATAAATTATACCAATGAATGAATATATTGTCAAGTAAAGGAAAATAGGAGTTAAGAACAACATTTTATATATAATTTGTATATTTTTCTTCTATAAATTTTATAATATTACTTTTAAAGTTATCAATACTAAAATTTTTAGCATGTTGTCTTATGAATTGTTTGTCGAAAGAAAAAGAATTAAAATGTAAAACAGCTTGTTTTAAGCTATCCTTATCTTGTTTATCAAAAAAGATACCAGTTTTATGGAATTTAAGTGTTTATATTCAGGACCATCTCCCAATATCTTTAAAGGTAAACCTAGTTCATTAAATGCTTCAATGGCTAAATCAATCCTTTTATATTTTACAAATCTAGAAACAATTAAAAAATATTCTTCATCAATAGTTCCAGGAATAAAGAAATCCGTATCAACTGGAGGAGTTATAACAGTGGAATCACGTCTGTAATATTTTTGAATTTTTTTAGCTACATTTTGAGAATTAGCAATAAAATAATCAACTCTTGAAGAGGAAGTAACATCCCACATTCGCATATAATTCATAAAGTATTTAATTAAAGTTTTTTGATAGGATTTTACACATTTGGCACAAGAAGAACTGCTACTGATAACCAAATCATAATCAGTTAAATCAAAACTTTCAAAAGCTGCAGGTAGAAATGGGTAATATTTTCTGTGATTTAAACTGTTTTTACGATTTTTAAAAGCAGTAATAATTTTCTTGTTTTTTAAATTGTCAAATAGATTATTTCTATTGCAAATGCTTGTATAGATTGTGGCATCAGGAAATATATCTGCAAAGCAAGAAACAATTTGAAAACATACCAATAAAAATATTGAAAATGTACCAACAAAAAACTTGAAAAAATACCAATAAAATGGTAAAATATTTATAAATATGAAAACAAGGAGGAATATAATGTCTCTAAAAAAGGAAGGATATAGAACAAGGATTATTGATGATAAAATTGGAAAAAATTTAAAATTGTTTGGTGCAATTAGTATAGAAGGACCAAAATGGTGTGGAAAAACTTGGACAGCATTAAATCATGCAAATTCAGTAGTATATTTAAATAATGTTAGTAACAATTTTAATGAGAGAACTTTAGCTCAAATGAATGTTGATTTAATTCTGAATAAGGAATATCCAGAACTTATTGACGAATGGCAAGAAGTTCCAGCTATTTGGGATGGTGTTCGTTTTAAATGTGATGAAGATAAACAAAGAGGAAAGTATATATTAACAGGTTCAGCAACACCAGTAACAAAAGATATACATCATTCAGGTGCAGGAAGAATTTGCAGGATGAAAATGTATACAATGTCTTTATATGAATCAGGTGATTCTAGTGGAAAAATTTCATTAAAAGATTTATTTGAAAATAATATTAAAGATGAATTAACAGGAAAAGTAGACTTAAAGAAATTAATTCAAATTATTATAAGAGGTGGTTGGCCACAAAGTATAGGCATGGGAGAGGAAGAAAGTTTAGAATTAACACAAAGCTATATAAATGATGTATTAAATTTTGATATATCTAATATCGATGGAGTATCTAGAGATATTAATAAGATGAGAATGCTACTGCGTTCATTAGCTAGAAACGAAAGTACAATTGTTAGCAATAATACAATAATAAAGGATATAAATGAAGATACAGATATAGCAAGTAAAAACACAGTACTAGATTATATAAATGTACTTGAAAAGTTATATCTAATAGAAAATCAAAGTGCTTTTAGTGTAAATTTACGCTCGAGTAATCGAGTAGGTAAATCAGTTAAAAGGCATTTGGTAGACCCATCATTGGTGTGTGGCATATTAGGTTTAACTTCCGAAAGTTTGTTAAATGATGTTAATTTTCTAGGATTCTTATTTGAAGCTCTTTGTGAAAGAGATTTAAGAATATATATAGAAAATTATAATGGCAATATATACCACTTTAGAGATAATACAACAGGGTTAGAAATAGACTCTATAGTAGAGATGCCAAATGGTGAATATGGAGCGATAGAAATAAAATTAGGAACAGATAAGATTGAAGAAGCAGCGAAAAATTTGTTAAAGTTCAATGAAATGGTATCAAAAAAACCAAAATTTTTATGTATTATTAGTGGTTTACATGAAGCAATCATTAGAAGACCAGATGGAATATATGTAATACCGATAACTGCGTTAAAAAATTAATATAAGAAAATCTTATTGACAAATTTGATATGTTAATGATATATATTAAATAGAAACAAAAGAAAAACTATAAAAATACGAGAAAGGAAAAAAGTACAATGAAAATAAAAGCTGTAAGCCTTGAGGCTGTACACACACACACACACACACACACACACACACAAGGCATTTAACAAATAGAAAAATATGTATGAAAATAGAGTAAAAAGATAGTAATATAAACCTAACTTATAAAAGTATAGGTTTATGTTGCTATCTTTTTGTGCTTTAAATGGTTTTTAAATTTTAAGATATAAATCATAACAAAAGACAAGGAGGGGAAAGGTTGGAAAAAAGTCCATGAAAAACAAATTCATCATAAATGGAAAAATTTTTACTAAAAAATACATAAGTGGTGTACAAAGATTTACATTAGAAATCATAAGAGAATTAGACAACATCATCGATAAAGACGAAATAGAAATATGTATTCCTAAATGTGCTAGAAATATACCTAACTATAAAAATTTAAAAATTGTAAAATACAGTAGATTAAGAGAAATTCCATGGGAACAAATCGCATTTCCATATTATGTAGCTAAAAATCATGGTATATCCATAAATTTAGGAAATGTATCACCATGGATTTCTCCAGGAATTGTCTGTATACATGATGTAAATTGCATAAGAAATCCTAAAAATTTTCAAAAAAGAATGGTTATTTGGTACAGGTTTTTATTCAAAAGAGCAATGAAAAAAGGAAGAAAAGTAATAACTGTTTCAGATTTTTGTAAGAGAGAAATGTTAGATTGTTATCATGTAGATGCAGATAAAATTGTAGTTATCAATAATAGTTGGGAACATTTTTCTAGAATAAAAGAAGATAAATCCATATTTACAAAATATCCACAGTTGAAAGAAGGAAATTTTTATTTTTCAATAGGAACATTGACTAAACATAAAAACTTAGAATGGGTATTAAAGATAGCAAAAAAAAATCCAAATGACTATTTTGCAATATCTGGATTTGTCAATATACAAAAATTTAAAAGTGAACTTGATTTAGAGAGTCCACCAAATGTAATCTATTTAGGCTATTTAAGTGATGAAGAAGTGAAAGCTATATACAAAAAAACAAAGGCTTTATTATTTCCATCTCTATATGAAGGATTTGGATTGCCACCTATAGAAGCATTATCATCAGGAGCTAAAGTAGTTGTGGCAGATATAAAAAGTATGCACGAAATTTTTGAAGATACAGTTTTTTACATAAATCCTCATGAATATAATATCAGCTTAGACGAATTATTAAGTCAAAAAGTAGAAGAGCCAGAAAAGATATTAAAAAAATATAGTTGGAGGAATTCAGCAGAAAAATTATTGAAATTGATTAGGGAAGAAGATAACAAAATATATGAAAATCATAATTAATGGAAAGGCATTTGTAAAAAAATATAGAACAGGTGTGCAACGATACTGCATAGAAATTGTGAGAGAATTAGATAAATTAATAAAAGATAAAGAAATAGAAATAGAATTAGTAGTACCACGGATATTGTAAAGAAAATATACAATATGAAAATATAAAAGTAATTAACTTTGGAAGAATGAATGTGAATCTATGGGAACAGATAGAGTTACCAATTTATGCGAAAAAGGAAAAAGGAATCTTAGTTAATTTATGTAATACATCTCCATTAGTAATGCCTGGAATAGTATGTATTCATGATATAGATTGTATAAAAAATCCGCAATATTATCCTAAATTATTTTCTTTATGGTACAAAATGATGATGGATAATAGTATAAAAAGAGCTAGAAAAATCATAACTGTATCTAATTTTTCTAAAAAGGAAATAGAAGAACATTATCATATAGAAAATCTGAAAGTCATATATAATAGCTATGAACACATAAATAGAATAAAAGAAGATGATACAATTTTTCAAAAGTTAGACAAAGTAAGAAAAGGAAAATACTTTTTTACATTAGGAACTGTTCAAAAGAATAAAAACTTAGAATGGATATTGAAGGTAGCAAAAGATAATAAAGATAAAGTATTTGTCATTACAGGTTATAAAAATCAAAAAGATATAGAATTTGATTTGCAAAATATAATCTATACAGGTTATCTAAAAGATGAAGAAATAAAATCTTTAATGAAAAATTGTAAAGCATATATTATGCCATCATTTTATGAAGGATTTGGTATACCACCATTAGAAGCATTTGCTCTCGGTAGAGAGGTTATTGTTTCAGACATACCAGTTATGCATGAAATATTTGAAAATGAAGCAAATTACATAAATCCTTATCAATATGATTTTAATTTTAATAATATCATGCGTAGTAAAAAAAGAAAGAGTATATTAGAAAAATTTTTTTGGGAAAATTCAGCAAAAGCGTTATTAAAATTATTAGATACTTATAAATAATATAAAATATTAAAAACAAAATAAACGAAAGAGAGGATTGGTTAAGATGAACAAAAAAAGACAAAAGAGTAAGGGTATTACCCTAATTGCATTAGTAATTACGATTATTGTATTACTAATTTTAGCAGGAGTAACAATTGCGACATTGTTTGGAGAAAATGGAATTTTGACAAAGGCAACAGAGGCGCAAAGTGAACAGGCAGATGCAACAGTAAAAGAGGCTGTTGGACTTGCATGGAATGAATATCAAATGATGTTAAATGATACAACAGGAAAAGTAACTATAAATAATACAAAGATTGCTAGCACAACACAAGTTAAAATTCAAGGAGAAGAAAAAAATTATTTGGCAACACCAACAATGACTTTTTGGCAATTTTTGGAAGAAGAAAAACATTATATCAATGAGCAAGGAGTGATTGATGTAAAAGCACTAGTAGGGGACAAGCTAAGTAAGGGAAATGGAACAGATGGTACAACAGATGTGTACAAAATTGAAGAAACAGAAGAAGGTGCATATGTCTTAGTTTATTATGGTAAAGAAAGTGATGATAAGAAGGAACTAGCAACATTTACGCCAGGAAGTGGTTCAGGAGCATTAGAAGAAACAGACCCTAATTTGTTTGAAATAGAAAATGGAGTAATTTCTGTTAAAGATTGGGATAACTATTATAATAATAGAAATGAATGGACAGTAGAAAATGTAGTAATACCTAGTGAAATTAATGGTGAAAAAGTAATGGCATTAGACTATAATTTTATGAGTAATAATTACGGAGGATTTGCAAATGTAAAAACTGTTATTATACCTGATGGAGTAAAAATAATAGGTAGTAGTGCTTTCCATGCCTCAAATATAGAAACAATAATAATACCTAATAGTGTAATCGAGATAAGAAATCATGCTTTTTATGAGTGTAATTCAATAGAAAAAATAATTATTCCTAACAGTGTAGTTCAGATAGAGAGGGATGTATTTAGTGGGTGGCAATCTACACAAACAATTTATGTAGAATTTAAGGTAAGCGAAATTCCAAACACTTGGGATATAAATTGTTTTAGAGATTGTGATGCTAAGAGAGTATTTGGCTATGACCCAGATTATCTTCCATTTGCTCAAGAATATTTAGAAAATAAAAATCAAGAAGAATTAGAAGAATTGGTCTTAAAAACTGTAAGGCATACAGGAACATTTGATGAATTTTTAGCAGATATTGAGATGACAAGAGAAGAATGGGAACAGCAAGCTTCAGATGAAGGAATGAGTTATATAGAATGGCTAAAAGAATTTTTAATATATGGAGATAATAGTTTTTCATGGGTGCAAGTAGAATTTGAAGTTTCAAAACAAGGTGGAACAGGAAAAACAGTAGAAGAATTGGAAACACTTCTTGCACAAAAAAATGGAGAAGAAACATTTGAGGATCTTTTAACAAAAGAAAATATGACTAAAGAACAATTTCTAGAAGTACTAAAAAGTGAAGGTTATAGAAGTGAAGAAGATTTCTTGAAATTTATAGTATATTATTATTAAGAACAGTAATACAAATAAAAGGTTACTTTAAAAGTAGCCTTTTATAAACTATTTAATTAATAAAAAAATAAAGGAAAAACAATGAAAAAAATAAATATATATAACATATTTGTAATATTAGTATGTTTGATACTATTTAGTTATAGTATCTTTATAGGCTTACCAATAAAAAACAATACAAATGCAATTAATTTGTTTGCTTTGGTTATATTTATAGCTTATATAATTACAAATATGATAATAAATAAAAAATATAAAATTATTAAAAATAAAATTGATATATTTGTAATTTTACTCGTATTTTCATCATATATTGCTCTCATATTTAAAACATATTCTAATTTGGAAGCAACAATAGAATATATTATAAAATATACAGTAATTTTAAGTATGTATATTATGATAAGAGATATAGTTATAAAAGATAAGAAATACATAAATTACATAATAATTACTTTAACAATATCTTCTATTAATATCTTTATATTAGGATTAGATAATATTACATATAATATTGGACAAGATTTTTTAAATTTGACGGGAAATGTAGAGGTGTTAAATCAAGATAAAAGATTTAATTCTATATTTGGTTATGCGAATACAACAGCTATATACATGCTTACAATTTCTATTTTAGCAATTGGAAAATATTTGGTAGCTAAAAAAGGAAAAGAAAAAATGTTTTACAATGTGGTTGTATTTTTTAATATGGTAGCAATCATGATATCATATTCAAGAGCTACATGGCTAATTGTAATCATCATATATTTCCTATATATCTTTTTTATGAAAAATAAAAAGGGAAAATATTTAGAAATCTTATTAAGAACACGGCATTTTAAGTGGAATTTATAGTATTATTGCAATTAAATTGATAAATCAAAACATATATGCCTATGTTTGGCTTATTTTATTGCTATTTATTGGCATAGTATGTATAACAGCTATAGCTGGCGAAAAAACGGTTAGTATACTTAGAAAGATGGTTCACATACTTCAAAAAATTAAAATCAGATATTATGTAATAAGTCTTTTACTGTTGAGCATAATTGTTATTTATCTGGTGTATATAGGTATACACACAGTAACACCATTAGAAATCTTTCAAAATTTGAATATGAAAAGTGCACCAACACATGATATAAATGATGTTATGCCCAATACAACATATACATTTGAATTTAATATAGATTCTAAAGTAGCCTTTGATGCACAAGATAATTATTCTATACAGATATGTGAACGAAATAAATATGATGATATCATAAAAACACATGAAATTGAATTTGGAACATATCAAGGAATAAAAACAATGGAGTTCACAACAACTAAATATACATGTAAATTTTTATTAAGGTTTGAAACTAAAAGTGAGGTAGCACAAAGAGGCCTTACAGTTTATGGCTTAAAAATAAATGGAGAGGACGAAATCTTAAATTATAAATATTTACCAGAAAGACTTGTAAATAAGATAAAAGATATAAGACTAAATACAATTAGTGTTCGAGGAAGATGGGACTATTATATAGACACAATTAAACTAATTGGAAAATATGGAATTTTAGGAGTAGGTGCAGATGGATGGAAAGATAGAAGAGTGGAAGTACAGGAGTATTATGATAGTACAAATGAGGTTCATTCTTATCCATTAGAAGTATTTTGTGAATTTGGAGTTCTAGGCTTTATTGCAATTATATATATTTTTATTTTTATACTAAAATCAATTATTAATATAATTAAACAAAAAGAAAATAACTTAACAAATATATCTATTGTTATAGCGATATTGGCACTTCTAATTCATGCATGTATTGATTTTGATTTGTCTTTTATGTATATGCTAATTTTGTTCTTTACATTGCTTGCAACTATGAATATGAAAGAAATGCCTGAGAAGGAAATGTTACTAATTGGACAAAATGAACACATAAATAGATATTTTGATAACTGTATGAAAGTGATTACTATAATTTTATTAATAATAGCAATTTATTTTGATACTAGAATTTGTATGAATCAGATAAGAGGAAAGGAAAATCCATATTCGGCAGAAATTATATTTAATCAGTTGCAAATTGATGAAAATTTTTCAGACAGTATAGATAAAATTGTTGATAGAAGAAAATATACATCTCATATAGACATGTTTGAGGATATTATTGAAGAAGGTAATTTAACAGAAGATGCATATATAAAGTTATTTGATGTATTAAAATCAGAAAAAGAAGTATTAAAAAATGATGCATATGGAAAATTAAGAGAAATTTATATGTATCAATATATAGTTTCAAACATTAATCAAAACGAGCAGAAGAAAGATGAATGTATTCAGGAAATATTTTCAGAAATAGAAAGCACAAAAGAACTTTTAAATAACCCAGAAAAATGTAGATTAAGCTTAGAAGAAATTACACAATGTGAAGAGAGATTAAAAAATGTTTATGAAAATATAATAAAGCAATATTCATAGGAGAAACAGATACGATGAAAATTATCTATATATCACCGTCACCCCCAAATGATATGGAAAGAATAAGAAGCTTAAATATTTTAAAAAGTTTGAAGCAAAATGGAGCAAAAATTACTTTAGTAACATTATATCATAAAAAACAAGAACAATATTTGAAAGAAGCATCATCATATGTAGACAATATTGTAAAAATAAAATATAATAGGGTTGTAGCAATGATATATGCTTTACTTTGTCTTTTTTTGCCAATTCCTATGCGCGTAGGCTATTGCTATAATTTTAAACTAAAAAGATTTTTGCGAAAAAATATGGAACAATATGATGTTGCCTATATAAAAAGATTAAGATTAGCACAATACAAAAAATATGTAAAAGCCAAAAAGATATATATTGATATAACAGATAGTTTAACAAAATATTATCAAAGATTATATAAAAATGAAAAAAGTATAAAAAAGCTATTTTATTTAGAAGAATATTTAAAATTGAGATATTATGAGATAAAAGTATGTGAGAAAAATCAGAATATAGTTATATGTTCAGAAGATGATAAAAAGTACATAGAAAATATATCAAAGAAGACAATAGGGCATATTCATGTAGTAGAAAATATATTAGAACCTAAGAATTGGATAAATCAAAATTTAGAAATAAAAGAACCGGGGAATAGGACAAGATTAGTATTTTTTGGAGTTATGAATTACAAACCAAACATAGAAGCGGTATTATATATTATTCATAATATTATGCCTAAATTAGATTTAAATTATCAATTAGAAATAATAGGACCTAAAGTTTCTAATACACTTAAGAAATTAGAAACAGAACGAATAAAATTCTTAGGATATGTAAACTCTGTAAAATATGTATTAAAAGAAGATGACATATTTATATGTCCTATTTTTAACCGGTGCAGGTACAAAAAATAAAATTATACAAGCGGGAATGGTAGGACTACCGATCATATCTACAAGTCTTGGTGTTGAAGGTTTAAATGAAGAAATTAGAGAGAGTATATATATAGCTAATAATGAAAGTGAGTTTGTAAATAAACTCAAAGAAATACAGAACATAGATACCTATGAACTAGAAAAAAGAATAAAACAACAACAAGAACTTATAAAAAAATATAATTCTATGGAGATTATTGATATAAAATTAAAAGCATTATTATGGGGTAAATAATGATAATAAAATTGACAAAAAAATTCTAAATAATATGAAGGAATTGTTTGAAAGTTCATTTAAAGAAAGGGAAGATTGACAATGGATGTCATTATATTAGCAGGGGGATTAGGAACAAGATTAAGAAGTGTCATAAAAGATATTCCAAAAGTTATGGCAGATATTAATGGAAAACCATTATTAGAACATACATTTAATTATTTAGAAAAATATGATATACATAATATTATATTGGCAGTTGGCTATAAGAAAGAATATATAGAAACGTATTTTGGAAATCAATATAAAAATATGAATATCATTTATTCAGAAGAAAAAGAGCAATTAGGAACAGGAGGCGCTATAAAAAAGGCGTTAGAATGTACTTCTGAAAAAGATGTCATTGTAATGAATGGAGATTTGTTAATAAATGTCAATTTAGATGATTTATATAATTATCATATGAGTCAATCGAAAGACATAGAATCAACTCTAAGCATTAAAAAAATGAATGATTATGATAGATATGGAACAGTTATAGAAGAAAATGGATATGTAAAGGAATTTAAAGAAAAAACATATACAAAAGAAGGGGATATAAATGTTGGAGTATATGTGATAAATAAAGAAAAATATATAAAAGAAAATCCTTCGCAAGTATTTTCCATAGAAAAGGATTATTTTGAAAGAGTAGCAAAAGAGAAAAAATTATATACATATCCGTATCAAGACATTTTTCTAGATATTGGAATACCAGAAGATTATGAGAAAGCAAAAAAAATTCTTTTCTAAAAAAGTATTTAAAAAATGTGTAAATACATATAAATGGACTATTAAAAATATGAAAGTTCTCACAAAAGTCATTTGATTTTTATGAGAACTTTTGTATTATTATGGAAAATGAAAAAGTTTATCTCTTAAAAAAATTTACCTCAACAAATTAAACCAAGCGGAAAATACATTTGTACTCATAGTTGCAAGATTGATTTTATCAACAGATACTTGTGAAATTAAATTTACTGTGCTTAGTATTTCACCATCTAAAGAAAAAGAAATTTCACCCACCTTTTGACCACTAGAGATAGGAGCAGAAATATTTTCATCTAAAGTAACAGTTTGTTCTATATTTTTCTCGCTACCTTTAGCAAGTAGTATACCGGCATCATTTTCTAATACAACAGGTATTGTTGCTTGAACACCTTTATCAACACTAGTCGTTTGAATTAAATCTCCAGATTTTCCAAAACTTTGGTAAGAAAAATTGTTAAATCCATAATCTAGTAATTTCTCAGCTTCTGAGAAACGAATTTTTGTGGAAGGTGCTTTCATAATAACGGCAATTAAAGATAAGTCGTCACGTGTAGCACTAGCAGATAAATTATACAAAGCAAGAGAGGTGGAACCTGTTTTTAAACCAGTAGCACCGCTATAATTTTTAATCAATCTATTTGTATTAGAAAGCCCGAGTTTCTCCATCTCGCAAAGTGTCCATCCAAATGGTTGTATAATTAGTAATTTCAGGATATTTTGTTAGCAATTCTCTAGACATAATAGCAATATCATAACTAGAAGTTACATGACCATCTTCATCTAAACCATGACAATTTTTAAATGTTGTATCACTCATACCTAACTCATAAGCTTTGTCATTCATCATTTGTACAAAAGCCTCTTCTGAACCAGCAATATATTCTGCCATAGCAACAACACAATCATTAGCAGAATTGACACAAATTGCTTTTAACATTTCATCAACTGTTAGACTTTCGGTTGTATCTAACCATATTTGAGAACCACCCATAGAAGCTGCATTTTCACTACAAGGCACTTCATCTGTTAGACTAATTTTTCCGGAGTCAATTGCTTCCATGATTAATAGAATACTCATAACTTTGGTAACAGAAGCAGGTCTTAATTGTTCATGAATATTATGAGCATATAATACTCTACCAGAAGACTGTTCAATTAAGATTGCAGATGCGGATTCTAAATTTAAAGAATTGTCATCAACAACTTCATTTCCGGCATTTGTTAACAAAGAGTTTTCATCAGACGGTCTTATATTATCATCCAAAATATTCAATGTGTTGCTACTGCTAGACCAAACATATAAAGAATCGTCTGTTGCAAAAGATATAGAAGCATAAGAAAAGAAAATAGTAAGTAGCAATAGAATACTTAAGAAAAATTTAAAACTCATTTTTTTTATATATTTGCAAATCATAAAAAAACCTCCAAATGAAATGATTTTATTAAAATATATGTAAGCAAAAATGAAAACAGAACTAAAATTAGGAGTGAAGGTGTACTTAAAAAATCTAAAATTTAAGAGAGGTAACAAAATATCATTAATAGACAAATAAATATGCTATATGGTATAATACTAACGAATTAGAATTGTTATTTATAAGGTAGATGAACAATGGATATAAGAGAACAATTAAAATTTGAAACAAAAGGGCATACGATATATGATGTCAGAAATGAAAAATATAAGGAAAAAGAAAAAGATGGAATTGGTTTTAGAGTCAGTCCAGTACCATTTAAATTAACCAAATCACAAAAAGAGGAAATGTTATATATAGGTAAAGCAATTTGCAATTACATGGATGCTTGTATAGAATTATATAATTCAAATCAAGATGTGAAAGAAGTTTTAGACAGGGGAAAACCGAAAAAATACATAAATAATGAAGTACCTAATTATTTATTTTTGCGACCAGATCTTATATTAACGCAATCAGGATTTTCTATATGTGAAATAGAAACAAGTCCATTTGGATTAGGTCTTGCTGAAGTTTTAACAAGAACATATGGAAATGCAGGATTTGATCCAATCATAACACAAAATTCCTTAAAAAATTATATACAAAGCAAAACTGAAAAAGAAGGAACGATTGCTTATAGTGATAATGTAAAATCTTTTAAAGGGCAATTAGATTTCTTAGCTGAAGAAATATTTTCTGGAAACGAAAATATTTGGAAAAGTCAGAATGTCAGTCATGATAGTGTAAATAATGGAGAGATATATAGAGCATTTTATTTGAGTGATGCATATAAAGATAAAAATATTGAAAGATTTTTACAACAACCACATAACAGTATTCCAAGTTCGACACCTCAGTTTGAAGAAAAAGCATTAATGGCATTTATATGGGATAAGCGTTATATGAATTTCTTTGAAAGTCAATTAGGAAAAACAGAATTTGAATTGTTAAGAAAATCTATACCTAAAACATGGATTTTAGGAGAAGAAAAATATGTTGATGGAGGATTACCAGAAGGAAAAGAAAATTCTATGGATATATGTACCTTAGGAAAGAGTAAAAGACAATTTGTATTGAAAAGTAGTGGATTTAATGTACATAGTTCATGGAGTGAAGGAGTAGTATTTTTACACAAAATGGGTGGAGCAGTCGCAAGAGAAAAAATGCAATTAGCCATGAATGATTCGAATCACTTATATATTATGCAAGAATTTAGACATGGAAAAATTGTGCCAATGACATATATAGATGAAAGTGGTCAGCAAGAAGTAACCATGAATGCAAGAATAAGAGTAACACCATATTTCTCATATCAGCCAGATAATAGAGGAGAATTGATAGCAGCAAAAGTAACTGGATGTGAGAACACAGAATATATACATGCTAGTACAGCTAGTATAAATACAGCAATCATAGAAGATGAAAGATAATGTTTTTATAAAAGGAGAATATGAGATGAAAATATTAATTGTAAGACATGGGAAAACTGTATGGAATGCAGAAAAAAGAGCAGCAGGTTTAGCAGATATTGAGTTAAATGAAAAGGGAATTGAACAAGCCAAAGAGTTAAGAGATAAATTAAAAGATGTACATTTTGACTTGATTATAACTTCTCCATTAAAAAGAGCAATTAAAACAGCAAATATCATTAATGAGGGACATAATAAGGAAATCGTTATAGATGAAGGTACTACAGAAAGAAATTTAGGAATATATGAAGGACAACCAAATGAGAATGAGATTTTTAATGAAATTAGATATTATACCAAAAATGTACCTGTAGAAGGTGGAGAAGATTGTAAAACATATACAAAAAAGGTATTTGATTTTTTAGAAAAAACAATAAATTTGTATAAAGGAAAAGTAGATACTTTATTAATCGTTTCTCATGGCTTCTTTTTAAGAAGTGCTGATTGGTATTTTAACGGATTACCTACTGAGCCAGAAACAGTCGTAAGATTTAAAAATTGCCAAGTTGATGAATATGAAGTATAAATTAAAAATGATTTTTCAAAATAAAAAATAAAGGAAAGAGATAACATGGTAAAAATATTATTAATCGAAGATGATAAAAATATAGCAAATACCATTTCATATTATTTACAATCAGAAGGATTTACCATTCATACAGCAAGAAAGGTAAAAGAAGGTATTGAAAAAATAGAAAACAATGATTATGACCTAATGTTGTTAGATATCAATTTGCCAGATGGTACAGGATATGATTTATATAAAAAAATGAAAACAATACAAGAAATTCCAACTATATTTTTAACAGCACTAGATGAGGAAAAAGATATAGTAAAAGGATTTGACCTAGGAGCAGATGACTATATTACCAAACCATTTCACGCAGGTGAGCTATTATCTAGGATAAAAAATGTATTAAGACATAATATGAAGAGGTCAAAAGAAAAAGCGGAAGAAAAAATAAAAATTAGAAATGTAGAAATGAATTATACTACACGGAAAAGTACTAAAAAATGGCATAGAGATAGAATTAACAGCATTAGAATATAAAATTTTAGCCATGTTATTTGAAAATAGAGGAAAAAGAATTACCAGGGAACAAATATTATCCTATATCTGGGATAATGAAGAAAATTTTGTTAATGATAATACACTAACTGTATATATAAAAAGAATTAGAGAAAAAATAGAAGAAGATCCTAATAAGCCAGAAATTATAAAAACAGTAAGAGGATTAGGATATACAATAGCCAAACGTTAGGGATGTGCCAAATACCAAATCGTTCAAATTTTAAATGATAAACACTTAACTATAATATATATAATTAGGAATAGAAAAGAAGGAGAAAAATGAATACAAAGCAAAAAAGAAACTTAGGTATATGTATAACGATTATATCTGTAGTAATCATAATATTAATGATATTTACAATTTATTATATACAAAAAAATTATAAAGAAAGTTTATATATGTATACAAATCAAGTACTTGCTCAAATAACAGAGAAATATCCAGATCAGGAAGAAGAGATTATCAAAAATATATTTTTAGATAATACTTCAGAAAATGCCAATAAAAGTTCTGATAATAGTGAAGATATTTTAAGTAAATATGGTTTTAATGAAGAAAACATTGATATGGAAAATAGTAATTTTAACATCATTTATAAATTAATTTTCATATTTTCTTTAATTTTTATTGTAGGCATCATAGGAATTATTGTATTATACACATTTTATATACGAAAACAAAATCAAAAATTAATAAAATTAGATGAATATTGTAAAGAAATTTTAAAAGGTAACTATATTTTAGATTTAAAGGAACAAGATGAAAGTGATTTTAGCAAATTAAAAAATGATATTTATGATATGACAGTCATGCTAAAAGAAAAAAACAATTTATTGGAGAAAAATAATAAAGATATAGAAAAGTTAATTGCAGATATTTCTCATCAATTAAAAACACCTCTTACTTCTTTAAATTTAATTAATGATATATTGTATACAGATTTACCAGAGGAAAAGAAAAAGGAATTTTTAGATAGTAGTCAAAAAGAATTAGAGAAAATCAATTGGTTAATAAAAACGGTATTAAATATAGCTAAATTAGACTCAAAAACGCTGATTTTAGACAAAAAGAATGAAAATGCATATAATTTATGCTTGGAAATTAGAAATAATTTTAAAGCGATGTGTGAAGCAAATCACGCAAGTATTGAAATTTTATCTAGTAAAGAAGAGGTTATCAAATGTGATAAAAAGTGGACAATAGAAGCACTTAATAATATTGTAAAAAATGCTATAGAACATCAGGCAAAAAATATAACAATTAAAATAGAAGAAAATACAATGTATACAAAAATAAGTATAAAAGATAATGGGGAAGGAATTGATAAAAAAGATATAGCTCATATTTTTGATAGATTTTATAAAGCTAAAAATAGTAAAGAAAGTAGCTTAGGGATTGGACTTGCTTTTTCTAAAAGTATTATTCAAAATCAAGATGGAGACATACGTGTAAAAAGTTCTAAAAGAGAGAATGACACATGGACAGAATTTATGATTAAATTGTATAAATAGTTAGATAATTAACCGGGAGAATGACCATGAAGAAGGGTGGGTTGGCAATTTTAGCTAACCTGCCTAAACCATCTAAAAGCATATATAAATTTATTAGAAGAGGAAATTATTAAGAAATTCTTAAAATTCTTCTTCTTTTTTTAAAGTCATTTTAGAGTCACTTTTCTATGGTAATATAATACTAACAATATAAAATATATTTTATAATCTATATATAAAAAATAGTTCATGAAAATAAAAGGAAGGAATGTGAGGAAATATGGAAATATTAAAAGTTGAAAATTTAAGTAAGAAATATGGCAAAAAAGATACAGAAGTAATTGCGTTAGACAATGTATCTTTTAGTGTAAATAAAGGAGAATTTGTTGCAATTGTAGGTGCATCAGGAAGTGGAAAATCTACATTGTTACATTTAATTGGAGGTGTAGATAAACCAACTAATGGGAAAGTATATATTAATGGTACAGATATTTATTCATTAAACAATGATAATTTAGCTATTTTTAGAAGAAGACAAGTAGGTTTAATTTATCAATTTTATAATTTAATTCCCATCTTAAATGTAAAGGAAAATATTACATTACCATGTGATTTAGATGGACAAAAGGTAGATGAAAAACGATTAAATGAACTATTATATATTTTAGGCTTAGAAAAAAGAGTCAATCACCTACCAAATGAATTATCAGGTGGACAGCAGCAAAGGGTTTCTATTGGAAGAGCTATGATAAATAATCCAAGTATTGTATTAGCAGATGAGCCAACTGGAAATTTGGATAGTAAGGCTTCAAGAGAAATTATTGATTTATTAAAAGTATCTAACAAAAAATATAATCAGACATTAATTGTAATTACTCATGATGAAAATATTGCTTTAGAAGCTGATAGAATTATAACCATACAAGATGGAAGATTAATTAGTGATGAGAAAATAAAGTAAAAGAGTTTGAAAAATAATTGTGTTTTAGTAAAGAAATTTCTAAATTAATAAGAGGGGGATGAGACAAGATATGAAAATTTTAAATACATTAACATTGAAAAATTTGAAATTAAACAAAAAAAGAACCATTGTCACGATTATTGGCATTTCTTTATCTGTTGCCTTAATATGTGCAATAACAACATTTGTGGTTAGTTTTCAAAATTCTATGATAGAAAGAGAAATAAAAACAAATGGAAATTATCATATAAAGTTAGAGAATGTATCTAAAGAAAATGAAAAGTATTTAAAGAATAATGCTAAAATAGAAGATATTGAAATATCTCAAAATATAGGGTATGCATTTTTAAAAGAATCACAAAATGAAAATAAACCATATGCTTATATTGAAGCCTATGATGAAACTCTTCTACAAAATGGAGGAATTGTTTTAACAGAAGGAAAATTGCCAGAAAATGAGAATGAAATTGTCATACCAGAACATGTTATTCAAAATGGAAAAATAGATTGGAATGTTGGGGAAACGATAGAACTAGATATTGGCAAGCGATATAAAGGAGAATATGAGTTAAATCAATCTAATCGATATTATAGTAATCAAGATAGATTAGATAGAGAAGAAAGTGGAATTGAAGATGATTTAGAGCCAGAAACTTTTGTTGCAAATATGAAAAAAACATATACGATTGTAGGAATTATGGAAAGATTAAATAGTGAAAGCTATTCAGCACCAGGATATACCATGATAACAAAATTGGATAAAATTGATGATACAAAAAATGTAAATATGTCTATTGTATTAAAAGAACCAGTACAAACATATAATTTTGAAGAATATCTAAAAAATGATTTAAATATTCCTGAAACAGATATTTCAGAGAATGAACAATTACTATATTATTTAGGTGTTTTTAAAAGTGGTCGAATGGAAAATTTTGTTATGATTATGGCAGCAATTGTGATTGGTATTATTGTGTTTACATCTGCTTTTGTTATAAAAAATAGTTTTAGCATATCTCTTACTGAAAAAACAAGAGAATTAGGTATGATAGCAAGTGTAGGAGCAACGGCAAAACAAATTAGAAAAAGTATCTTTTTTGAAGGTGCTATATTAGGAATAATTTCTGTACCTCTAGGAATTATAATTGGTATTGTGGCAATAGGTATTGTGCTTGCAATTGTTAATGGAATTATTAATTCAGGAACAACTCCGCTAATAGATAATTTTGAACTAAAATTAACCATATCTGGTTTAGCAATTATTGTAGCGATTGTACTTTCTGTGGTTATGATTATTATTTCTTTAATAAGACCAAGCTACAGGGCGGGAAAAATTTCTCCAATTGATGCAATTAGGAAGAGTTCTGATATAAAATTAAAAAGAAATAGAAAAAGAAAAAATAGAGAATATAAATTAACGAAAAAGCTTTTTGGAATTGAAGGTGTTATTGCCAGAAAGAATTTCAGGAGAAGTAAGAAGAAATATAGAACAACCATATTTTCTATATTTTTAAGTATTGTCTTATTTATTTCTATGAATGCTTTTGCAGAGAGTATATTTGGTTTGTCTTCCTTAGAATATCAAGATTCTAGAATTAATTTAACAGTATATACAAATCAGTCAAAAACAGATGCAGAATCAGAAGAATATTTCAACCAAATAAAGAATTTAGAGGGGGTTAAAGAATATGCGATTTTAAAAGATGCACAAGTTTACATAGATAATCAAAAAATATATACAAAAAAAGCACTTGAATATTATTCTGAAATGAATGCACTAATTATATGTGCAATTGGAGATGAACCTTATAGGAATTATGTAGCAGAAGTGGGCTTAAACTATGATGAAGTAAAAGATAAAGCTATTTTATGTGATACAAGACTCTTATATGAATATGAAGATGGAAGAGATGGGGTAAAAAGAGTAGAAACAAATCTATTAAACTTAAATGCGGGAGATACACTAGAATATTATAATATACAGGATGAGGAAGGAAACCTATCAGAAAAGGGAACTATAAAAATTGCTGCGAGAACTGACAAATATCCATTAGGTTCTTTGTTCAGGGATGCTACAAATCCGATTATTATAATTTCTGATGAAATGATGAATAATTTTG
This sequence comes from uncultured Clostridia bacterium, assembly GCA_944386675.1. Lineage (GTDB taxonomy): Bacteria > Bacillota > Clostridia > TANB77 > CAG-508 > CAG-269. The sequence continues at coordinate 162,332 of CALXBY010000001.1, read as the reverse complement.
AACATAGTTTGATTTCTATAAATATAAATGCAGAAGACCCATACAAATTACAAGAAGAAATTATGAAAATAGATAGAATGAATAAAGATAGTATCTATAATGCTGAAGAAGAAGTAAGAGCGGCAAAGAATATGAATTTAATTGTATCTATATTTGTATATGGATTTATAGCAGTAATTTCTATTATTGGTATAACAAATATCTTTAATACAATAACAACAAATATGGCACTTAGAAATAGAGAATTTGCAATTCTAAAATCAATCGGTATGACCAATAAAGAATTTAGAAGGATGATTAATTATGAAAGCTTTATATATGGATTAAAAGCACTTATTTTCGGACTGCCAGTAGGAATAGGTTTATCTTATCTAATTTATACAGTTACAGCAGATGTGTATGAAACAAGTTATCAAATGCCAATGATACCTATTTTAATTTCCGTCATATTTGTATTTGTAATTATTTTCACAACAATGCGTTATGCTGTCAAAAAAACAAAGAATCAAAATATTATTGAAACGATTCGAAAAGAGAATATTTAGAAAAATTTACTATTTTTCTTATAATAGATAAAATCCAGCAAGTCAAACCGACTTGCTGGATTTTGTGAAGTTTTTCTGACAATAGTTATTTTACACATACATAACAATCGAAAAAGTTACAGTTATAGTCAATATATTCATCCTGACACAGATATTGACGGTTTAAGCATTTAGAAAAATTTAATTCAAAGTATTTACATGAGTCTGTAACTGATGTCCAAGTATTGAAATTTTTTGTAAAACAGTTAAATCCACACAAATTATGAATTTCTGATGGATCTTCTCCATAAGCAAAATGAGTTTTGTTAAACACTCGAACGATACAATTGGCTTCATTAGGAGACACTCGTGTAATCTCATGAAATCCTGATTTTAAAATCTTGTTAAAAGCCATTTCTTGAAGCGTTTCAAGACTAGGAAAGTTGATACGTTTTTTCCTACTATCAACGGGAAATCCATTTTCCTCATAAAAGCTTATCTGATAAAAACGAATATTCCGAATTTTTTCACTTTCTGCCTTAGAAAGAATATATTTTATAGCCATTACGATTCCTCCATTTCTAAATATTTGTGTTGATTGATGTTATATATGTTAACAAAAATAGTCAGAGCAAATTAATTTCTCGTACTATTTAGTAAAATAAAAATAGTAATTTTATATAAAATAAGACACAGTCTTATGTGTAAAAGAGTATAACATAATTATATGTAACTTTCAATAGGGCTCTTCTATTAAGTCCTGCCAATATTTTTTTGGCATAAATTGCATTTGACACCTTGCATTTTTTCTTTCTTGTATAGCAATTGTCTTGAAAAAAAGTTTCCAAAGTTCTTGGTATTTTTGTTCCTCTTCTGTAATATCAGGTATTTTTAAATTGATACTATCAATAATTTTATATTCTTGAGAATTATATAAAAAGCATATATTTCTATTTTTATCATGAATAATGAAATTTTGAGTAGGTAATCTTTTAATAAAATGATGTCCTAATGGTTCTAGTATGTTATTATCAGGGTGAATAGAAGCATAATATAGATTTTCTCCAATTTCCATAAAACGAAGAAGTCCTTTTAATTTATGACATTCTGATAAAGCTCTTTTCCTCATGTTGATGACAGCAAATACATAGGAAATTGTAAGCATGGTATTAATTTTAGGACCTATATCAAATCCATCACATAAATATTTTAAAATAGATATTTCTTTATTTTTTCCATCTGATAAAAACGCATAAAAACTATTATATAGAGCTTCATAACAAATATTTTTATTAATACCGTCAAAAACTCTTTTTGCTTTTTCATAATTTGTATTTATATATTGTGTTTTATCTAAAAAATTTGGAATATATTCCTCTTCTGAAATGATTTTTTGAGGCAATGTTTTTGTAGAATAACTATTAAAAACAATGGTAAGAAATCCATCGAAAGTGCCATCATATAAATAGGTTTTATTTATAAGCTTCCAGTTAGACATTTTATTTTATCCTCCTTTGTAGGTAGCAATGTATCAAAAATTGATAATTGCTCATATTTCTTTTGTGGTATAGTGTGTCTTTCTTCATAAAGTAGATTTGTTTCAATGAAATTTTTATTAAATTTATTTACTTGGTAAAAATATTTTCCTTTACAAGTAATAAAATATTGAGCTCTTTTTAAAACAACACCTAGTTTTTTTAAACTTTCAAAGTCAAGTAAAAATTCTCTTCTAGCAGTAATAATTTTCTTGGCACTGATGACGCCAATGCCAGGAATTCTAAGTAGAGTGTAGTAATTGGCTGTATTAATTTCTATAGGAAATTTATCTAAATTTCTCAAAGCCCAATCACATTTAGGGTCAAGTAATGTATTAAAATTAGGGTGTTCATTATTTAACAATTCATCAGCTTGAAATCCATAAAAACGAAGTAGCCAATCTGCTTGATATAATCGATTTTCTCTTAAAAGTGGAGGCTTTTCTAGAGTAGGTAAGTTTTTATCATTATTGATGGAAACATAAGCAGAATAATAGACTCTTTTTAATTTTAAAGATTTATACATCCCTTCGGAAAGTTTTAAGATTTTTAAATCTGTTTCAGGTGTGGCACCAACCATTAATTGTGTGGTTTGACCTGCAGGAACAAATTGCTTTTTATATTTGGATTTATCTATTTTATTGATTTTAATTGTATTTGAAATATATGTCATAGGTTTTAAAATCCCATCTTTTTCTTTTTGAGGTGCTAGTAGTTTCAAACTGTCATTAGAAGGTAGTTCTATATTGATACTCATTCTATCTACTAAAATACCTAACTTATCAATTAATTCTTGACTACAACCGTGGAATGGTTTTGCAATGAATATATCCATTAAAATGATATTCATTTCTTAAAATAGAAGCTGTTTCAACTAATCTTTCCATTGTATAGTCAGGAGATTTGATAACTGCTGAACTTAAAAATAGACCTTCAATATAATTTCGTTTATAGAAATGAATTGTTAAGTCAGCAACTTCACGAGGGGTAAAGGTAGCTCTAGGCACAGAATTTGAAGAACGGTTAATGCAATATTTACAATCATACATACAAGCATTTGTAAACAGAATTTTTAGAAGAGAAATACATCTACCATCTGCACCCCAACTATGACAAATACCGGAAACATGCCCATTTCCAATTCCAACATTCGTATTTTTTCGATTACTGCCACTAGAGCTACAAGAAGCATCATATTTAGCAGAATCTGCAAGTATTTTTAATTTATCCAAAATTTCCATAGCACACCTCCAAACATATGTACGATTATAACATTCAAAAAATAAAAATGCAATAGTTTTTAGAACAAATTTTCGCAACAAACAATTTTTCAAAAAAGTGAAAATTACTATTGAAAATTTGAAAAGGAAAATGTATAATACTAAACGACACATACAAAAGTAAATCAGGAAAAGGAAGGTACGAAAAATGATACAAATAGAAAACAAATATGGAAACAATTATGGATATATATATGGAGAAACAAAAACATCTATTCCAAAAATAAAAGTAATTGGAATAGGTGGAGGAGGCAACAATGCCGTTAGACAAATGGTTGAAGATAAAGTAAAAGATGTTGAATTTTATTTTATTAATACAGAGCTTGCAATGCTTAATAAAACAAAAATGGATAATGTTTTACAAATAGGAAAAGAGACAACAAAAGGATTAGGTGCTGGAGCAAATCCGGACATGGGAGAAAAAGCAGCTATTGAAAGCAAAGAAGATATTAAACAATTATTAGCAGGAACACAATTATTATTCTTAACCGCTGGAATGGGAGGCGGAACAGGAACAGGAGCTATTCCTGTAGTTGCAGAAATAGCACAAGAAATGGGAATTCAAACGATAGCGATTGTTACAAAACCATTTCTTTTTGAAGGAAGATTAAGGTCAAGTAGAGCAGATAATGGTATAGAAAAATTAAAACAACATGTAAATAGTTTAATTTTAATTTCAAATGATAAATTATTGAAAATTGCTGGAAATCAAAAAATGAGTGTGATTAATGCCTTTAAAATGGCTGATAATGTATTAGAACAAGGAATTAAAAGTATTACAGATTTAATTACATCTGTTGGAGATATTAATGTAGATTTTGCAGATATTACCACTATGCTAACTTATAAAGGAATGGCATATATGGGAATTGGAGAAGCTGAAGGTGAAGGCAGAATGATAGATGCTGTAAACCAAGCTATTGACAATGCACTTACAGAAAATAAAATTGATAATGCAAAAGGTGTTATCTTTAATGTTAGAGGAAATTCAGAATTAGCATTAAGTGAAATTAATGATGGGATTGGTAAGATAAATGATTTAATTAGTGAAGATGCAAATGTCGTATTTGGAACAATTACAGATGATTCACTAGGTGATAAAGTTGTAGTTACCGTTATTGCGACTGGAGTAGAGTAAAAATAAAAGAATTCTAGAAGAATTCTTTTATTTTTTTATAAACACGTTCTTTGTTAAATAAAAACATAAAGCACAAATAAAACAAAACAAATAAAGTAATTTGAATAATTGTATTTAAAGAAAAAGAAGAAATTTGAATATGTAAAATTTCAATCAATAAATAAGAAAATAAACAAGCAAAAATAGGCCTTACAATAAATTTTTTAAAATTTATAGAATACTTAATTTTTTTCTTTAGTTGAATACTGCTAATTGTAAAATTTAAAAGCTCACTTACAAAAATACTCAAAATATATCCATACATCCCCATAATAGGAACAACAAAAAAGATAATGGAAATTGTAACTAACAAATCAATAATGTTACAAATCATAACACTTACTTGTTCATTAATTCCTTTTAACATATTATCAATAATATTATCTATGTACATAAAAAAGATAAGAGGTGCTAATATTTTTATCCAAAAACCTGCCTCTATAGATTGATAGACCATAAGACTAATTTCATTGGCAAATATAATAAAAACACCAGTAACACAAATAGAAAAAATAAATGTAACTTTAAAAATTGTATCACAAACAGTTTTTAATCTATTATAATTTCCACCAGCAAGTAGTCTCGAAAATTCTGGAACTAATAAGCCACTAAAAGAACCTATTAAAACATTTGCAAACATAATTACTGGCATAACCATTCCGACCAATCATACCATAATTAGAAACAGCTAGAGAATAGGACATTCCGGATAATTCTAAACGGATAGGAATTAAGAATTGTTTTAAGGAAGAAAGCCCAGAACGTATGCAAGATGTTATACTAATTGGAAAAGCAATTGTAAAAATCTTTTTTTTCATTTGTATAGGTAAACTTCTTTTGTTAGATAGGTATTTTTTTCTATCAATTAGGTAGAAAATAATATTTAAGCTAAATGAAAAAACCTCAGATATGACATCAGCTAAAATAAGTGAAATACAAATTGTTTCAACATCTTTTGTATCATAAATATAAAGTAAAGCAATAGATGCAATAATTTTTACACCTGTTTCTAAAATTTGAGAAATCGCACTTTTATATGGTTTTTCAACAGAAGAAAAATAACCACCAATTACAGAAGAAACAGAAATTAGTGGCAAACCAAGGGAAATAAGATAAAGTGGAATTTCAGATACCATGTTTTTTAACCAAGTTGTAGAAATAATAGGCGCAAATAAAATGACTAGAATTGAAGACAAAACGCCTAATAATATTGCAAATAGAATTGAGGTTTTAACAGCTTTTATACCATTTATATAGTTTCCTTTTGCAAATTCTTCAGAAACAATACAAGTACAAGCAATGCCAATTCCAGAAGTAGCTACAGTTATTGCAAAATTGTACACAGACATAATCAGACTAAAGATACCAATCGCTTCTGAACCTACTTTGTTAGCTACATATATATTAAAAATTAAACCTATACCACGCATGCTAAGCGCAGTTATGGTTAAAATAATACCATTAATCAAAAATAATTTTGTTTTTCTCAAGATACCACCTTTTTAAATGATATTAAGAGAACTTTCAATTTATGTCTAATTAGAAAATAAAGTAATTGTTACTAAACCATTAGCAACAGATGAAGCAATTTTCACATCTTTTCCAGTATCATTTCTAAATTTTAAGTCATAGCTACCATAAGCTACTGCAGCATCTTTACCTTGTGCTACATATGGCACATAATTACTGTGAGGGTGTCTTTCTGTTACTACTAAATTAGGGACGGCTAAGACAGCATTATATAAAGTACTACTTATTTGACAATTACCACCGCCAATTCCTTTTTTCTTATTACCGTTGTTATCAAAAATATCAGCTTCTACATACCCTTTACTACTAGTAGCAGGACCAACAGTATTACAAAAGGAAAAAGTAGTTCCTGCTTTTACAATCGTTTCATTTAATGTATTACTAGTTATTTGCATATTTTTTGTTCTATTTGCATCTGTAGAATAAATTTTAGTAGAATACGTAGCAATTTGTTTATCTAAGGCTTGAGATGGTTGATTGTTTTGAGGTGTATTTTCTGGAGGTGTTGATACATTTTCTTGGTTATTTGTCTGATTACTTGCTTGTGTATTGGAAGCTTCATTTGTTGTATTTGTTTCATTAGAAGAATTTTCTACAGAATTTTGATTATTGGCATTATTGGTATTTTGCTCTGTTGCTGTTTTATTTGCTTCATAAGAAGATGGACTTTCAGTGGTAGTATTTTTTACATAGACATAGATACCGATTCCAATTAATATGAGTAGAGCAATTATTATAAAAATTCCAAATTTTTTATTCATTTTTATCACCCAATTTATTATAACCAAAACCACAAAAATTATTGACAATTTACAAAAAAATATATATAATTATATATGTAGATAAAAGAAAGGGAGAAAACATATGCTTGCTAAATATTGGAAAAAAATTGGAATGTTTATTTTAATAGTGGCTTGTGTGTTCAATATAATGAGCAAATTAGTCAATAAACTTTCACTTAACAGTGAGATGCTATCTTCTGCCCAATATGTTTATGAACAACAACAGCAAGAAGAAAATGAAAATAAAACAAATTAGGTCTTGAAAAATATAAAAAAATATGTTATGATAAAAAACAGTCAGATTATTTTGAGTTTAAGAAAGAGGTGAACAATAAATGAAAGAAGGAATACATCCAAATTACAACCAAACAACAATCACATGTGCATGTGGAAATGTTTTAGAAGTAGGTTCAACAAAAAAAGATATAAAAGTAGACGTATGCTCTAAATGTCATCCATTCTGGACAGGAAATTTAAGACAAGAAACAGCTGGTGGTAGAGCAGATAAATTCAAGAAAAAATACGGACTTGCATAAAATGAAAGTAGAAAACATCTACTTTTATTTTTTTATTCAAAAAATTTTTATCTATAGATTATTTTTATGTTTTATTCTTACAAGAGCTAGGAAACTAGCTTGATTTATCCTAAAATACGTAATATAATATTACCCAAATAAATACAAGGAGGATTTGACTATGAAGACAAATGTATTTAGTCAATCTAGTGCAGAAAATCAATGCACTAAAAACAAAGTAGTGGCCGTTATAGGACGGTGGATGCCGATTCATGAGGGACATAAACGTTTCTTAATTCGGCTGGCAAAAAGCGACCAGTATGACAAAGTGGTTGTCATGATTGGTTCTTGTTACGAAGGAGGAGATCCACGATATTGTATTACAGCAACAGAACGAGAAAAAATGTTAAGAGCTATCTTTAAAAGAGAATGTGTGCCAGAAGAACGGTTTACATTTGTGCCGGTTCCGGATGTTCCTACTTTTGAGGAATGGATTCAGAATGTACTGGAAGTATGTAAAAAATTCCATGTAACACATTTTTGCACCGGAAATCGGGAGGACATATTAGATGTCTTAGAAAGCAAGGGAGAAACCTTTGGAATGGAATTTATCAATCCTGAAGAAGATTCAGATTTTCCATATCATGCGACAGATATTAGAAATATGATTATCCATGGAGAATATGAAAAATTGGAAGGATTAATTCCGGAGGAAATAAAGCCGATTTTATTTCGGTATACATTTAAAGAAATCTTAGCTGCTAGTAAGAAACGCGGAATTCACTTCATCGAAGGAAGACAAACGGTAGACATGATTTTGCTCGTTAAGAACATAAATGATGGGAAAATTTATGTTTTACTGGGAAAGCGTCCTAAGGACAAAAAGGATTTTCCAGGGGCGTTAGCACTTCCAGGTGGAGGAATCCAGTTATTTGAAACTGCAATTCATGCGGCTGTGAGAAAGTTCTATGATGAAACTGGGTTACAGATTGAAATTATAGATAACAGCTTGGAGCCGGCAATTGTTCGTTTTAAAGGATTACAGGAAAATAGTCTCGAACAGATGCATATTGTTGGAATTTATGGTACTGAGGATGAAAAACTAAATGGAACAAGAGGCGGGTCTTCACAGTGTTTTGCAACTTTTGTAGAAGGTGATTTGGAAGAATACAAAAGACTCATTAATCCACATAGAGGTTTAACAGATGTTAAATTTTATGACATCGAAAGAATTTCCAAGAAAAGTTTAGCATATCAGCAAAAAGATATGTTAAAAAAGGCAATCAATATGTTAGAAGCTTATCCGGATTTACAAAAGGATATTCCAAAGCTTGAAAAACATAAAGATACCTTTGTAATTTCCTTTGTCGGAGCGCCGGGAGCAGGAAAGAGTACAGCAGCTTTAGGCACATCATATATGTTAAAGAAAAAGGGCTGCTCTGTAGAGTATGTCGATGAGTTTACTAAAAATTTGGTATATAGTGATTTATTAGAAAAATATATACCAAATCAGTCATATATTGTAGCAGAACAGTACAAGAAAATATATGACTTATTGGGAAAAGTAGATTATATCATCTCAGATGCTGGCTTAGAAATTTCTGCATTACACTCTTCAGGCGAAAAGGTTATTGAAGATTTAGCATGGTATCTTACAGGAAAAATCAATCAATTTACCATATTGATTGAAAGAGATACACAAAATGTGAAATTTGAAGAAGATGGCCGAATCGAAGATGAAGAGGAAAGCAAAGCTTTTGGAGAAAGACTAGAAGCATATTTAAAAGCTAATGGCGCTAAATATGTGAAAGTAATAGGCTCAGAAGCAGCTGTTGAAAAAGCATTGGAAATTATTGAAGAAAAAGAAAGGAAAGAAATTTAAATGCGGATTAAAGAGCTACTAGAAGTTTTAAAACAAGAAGAAAAGGTTTTCATCATTGGGCATGATAATATTGATGTAGATGCCTTTTTGTCGGGAATCTTATTATCAAATTTGTTAAACTTTTTAGAAATTCCAAATGAATTCATCATTCTAGAAGAAGTAAAAGAAAATGATTCATACCAAATCGTAAAAGAACTTTTTAACATAAGTATGAAAGATTATTATGTGGGAAAAGAAGATTCTTTTAGAAATTTGATTTTGGAGGATCATTATGAAACAAAGCACTTAGGAGAAGTCGTAGCTTGTATTGATCATCATCCAAATAAGGGAGGCAAGAATTATCCATTTTTGTATTCTAGAATTGCTTGCTCAACATCTTATATGGTATATGAATTAATGCAAGAAGCCGGATATGAAATATCAAAATTAGAGGCAAGAATGATTATTGCTTCCATGATGATTGATACGGTTTCATTTAGAAGTGGAAAAACAGTTTCAGAGGAAGTGATTGAAGCAAAAAAGATTGCTAAGCAGTATGAAATTGATTATGAACAATTGGAGAAATATTGCTTGTGCTTGACGCCGATTGATAAGTACTCTATCCAGGAAATTATCAGTAACGGATACAAATATTATGACTATAGTGGAAATAAAATAAAGTCATCATATATTCAAGTATATGGAATGCCGAATAAAAAACAGATATCAGAATGGATAGAAGAAATCAGAAAAGAAGTTAAAGCAGAATCCATAAAAATGTGGGTATTTATCATATTCGAATGTCAGTCAAATCAGACATATGAATATCGAATTACTGAAGGTAAAACAGCCCTGATGGAAAGTGATGGAATATTGTCACGCGGTACAAATATTATGCCCAAAATTGAGAAACTGTTTTTATAAGAAAAAAGAAGCTGCCCCAAGGATGTTGGGGCGGCTTCTAAATTTATTTATATAATTTAGAGATTTCTTCATTGCTTAAGATATTAGCAACTTTTAATTTTGCCATTTTTCCAGATAAAGGAGAATGGAGTGTTCCTTTGGAAGTTAAATATACTAGATAGTTATATGAAGAGATAAATAATTCTACATTTCCATTATCATTTGTATCATAACCATATCCAAATTCAACAAATTCATTATTGTCATTTAAAGTTAAAAGGGCTACATATGGCCTAAATTCATCATTTCTATCTAAAATTTCATAAGTTGCTAAAAATATATTAGTAAATGAAACACCTTCTAATGTGAAACCTTTGATATATTTTATATCAATCAAATTTAAAAATCTTGCTTGGTCAGGAAGATATGTATATTCTGGCAAATCTTTTATAGGAATTACCTCTTTGGTATTCAAGAAGTAAGGATTTATGGTATTTCCAAATATTGCGTCAATATAAGATTTCATATCAAGCATTCCCCATAAAGATAGTAAATCTGTATCAAGTTTATTTTTTACATTTCTACTTACTAAATCATTTATATTTAATGTCTGTAATTCTTTTAAAGAAACAATGTGATTTGTACTTTTTGCTTGTTTATATATTTCCTTTACGTTTGAATAACCTCTTCTTTTTGAAAAGTTTGTTTTTAATAAAGAATCAAAATCTCTCATATTATTAAAAATCCTCCTAAAAATAGTATCATATATATTATATCATAAAAAAAGTATGAAAAAAGATTTTACTGACAAATTTCTTGCAAAAATCGTCAAAATATAATAAAATATGCAAATGATGGAGGTATAACTGTGGATACAATAAATGAAGTGAAAAAACAAGAAGTCTATATAGAGAAGATAAAGGAAATAAATAAGGGAAAAACATTAAAATATCATATTTTAACAATGGGGTGTCAATTAAATGAAAATGATTCTGAAAAACTTTGTGGTATGTTAGAAAACATGGGATATGTAAAAACAGATAATTTTCAAGAAGCGGACATAAACTTATTTAATACTTGCTGTGTAAGAGAAAATGCAGAAGATAAATTATTTGGAAAATTAGGAGAACTAAAAAGAGTAAAGGAAGAAAAAGGAACAATTATTGCCATTGGTGGTTGTATGATGCAAGAAAAACATATAACTGACAAAATAAAAGAAAGTTATCCTTTTGTAGATGTTATATTTGGAACTCATACTTTATATCGTTTCCCAGAAGACTTATATAAAGCTTTAGTAGAAAAGAAAAAGCAAGAAGATATTTTAGATATTGATGGAGAAATTTATGAAAATCTTCCTATAAAAAGAGATAGTGATATAAAAGCATCTGTTACCATTATGAATGGTTGCAATAATTTTTGTACATATTGCATTGTACCATATGTAAGAGGAAGAGAAAGAAGTAGAGAGCCAAAAGAGATTATAAAAGAAGTAGAAGAATTAGCAAAAAAAGGTTATAAAGAAATTACCTTATTAGGTCAAAATGTAAATTCTTATTTGCGTGTAGAAAAAGAAAAAGGAAAATCATTTGAAGAATATCAAGGTGTTAATTCTTTTGCAACTTTATTAAGAGCAATCAATAAAATAGAAGGAATTGAAAGAATTCGATTTGTTTCACCACATCCAAAAGATTTTACAGATGATGTAATTGAAGCAATTCGTGATTGTGATAAAGTATGTAAATTAATACATTTACCTTTGCAATCTGGAAATACAAAAGTATTAAAAGAAATGAATCGAAGATATACAAAAGAGCAATATCTAAATTTAGTAGATAAAATGAAAGCCCAAATACCAAATTTAACATTATCAACAGATATTATTGTTGGATTTCCAGGAGAAACAGAGGAAGAATTTGAAGATACTTTAGATGTTGTAAAAAAAGTAAAATTTGAACAAGTATATATGTTTATTTACTCAAGAAGAGTAGGAACACCAGGTGACAAAATGGAAAATCAAATTCCAGAAGAAATAAAACATAAACGTTTTGATAGATTAAAAGCATTGGTTGAAAGTCAAATAGAAGAAAATAACCAAAAATATGTAGGAACAATTCAAAAAGTATTAGTAGAAGGAACAAGTAAAAATAATGAAGACATGCTAACAGGAAGAACGGATAGTAATAAAGTCGTTATATTTGAAGGAGATAAAAAATTAATTAACCAAATAATAGATTTAAAAATTGTATCAGAACATATGTGGTATTTAAAAGGAATTCTAACACATGAATGATATAGAATAAAATGAAAAGAAGATTTTGAAGGGACGTTATATGGATAAAGTAGAGTTAAATAATGATAGATTAATTGATTGCAAAAATAAAATTATGAAAGGACAATCTATTAGCTCATTGGCAAGAAAACTAGGAGTTGATAGAAAAACATTAAAAAAGAAAATTTTAGAAATTTTGTCAGACGAGGAAATGGAAAAATTTGAAAAAAAATTACATACGAATTTCAGAAGAAATCGAAAAAGTATTAAAAATATCAAAAAAGAAAGTGGAGAAGAAAACTATAAAAAAGCTGTACAAACATTGGTATCATTAGGAATTACTAATGAGGATATTGAAACAATATTTCAATCTATTAATAAAAATCCACATACAACTATGGCAAAAGATACATTTGCAATAAAATTAGTGGAGATATTCCAGTTTATCCAAAAGAGAAATGAAGGAATTGAAGCAGAGGATAAAGGATATATAACAAAAGAAGATGTTATTCATATGATTTTAAGAGACCCAAGATTTATGACAAATGATGTAGAGAGAAAACTAGAACCAATGTGTGATATATTTGACAATTGGTCTAATAATATAAGTAAAAATCAAGCGAATGTATATATAAAAAGGTTTCCAGAAGTTTTTAAAAATTCTATAAAAAAAGTAAAAATCCATTTGATTATAGGAGATAATTTTTTAGTAAAATCAGGGAATCAATATATTTCATTATCAGAGCATATTCTTACAGAAAATCCATTTTTGATTTCAGAAAATAGTCAAAACTTTTTGGAAAGTGTTTGTAGATTAAGAGATTCTCATTCTTCTGGAGTAATTGATGCAGAGGAACTAAAGAAGCGAATGGAGCCAATAAAAATGTTGGAGGAAAAATATCTATTACCTGAGTATGAAGATGATGAGAGTTTTAAAAGAGCTGTAAAAGAGGTTATTAAGGGTATTGAAAGAGAAGACAGAAGCAAGAAAGGAGAAGAAAAATAAATGGCAGAAAATAAAGATAAAGAATTTTCACCCATGATGCAACGCTATCTTGAAACCAAAGAACAATATAAAGATTGTATCTTGTTTTACAGACTAGGAGACTTTTATGAAATGTTCTTTGATGATGCAATTACTGCTGCAAGAGAATTAGAAATTACATTAACAGGAAAGGATTGTGGACAAGAAGAAAGAGCGCCAATGGCAGGAGTGCCACATCATGCTGCTGAGATGTATATTTCAAGACTAATAGCAAAAGGATATAAAGTTGCAATTTGTGAGCAATTAGAAGATCCAAAAACAACAAAAGGAATTGTAAAAAGAGGTGTTATTAGAGTTGTTACACCAGGTACCATCGTAGAGAGTAATATGCTTGAAGAAAGAAAAAATAATTATATCATGTCTATTTTTAAATCTGGAATTTATTTCGGAATTAGTGTATGTGATATATCAACAGGAGAATTCTATGCAGCAGAAATCAAGGACAATAACAATTTCCCACAATTGTTAGATGAACTTGCTAGATATTCTCCTTCAGAGTTAGTTATTAATTCTAATTTAGCAGATTGTACAGAAGAGATGAGTAAAATTAGAGAACGCTTTAATGCATATATCACAAGATTTCAGGATAAATTTTTTGATACAAAGCCAGATATTATCAAATTGCGATTTAACTTGGTAGATACCAATCAAAAGCCAATTGAAAATATAGAAGAAAGAAGTTTTGCAGTAGCAAGTATTAATGCTTTAATTGAATACATAGAACAAACCCAAATGACGAGTTTAGACCATATCAATAAAATTACAATTTATCAAATATCTAAATATATGTCTTTAGATATTAATGCTAGAAGAAATCTAGAAATTACAGAAAAAATGAGAGATAAATCTAAAAAAGGTACTTTACTATGGGTATTAGATAAAACTTCAACCTCTATGGGAGGAAGACATTTAAGAAGGTGGCTAAATGATCCACTAATTGATACTTTAGAAATCAATAGAAGATTACAAGCTGTAAAAGAATTAAAAGATAATGTTATGCTTAGAGGAGATGTTATTGATAATCTAAAAAAAGTATATGATATTGAAAGACTAGCTGGGAAAATGGCGTATGGAAATGCCAATGCAAGAGATATGATTACTTTAAAAAATTCTTTAGCAAGATTGCCAGATGTAAAACAAGTTTTACAAAATTGTGAAGCTCCAATGTTAAAAGATATTTATGAAAATCTAGATGAGTTACAAGATATTTATGAATTGATTGAAAAATCTATTGTAGAAGACCCACCAATGACTGTAAAAGATGGTGGAATTATAAAATTAGGATATGATGAAGAAGTTGATAAATTAAAGACAGCTACAACAGAGGGGAAAAATTGGATAATTCAATTAGAAGCTGAAGAAAAAGAAAAAACAGGAATTAAAAACTTAAAGGTAGGATTTAATAAAGTATTTGGATATTACATAGAAGTTACCAAATCAAATTTAGACCAAGTTCCAGAAAGATATATAAGAAAACAAACCTTAACAAATGCAGAAAGATATATTACAGAGGAGTTAAAAAACTTAGAAAATCAAATCTTAGGTGCAGAGGAAAGGGTTGTCAGTTTAGAATATGATTTATTTACAAAAATAAGGGAAGAAATTGCTAAAAATGTTATCAGACTACAAAAAATAGCAACACTTGTAGCTACTTTAGATGTTTTATCTTCTTTTGCTCGGAGTAGCAGAAGATATGAATTATTGTATGCCACAAGTGGATAATTCAGGAATTATTGATATAAAGGCAGGAAGACATCCTGTTATTGAAAAAATGTTAGGCGCTGGAGAATTTGTGGAAAATGACACATATCTAGATAAAGGTGAAAACAGATTATCAATTATTACAGGACCCAATATGGCAGGTAAATCTACCTATATGAGACAAGTTGCTTTAATTACACTAATGGCACAAGTGGGAAGTTTTGTTCCAGCAGAAGAGGCAAAAATTGGTGTAGTTGATAAAATCTTTACAAGAGTTGGAGCATCTGATGATTTAAGTATGGGACAAAGTACTTTTATGGTAGAAATGATGGAAGTAGCAACTATTTTAAAAGAAGCAACTCCAAATAGTTTGGTGATTTTAGACGAAATCGGAAGAGGAACTTCAACTTATGATGGACTATCTATTGCTTGGGCGGTAGCAGAATATATTGCAAATAAAGAAAAATGTGGAGCAAAAACATTGTTTGCTACACATTATCATGAATTAACAGAGCTAGAAGAAAAAATAGAGGGTGTTAAAAATTATTCGATTGCTGTTAAAGAAAAAGGAGAAGACATCATCTTCTTAAGAAAGATTGTAAGAGGTGGAACAGACGAAAGTTATGGTATTCATGTTGCAAGATTAGCAGGTGTTCCGAAACTGGTTACAGAAGAGGCAAATAAAATCCTAAAATCTTTAGAAAGAAAAAATATCCTAACAGGTAAAAAAGAAGAGAAAAAAGACAAAAAACAAGTAGAAGGACAATTTGATATGTATAATTTTAAATTAGCTGAAATTGCCCATGAGATTGATAAGATTAACCTAAATGAACTAACACCTATTGATGCCTTAAATACATTGGTAAGAATAAAAGAAAAAATGAAATAATGAAGAAATATCTATTCTAATCAGGATAGATATTTTTATATATAAATTCTTAATTTTCTTATAGATTTGTTAAAAGAATATGAAATTGACATAATGTTGATATGGGTGATATAATTATATTATGAAACTATAATAACTCAAACCACAATTAAGGGGAGGACACACGAATGAGAAAATCAGAAGAATTATTAAAAAGTATAGAAAATATGCGGAGAGAATTATTAGAGTTAGCTAGGAAAGATAAAAGAATCTTTGAGATTATAGAGCAATTAGATTCTTTTGAAATTAATCCTGAAGTAGACGCAAACGGAAAGATAAGAATGTATTGCGGAGGAGGATTCTCTATTCTTAAAGGAGGAAGATTTGAAGAAAACGAAATGCTATATGCACTTGCTATAATGGATTTTTACTCTGGTTTATATTATAAATGCAGAAAAATAATTCGAAGGATTCGAAAAAAGGAATATAGACTAAAGATAGATGCTTTACTCCTAAATATGGGAAGAATAATAAGAAAGCAGGCACTTAATGTAAAACCAAATGAAGAATTTGAAACAGAAAGGTTTTACATAGATTTTAAAGCATTTGTCCAAGTTGCAATAAAAGCATTGGGACATAAATATGACCAGATAGGATACAGAAATCTCACAGATAGATTTGACGCTGAGGAAGCTAAGGAACTGGAACATATAAGAACGATATATAAAAAAATAAGTTTTAAAGAGAATACAATTACTTATTTTGATTATATTACAAAGACTTCCAGAACCTTTTGCATTAACAATACTGTAGAAATGCAGCATATGATTATGATTCTGTACACAAAAGCGTATACAGAATCTGTGTTGTGGTTAAAGAAAGAGGATCCCACAGAACAATGGTGCCCTGCAACACCATGGCAACTTATAAGAAGACTCGATATAATGATTCCAAGCTATTTTCTATATTAGAACGAGAAGAAGTCATGTAAATGGCTTCTTTTCATAGTTTATTTTAAATATTTGTAATAAAAATAATTGCTAAAAATAAGGATAATTGATATAATAAAAAATAAAGGGTGAAAGAGATGAAAATGTTAATTGTAAATGGTTCACCACATAAAAATGGTGACACAGCATATATAGTAAATAAGGTAAAGGAAAAATTAAATGGAGATATTGAAGAAATTTTTCTATATGATAAAAATATTAAACCTTGTATGGATTGCAGATATTGTTGGAAACAAGAAGGATGCAATTTGAAAGATGATATGGAAATAATTTATAAAGATGATTATGATATTTTAGTATTGGCTTCTCCTGTATATATGTATAATATGACACCACCTATGTTTAATCTAGTTACAAGATTGAACTGGATTTGGAGTAATCAATTTTTCTTAAAGAAGAGAGTAAATCTAAGAAAAAAGAGAGGAATTCTCATATTAGTAGGCGGAGGAAGTGGAGAACCTAAGCATGCATTAGACACAGCTAAATTAATTTTTAAGTTTCTTAATGCAGACTTTGATATAAAAAATGACTATTTGTATTCATTACATACAAATGAAAGATTGAAAATACAAGAAATAAATGTTATACTCTAATAAGTATATAGTAGTAACTAAAAATAATAATTGAGATTTTTGGGAGGTAAAAAACATGATTTTTGAGAAGAAAGAAAATGGAATACGGCATTTAAAAATGAATAATTGGAGTTTAACATTAAAACCAGTAGACACTGAAACAAAAAATGGGTTTACAGCACGGTATTACGAGAATGGTAGGGAAGAGCTTAAGATTATTGTGAGTAGCAATTATGATTGTATACTATGCGAAGAGAAAAATCCAAAAAATGATGCTATTATTTACAAAATCATTGCATTTTTCGATGTTTTCAAAAGGATGGATGAATTGGAGGAATTTGAAAAAAACTTAAATAAGCACTAAGTAATATTATGTTAGTTGAATATGAAACAAGTTGGTGTATTGAGTCAAAGATTTAAATACTTTGTGTTTTTGTTGCTAGTGATTCAGAGAGGAAGAGAGGTTTGCTAATAGCGAACCTCTCAAATTATTTTATATTTCAAGCTTAGGCTCATACTTCTCAAGCCACATGTTCACCTGGCAAAGGTATGCCATAAGTTAAGGGATATAGGTATATAAAAAATCCAAATAATAAAATTAATTTTAATAGTTTTGATGAATTAATGGCAATAATTGAATTTGATAATAAAGTAAAAACATTATTATATCCACAAGTAATGTTTATTGAAACTGCATTAAAAAGTTATGCTTTAGAAGTAATTATTCAGAAAGGAAAAACAGAAAGTTTTAGTGAAATTTATGCTAATTTGATGACTGATTATAAATCATATAAGGATATTAAATATAAAAATGCTTATAAAAAAAGAATAGATACATTTAATAGAATTCAAAATACAATTGCTAATAAATATGCAAATGATAATAATATAGTTTCTCATTATTTGAAAAAAGATGAAAGTATTCCAATATGGGCAATATTTGAGATTGTAACTTTGGGTGAATTTGGAAATCTTATATCTACATTAAACTTACAAATAAGAAAAGAGATTTCAAAAGATATAGGATTAAATATTGCATTTGACTCAAATGGGATTTTAGTACAAAGTATAATATTTATGATAAAAGAATTAAGAAATGCCATAGCACATAATAATGTTGTTTTCGATACAAGATTTAGAGAAAGAAATACAAATAAAGCATTACATAAAGTTATAGAAAATGATACTAAAATACAAAAAATAAGTTTTAATGGTATAACAGATTATATTATACTTGTCTCATACATATTAAAGAAATTGGATAAAAATAATAATGAAATATATAGAAATATTAATGATTATTTAAAATATGTTAAAAATTTAAAATCTTGTATATCTAAACAAATTTACGACCAAATTATTTTTACTAGTGATGAACAAAAAATAAATGACTTTATAAATTTTTTGAGAAAAAAATAAAAATATTTTTAAAAATGTTGCATATAATAATGATATATATTATAATATATTCAAGGATTGCGGTGGAAGTCTTCGGACGACACCTAGGGGTAGTAGATACAATATTATCTACTACTCTTTCTTTTTTATTAAAAATGTGCTATAATTTAGTATATTATTTTTTTATTCCTGTTCTAATAAAGGACAGTTTATATATAGCAACAAGAAAACAAATTAGATGGACAAATGTCAAGGAGGAAAAAATGAATAAAATTATTATGAAGATAGTTGCATTAGTATGTGTAACGGTGTTGGCAGGACTAATAGTTTTGTTGACGAAGGATATTTTAGCAGCCTTAATATTAGAAATAATAGTATTATATTACTGCTTTAAGGATATCAATAAAGATTAAATTATGGATATCAGACGATGAGGTCGCAAATTGCGACCTCAAAACGTGTTAAATTTCAATCTTAGGCTGATACTTCTCAAGCCACATATTTACCTGACAAAGGTATGCCATAAGTTGTGGACCTGTCATTAATTGGCCAAACCAAGGCCTTGTAAAAGCTTTTCCATCAGTATTTAAAATATCTAAAATATATTTTCTATTTAACAAGTTATTAATAGGAGCATTAGGTTTATCCATAATATCAGTGAGCATTGATTTTACTTTTGCTAAATAATTTGGATTGTGAGTTTTAGGATAAGGGGATTTTTTTCTATCAACAATTTCGTTAGGTAGAAAATCTCGACAAGCATATCTAAGTAATCCTTTTTCTCTGCCATTTAAAGCTTTCATTTCCCAAGGTATATTCCAAACATATTCAGCTAGTCTGTAATCACAAAAAGGAACTCTAAGTTCAAAACCATTATACATTGCCATTCTATCAGAACGGTCTAAAAGTGTTTGCATAAACCAATTTAATGTTAGATGAGATATTTTACGTTTTTCTTTAGTTTCCTCTGTATCAGTATCTAATATTTCAACTTCATTCAAGCTTTCATTATATCTGTAATCAATATATTCTTTTAAATTAACTTTTTTATCTATAACTGGGTTTAACAAATTTTGTCTTTCATCAATTGCGATAGACCAAGGAAAAGTATTACTATTTAAAGCATCTTCTCTAAAAAACCAAGGGTATCCACCAAAAATTTCATCTGCACATTCACCAGTTAAAGAAACAGTCATTTCTTTTTTTACATTTTTACAAAATAGAAGTAAAGAAGAATCAATGTCAGCCATACCGGGCATATCTCTTGCAATCATAGCATCTTCCAAGTATGAGGCAAGTTCAGGCGTATCAATTACAACATTATGATGATTTGTGTGCAAACGTTTACTCATTAATTTAACATAATAGCTATCTGAATTCGGTTGAAAATCGCTTTTTACGAAGTTTTTGTCATTATCCACATAATCAATTGAATAGGTATCTAAAGGTGGTAATTTTTCTTTTTCGTAAAAATCTGCAGCAAATTTTGTAATGATACTAGAATCTAAACCACCAGACAAGAAAGTGCATAAAGGCACATCTGAAACCAATTGACGCTCAATGGTATCTTTTAATAAATAACGAACTTTTTCACAGGTTTGTGATAAACTATCGGTATGTTCTTTTGAGTGCAATTTCCAGTATCGCTCTATCTTTAAACCATATTCGTTAAATATAGCAAAGTGAGCAGGTTTTAATTCATAAATATTTTTAAAAATAGTTGTACCAGGTGTATGACTTGGTCCAATTCCCAGTAATTCGGATATTCCTTGGCTATCTAGAATTTTTTCAATTCCAGGATATTGAAATATTGCTTTTATTTCTGAGCCAAATACCAAAGTGCTTTGAAATAGAGAGTAAAATAAAGGTTTTACACCAAAATGATCTCTTGCCATAAATAATTCATTTGTTTTTGTATTCCAAATAACAAAAGCAAATATACCATTTAAATGATGTACAATTTCTTTTCCAAAATGAATATATCCTTTTAAAATAACTTCTGTATCACAATGACCTTTGAATGTGAATCCATTTTGTATTAGAATTTCGCGAAGCTCTTTTGTATTATATATTTGTCCATTATGGCAGATGATATAATCTCCATAGGATGTATGCTCAGTCATCGGTTGTTTTCCACCATCTGGATCAATAACAATTAATCGCTTATGTGCAAGGAAAGCACGGTCAGAAATAAAATAACCGTCTTCATCAGGTCCTCTTTTGGCTAATGTATTATTCATATTTTCTAAAATAGTTTTAGAATCTTCTTTTAATTTTTGTTTTATATTAACAAATCCAGTAAATCCACACATGTATTTGTACCTCCAATCTATATATGATATGCAAAAAAACAAATAAAATTTATTGATTTTAGAAAAAAATTATAGTAGACTTAACATAGAAAGGTAATTTATACCTTTAGAAGGGAATGAAATATGAAACGAAAAATTTTATTTAAAAATGTTGTGAAACATTTTATCTTAATTACAAAACATAGATGGGTTGTTTTTAAATTATGTTGCAAAGTAGGATTGCCTTGGAGGGGACTCACACATGATTTATCAAAATATTCTCCAACAGAATTTTTAGAAAGTATTCGATATTATGATGGAAATCATTCACCAATTGTAGGAGCTAAAAAAGATAAAGGATATTCTGAGGCATGGCTCCATCATAAGGGAAGAAATAAACATCATAGTGAATATTGGGTTGATAGAAATGCACCAGACCAAACCCCAATTATGCCATATAAATATGTAGCAGAAATGTTATGTGATAAATTAGCAGCAGGAATAGTGTATCAAGGAAAAAATTGGCAGCAAGGTTATCAATTAGAATATTGGAAAAAAGAAAGCAAAAAAATGTTAATGAATGAAAAATTAAAAAATATGTTAACAGATTTTTTTACACAAGTCAGTATAAATGGCATACAAAAAGTATTAACTAAGAAAAATGTACAAGAATTATATAAAAAATATTGTGGCTAATTATTGACAAAAAATGAAAATACTTGTATAATCTTATAGTGACTAAAATATCGATAAAAATAACAATAGATATATACATATATCTTAAGCAAGGAGGGATTTAGATGGCACAACCAAAAAGAAGATGGTCTAAAGCAAGAACACATGCAAAAAGATCAACATGGAAGAAAGAGCAACCAACATATACTAGCTGTCCACATTGTCATGAACCAGTAATGCCACATAGAGTTTGCAAAAACTGTGGATATTATGATGGAAAAGAAATGATAGCTAAAAAAGAAAATGAAGATGCATAATTTAAGGGGAAAGTAGTGCTTTTTTTGAAGTACTATTTTTTGTTATATATTGGGAGGTGTAGATAACATATGCCAAAATCCACATTCTATAATTTAAATAATGAAAAAAAAGAAAAAATTGAAAAAGCGTTAAAAAAAGAATTTAGTAAACATTCTTTTGAAAAAGCATCTATTAGTAATATAATAGAAGAAGCACAAATACCAAGAGGTAGTTTTTATCAATATTTTGAAGATAAAGAAGATGCTCTAAAATACTTAATAGAAAATTTTTTGAAAGAAGAAAGAGAAGAAATAGAGAAGTTATTACTTATAAATGAAGGTGATATATTTTTAACAACTATAGATTTATATACTTATTTAGTTGATAAAAAATATGATGAAACAGAATTAAAGTTGTTAAAAAATATTATTAATAAATTAAGAAATGAAAATGTAAATATATTTGAAATTGTAAAAACAAAGAAATTGCAGAATACAAAAGATATTGATAATCATAATTGCTATTTAAATACACAATTATTAAATATAGAAGATGAAAAAGATATAAAATACATAATGCGTATATTAACATGTGTATTAAGGTCTGAAGTTATAGATGTTATGCATAATAAAATATCTAAAGAAGAAGGAAAAAATGAATTGTTAAAGCAAATTGAAATATTAAAAAGAGGAATGACAAAATAATACAAAAATTTTAAAAAAATATATACAATTTATTTATTTTGTGATATTATTTTAAAAGAAAAATACAAAAGAAAGAGAGGGAGATACAATGTCTGAAAAATTTTTAAAAAGAACAAATTGGACTGATATTGCAATATCTATACTATTTGTTATACTTGGAGCTTTATTAATTATAAGACCTGTTGAAATGATGTCTGTAATATCTATTCTTTTAGGAATTATATTATTTGTGATAGGTTTTTTGAAATTAGTTGATTATTTTACATCAAAAGATAAGGAAGATTATCTTTTAACATTAGCTTTAGTTTCAGCAGTTTTAGGTGTAATCGTTTTATCTTGTCCAGATGTAATTACAGGTATATTTAGAGCTGTATTAGGAATTTGGATTATTGCTTCAGGTATCAGAAATTTCCAAACGACACTTGTATGGAAAGAAGTAAAATCAACACTTTGGACAATAACTGTATTATGCTCTTTGTTAATGATTATAGCAGGAATTGTTATATTAGTAAGTACAACATTAGCATTTAGAATTGTTGGTATTGTTATTGTCATCTATGCAGTACTAGATATTATAGCAAGAATGATATTTATGAAAAAAATTCAAGATTACTTAGATAAATAAAAAATTTATTGTAATAGTAAAAAACACTTCAATTAAGAGGTGTTTTTTATTTTGTCAATATAAAGATAAAAATTAAATAATATATACTTGACATATACCCTATAGGGGTATATAATTTGCGTTGAGAGGTGAAAAAGATGTGTAATAAATGTGATATTTCGAAAAAGAAAACATACAGAGATGATGATGAGAAAAAACAGCTAACAAAAAGATTAAATATTATTGAAGGACAAATTAGAGGCATTAAACAAATGATAGAAGATAATCGATATTGCGATGATATTTTGACACAAATGTTAGCAGTTAATAAAGCACTAGAAAGTTTAGAAAATGTAATTTTGGAAAAACATTTAGAAAGATGCATAGCAAAACAAATAAAGGAAGGACATACAGAAGTGACAGAAGAGATTATGAATCTATTTAAAAAATTCAGATAAAATAATTAAGGAGGTTTTATAATGAAAAAAGTAGAAATTAAAGTTGAAGGAATGCATTGTGAAGGATGCTCAAAACGATTAACAAAAGTATTAAATAATGTAGAAGGTGTAAATAATGCAGAGGTTAGTTTAGAAAACAAATTAGCAAATATAGAATATGATGAAACAATTGCTAAAATTGAAGATTTTTATGAAACAATAGAAGATGCTGGGTTTGAAGTGGCAAAATAGAACAAGGAGGTTTCTATGAAAAAGATATTATTAAAAATAGATGGAATGACTTGTAGTGCATGTTCTAGTGGATTAGAAAAATTCTTAAATAAACAAGAAGGTATTAAACAGGCTCAAGTAAATTTGGTTATGAATAATGCAAGTATTGAATATGACGAAAAAATATTAGACATTTCTAAAATTGAAAAATTTGTAGAAAAAGCAGGATTTGAAAGCCTTGGAATTGATAAGTTAGAAAAAGAAGAGAAAAAACAATCAAAGGAAAAATACAAATTAGTTGTATTAACAATTTTAGCATTTTTTATTCTATATATTTCAATGGGGCAAATGGTAGGGTTACCAATATTTAATATAATTAATATGCATGAAAATCCAGCAAATTTTTCTATATTACAATTAATATTATCTATATTTGCTATACTTTTAGGAAGAGATATTTTGAAAAATGGATATAAAAATTTAATACACAAAACACCAAATATGGATACATTGGTTGGACTGGGGGTTATTAGTAGTTTGCTATATAGTATGTATAATACATATCGTATATTTTTAGGTAATACAGAAGTGGTTCACCATTTATATTATGAATCTATAGTTATTATCCTCTTCTTTATAAAAATAGGAAAATATATAGAAGGAAGAAACAAAGATAAAACCAAAGAAGCTATACAAGAGTTAATGATGATAACACCAAGTTTAGCCACAATAGAAAAGAATGGAAAGCAAATACAGGTAACATTAGATGAAATTCATAAGGGAGATATTGTTATTTGTAAGCCAGGAGAAAAAATCGCAGTAGATGGTGAAATAGTAGAAGGAACAACACATATAGACGAATCTTTTATAACAGGAGAAAGTGTTCCAGTAAAAAAACATACAGGAAACAAAGTAATTGCAGGAAGTATCAATTATGACGGTTCAATAAAATATAAAGCAGAAAAAATAGGAAAAGAATCTACCGTTTCTGAAATTGTTAGAATGGTTGTAGAAGCAACAAATACAAAAGCACCAATTGCCAAAATTGCAGATATTATTAGTGGATATTTTGTACCAGCAATTATCTTAATTGCAATTTTTTCTAGTATTATATGGCTAATTTTAGGAAAGGACATTGGTTTTATCATAAATATTTTCATAACCGTATTAGTGGTAGCTTGTCCTTGTAGTTTAGGATTAGCAACACCTCTTGCAATTGTTATGGCATCAGGTTTGGCAAGCAGAAATGGAATATTAATTAAGTCAAGTGAAAGTTTAGAAAATGCGCATAAAGTAAAAACGATTGTATTTGATAAAACAGGAACTTTAACAAAAGGACATTTAAGTATATCAAAAATATATAATTATACGAATTTAAAAGAAGAAGAGATAATAGGTGTTATTGCAAGCATAGAAAATCATTCAGAACATCCAATAGCAAAAGGAATTGTAAGATATGCTAAAGAAAAAAACATATTAGTGAATTTAGAAAAAGTTTCAGATTTTAGAAATATGTCTGGGCTTGGTATAGAAGCAAAATATAATGGAGAAACATATCTTATTGGAAACAAAAAATTAATGCAAGAAAATAATATTTTTCTTAATGAAACAATAAAAGAAAGAAAAATAAGTGATGACACATTATTAGAAAAAGATGGAAATAGTATATTATTTATAGTAAAAGAAAAGAAATTAATTGCTCTAATTGGTGTAAAAGATATTATTAAAGAAAATGCAAAAGAAGTAATAAAAAAATTAAAAAATAAAAACATACAAACAATCATGTTAACAGGTGATAATGAAGAAACAGCAAAAGCAATAGGAAATGAAATAGGAATAGAAAATGTGATTGCAAGCGTGGTACCAAAACAAAAAGCAGAAAAAATTACCAAATTAAAAGAAAATGGAATGGTTATGATGTGCGGGGATGGCATAAATGATAGTATTAGCTTAGTAAAAGCAGATATCGGTGTTTCTGTTGGAAGTGGTACAGATATTGCTATGGATAGTAGTGATGTGGTTTTAATGAAAGATGATTTAGATAGAATTAATGATTTAATAAACATTAGTAAAAAAACAATGCGTATTATAAAGCAAAATTTATTCTGGGCATTTTTTTATAATATTTGTATGATACCAATTGCAGCAGGAATATTAATTCCTTTTGGAATAAGTATGAATCCAATGTTTGCAGCATTTAGTATGACAATTAGTAGTGTAACAGTTACATTAAATAGTTTAAGATTAAAAAAATTATAATAAAATAGTGTATATAGAGATAAGACCTCTTTAAAAAGAGGCCTTAAAACGATTATAAAGGAAATAATTACATCTAATATATAATTAAATGCAATTATAGTATATGCATTTTTTTAAAATATATTAAAAATATCTAGATTTTTAATCTTTAAATGGTATAATAAATTCGAAAGAAAAAAGAATAATCAAAGGAGAAAAAAATGCAAAAAATATATATTATTTTAACACATACTGGAACGATACTTTCTAGAATTATAAAATTATGGACAAAGGATGAGTTTTCACACGTTTCAATTGCATTAGATAGTGATTTAGAACAAATGTATAGTTTTGGAAGGCTTCATCCATATAATCCTTTATGGGCAGGTTTTGTACAAGAAGGTATTAATAGAGGTACATTTAAAAGATTTAAAAATACAGAGGCGTTGATATATAGTTTAGATATAACGCAAGAACAATATATACTGATAAGAAATGAAATCAGACGTATAGAGGAGCATAAGAAAGAATATCGATTTAATATTATTGGATTATTAGCTGTAGGATTTCATAAGAAAATTCATCCAAAACAATCTTTTTACTGTGCGGAGTTTGTAAAGCATATATTAGAAATAGGTGAGGTAAAAACACAATTACCAGCAATTGTCAAACCAGAAGATTTTAAAAACTTAAAAAATTATATAGTAATTTATAAAGGAAAATTAAGAAAATACAATAAAGAAAAAAAGAGAGAGTATATTGTAAGATATATAGAAATGTGTACTAAAAAGAAAAAGGAAATAGTATAATTGATTGCAATTTATACATATCATTGATATACTATTTGTATATAAAAATAAGGGGGATAAATTATGAAAAAAGCAATTATTGGAGTAATTATAGCTATTGTACTTGTAATAGTTGTAGGAATTGGAATTTTAGTGGTTAATGATTTTAGACAAGAGGATATTTTAAGACAAGAGATGTTGGAATTTGAAAATTTAACACGTGCAGAAAATATTGATTTAAATCAGATTGACCAAAGAATACGAGAATTAAAAACAACCGGAGATTGTGGTGTTCTTGAAAAGGCTATGAAAAATTATTTAGCAGATGTCGTAAATACTTCTATTGATATAGCAAATGTTTTAAATGACGAAAAAATCATAAATACATTAACACCTGAAAATTACGAAGCAGACGGACCAGATTTTGTACAAACAAAACAATTTTTAGAAGAAGCCAAAAGTAAAATTGAAGAAAATAAAACAAAAGTGTTAGAATTATTAACAAATGAAGGTGCTATGTCATATATAGAAAATAAAAATTTAGATCAATATTATATAGACTTATATAAAGAAATTGTTCTATCAGAGGATACAGCGATAGAAGAAGATACGAATGAATTAGAATCTTCATTAAATGAAGCAATAAAAATACTAGATATAGAAACACAAGTAATCAATTTTCTTTCTGAAAATAAAAATGGATGGAACATACAAGATGGAAACATAGTATTTAATAGTGAAACATTACAAAACCAATATAATGAATATCTTAGTCAATTTTAAATAAGGAGGAAAAAATGACAGAAAAAGAAAAAAGAGATAAATGGGAATTATATAATCCAGCAAATGATGAAGAACTTACTATAGAAATGAGAAAATGTAAATTATTATGTTATGAATATAATCATATAACTCCAGATAAGATGGAAGAAAGAAAAACACTAATAAAGAAAATATTAGGAAGTACAGGAGAAAACTTGCAAGTAGAATCTAACTTTTACTGTGATTATGGATATAATACACATGTTGGAGAAAATTTTTATGCTAATCATAATTGCGTTATATTAGATGTAGCAAAAGTAGAATTCGGAAACAATGTATTTATTGGACCTAACTGTGGATTTTATACAGCAGGACATCCTTTAGATGTAGAAACAAGAAATCAAAGCTTAGAATTTGGAAAACCTATCAAAATAGGAAATAATGTCTGGATTGGAGGAAATGTTGTTGTATTACCAGGTGTAACAATTGGTGACAATGTAACAATTGGTGCAGGAAGTGTCGTAACAAGAGATATTCCATCAAATACATTAGCACATGGAAATCCTTGTAGAGTGGTTAGGAATATATAATAAATATAGAGTAAAAGAGGAAAGAAAATATGAAAAATAAAATGAATAAAGCCAATAAAAAAAATAGAAAAATAATTATATGTACTTTAGGAGTTATAATAATTGTTGCTATAATTGCAGTAGCTTTATGGATATATATAAATGGAAATGTTAATTTGGCTAATGAAAATGACATTTCGAATAAAAACGTATTAATCGAATACTCTTATGAAAATCATGCCTGGGAATATCAATATAGTGGTACAATTATTTGTGAAGATGGCAGTATATATAGTTTTAAATTTGATAATCCAGAATCAAACGAAGTAAATGATACCATAGAAAAAACAAGTAAAAATATATTAAAACATATCACAGAAAACAAAGGGACAATGAATAAAAATGATTTAAAACAATTAAGAGAAGAATTATTGACAATAAATAATGATACTACCAGCAAACCAATAGCAAATGATATGGGACAATCATCTGTTAAATATTACAATTATGATGCAAATGAAATTATAACTTTAAAATCAACAGGAGATGTAAATATACAAAATAACAGTCAAAATATTGAAAATGTTTTTGAAATATTACAAGAATATGATATAAAGTAAATAGTATTTTCTAGGATATAAATAAGAAAAATGAAGTAAATTACTAAAATCACTGAATTTATCAGTGATTTTATTTTACATTTCCTAAAAAACAATATATAATGAGGATATAAAAAGGAGGCAGGAGCTATGAAAGAAAGAAAAGTTTCTATTATTTTTAAACTGCTAGTTATTACATGCCTTCTTACTGGAATACTATTAAATATTATAAACACAACTTCAGTGACAGCTATCTTATCTTATTACACATTGCAAAGTAATATTATTTGCCTAGTCATGTTTATAGGAATACTTGCAGTAATTGTTTTAAAAAAAGACTATCGGTCAAGTAACATATATTACTTGCTAAAAGGTGCTGCAATTATAGCAATACTGGTAACAGCGATTACCTATCAAGTAGCATTGATTCCTAATAATTTTAATATGGATACAGCATATTCGACCAATACAGATAAATACTGGGCAAACCTTTTTGTACATGTCATTTCTCCAGCTATGGTATTAGGAGACTACATTTTATTTGACATAAAAGGAAATTTTAAGTATTATTATCCGTTTGTTTGGCTGTTTATTCCATTAAATTATGTGTTCTACGTGTATACGTATAGTGCACGAGGAGGTAGATTCTATGGAATAGGAGGATCAAGAGAATTTGCTTATATATTTTTAGACTATAATCAAATAGGGTATGTAGGGGTTATCAAAGCAATAGCGGTAATTGTAATATTTATTTTAATAGTATCATTTGTTTTAGTATTTCTGGATAGAAGGAAATAAGCAGTTTAGGATAAGGAATCTAGTAGAAAAATTTTTTACGAGATTCCTTTTTTATAAATTATTGCTTTTATAAAATGGGCTTAAACAGTTAATTCGATAAAGTACACTATAAGAAAAATAATCACATAAAAAGATTGACAAATATATTATTATATGATAAAATAATTAAACATTAGGAGCATACCTAGAGAAAACTCGAGCGGTATGAAGTAACGAATATGTTACTACACAGAAAGCAGGATTTTAGCCTTGCTGGAGGAGTCTTAATACAAGATTTCTTTGGCAAGGTTTTTTGTTTTTAAAAATGTAAAATTTTGCATATAGGTAATAAAAAATAAAGAAGGTGAATATATGAAATATTTTAAAAAATTAGTAGGTGAAACAATTTATCTATCACCTAGAAATAGTGAGGATGTAGAAATATTTACAAAATGGTTAAATGATTTTCAAGTAACAGATGGATTAGGAAGAAGTGGACTAATGGTAACGCTAGATGGTGAGAAGGAATATTTTGAAAAAGTCCATAATAATGATATGACAAAATATTATTTTGTGATTGTCACTTTAGAAAAAGATGAAATGATAGGAACAATTAGTTTAGAAAATATTAATTATATCAATAGAGTTGCAAAATTGGGGATTTTTATTGGAGATGAACAATATAGAGGAAGAGGTATTGGAAAAGAAGCAATTCATTTAATATTAGACTATGGATTTAATTATTTAAACTTAAACAGTATTCAATTATCTGTATTTGCTTTTAATGAAAGAGCCATTGCTTGTTATAAAAAATGTGGATTTAAAGAAGTAGGAAGACTAAGAGAAGCATATTATTTAAATGGAAAGTATTATGACAAAGTTTTAATGGATATTTTAAAAAGTGAATTTGACGGAACATATGTTAAAAATAAAAATATATAAGTAGGTGATATGATGAAAGATATTATAATAGAAACGATGCAGGAAAGTGATATAGAAGAAGTTTCTAAGATTTTTATAGATTCTTGGAGAATTGCATATAAAGATATTATAGATAAAACTTATCTACAAAATTTAAATATGAAGGAAAAAGTACAAAAATTAAAACGAGAATATAGAGAGGGTGGCCATACGGTTGCAAAAAACCAGGAAACAAATGAAATTGTAGGTGTTACTAGATTTGGAAAAAGATTAGATGAACTAGATAGATTTCCAGAATATGATGGAGAAATATATGCTTTATATGTAAAGCCAGGATTATTAAGAAAAAAGATAGGCAGTCAATTATTACAATATGCAGAAGAAAAATTAAAAGAGCAAGGAAACCATAAGATACTCTTATGGTGTTTAAAGGAAAATGAACCTTCAAGAAAATTTTATGAAAAAATGGGTGGTATATTATTAGGAGAAAAAACACGTAATATTGGAGGAAAAGAATATCCTTTAGTAGGGTATGGCTATGAAATTTAATTAATAGAAAATAGAAAGATGTATAAATAAAATAATATGTCTTTCTTATTTTTTTATGTAACTTTTTTAAAAAAATTGGCAATATAAAGATAGATAATATCAATAAATAAAAAGGAAAATAATGTTGTTGCAGATAAATACAAGTTCATGTTAAAATATAGATAATGAAAATTCAAAGTAGCAATTTATAACATATAAAAAAAGAGGAAATTTATATGAAAAAAATAAAAGAAAATGAAATGAAAAATATTATACATACCAATATTTGTATATTACTAACGATTATAATTGTATTAATTTTTGCTATTTTTTATAAGTATGTAGCATATAAAAAAGATGTACAAACTTCATTGGAAACAGGTGCAAATGTAGAAGAGCTATATAATACAATAAGTGATGAAAAAACAGATAATAAACCGGAAAATAAAAAAGAAAAAGACATTGATAGCAGCACTTCTGACTGGGAACTATTACTAGTTAATAAAAATCATAAAGTACCAGAAAGCTATTCAATGGAACTAGAAGAAATAGAAACAACACATAAGGTGGATAAAAGAATTGCAGAAGCATTAAATCAAATGTTAAATGATGCAAGAAATGAAGGATTGTCACCTATTATATGTTCAAGTTATAGAACAAATGCAAAACAGAAACAATTATATAATAATAAAGCCAAAGAATATAAAAGACTAGGATATAGTAATGATGAAGCAGAAAAATTGGCCTCTTACTGGGTAGCAGTTCCTGGAACGGGGGAACATGAAACAGGACTAGCAGTGGACATTGTTTCTGAAAGTTATCAAATATTAGATGAAAAACAAGAAGAAACAGAAGTACAAAAATGGTTAATGGAAAACTCATATAAGTATGGATTTACTTTAAGATATCCAACAGATAAAAAAGAGATTACTATGATAAATTATGAACCATGGCATTATAGGTATGTAGGAATAGAAAATGCAACATATATGAAAGAACATGACATGTGCTTAGAAGAATATATCGATTATTTAAAACAATTTGAAGAAGAGGAGTATCAAGAACTTATATAGAGATAAAAAAAGTACAATAATATAATTTTATTGTACTTTTTTTATCTCATTCTTGTAATCTAGCAGTTGTTATGGTAGAATTTTTTTGAAAATATAGATTAGGAGTATTAAAGTATGAATAATATTATTTTTCCGGATTATGAAAATAGTATTTTAAATCTAATAAATTCTATCTTAAAATATTATCATGTAGAAACAAAATATAAGGGATTAGATATATTAGATAAAATATTACAAAGAAAGTATAAAAATATTGTATTAATTGTTTTAGATGGAATGGGAGAGCATATTATAAATCATATTTCTCCAAATGGCTTTTTTAAGAAACATCAAATAAGGAAGATAACTTCTGTTTTTCCTTCTACAACTACTGCTGCAATGACAACTTATTATTCTGGAAAACCTCCAATTGAAACTGGTTGGATTGCATGGTCTCAATACTTTAAGGAATATGGGCGTAGTATTGATGTTTTACCAAACCGTGATTCATATACAGGAGAGGTCTATAAAGATGCAAAAATAAATGTGCAAGAACTAATACAATATATTTCTATATATGATCAAATAGAAGAAACCTCAAAAGAAGTTAAAGCATATGAAATAAGTCCCTCTCATTGTATGTCAAGAAGTAAAAGAAATATAAATGCCAACACAATGGGAATTTTATGTGATTCTATAGAAGCTATATGTAAAAATACAGATGAAAACTTTATATTAGCATATAATGATGAACCAGATGGTCTATTACATAAATATGATTGTGAATCTAGTGAAGTTAAAGAATTTATTTTAGAAACGGAAAAGAAAATAGAAAATCTATATAACAAATTTTAAATTAGGAACCAATATTAGCAAAGAAAAACCAGAGAAAAAATCTACACATTGTGGTTTATCCCCAGAAGAAATGGAGGTTCCGTTAATTATTTTATAATAAGAGAGGTTGAGCTTAGTGTATAAAATTATTTTTATTGATATAGATGGAACATTACGAAATGATAAAAAAGAAATAACTAATAGAACAAAAGAAGCAATACAAAAAGTTGTTCAAAAAGGAATACATGTAGTTATATGTTCAGGAAGATATAGACAATATGTAGAAAATGTAAGTAAAGAAGCAATGGCTAGTAATTATATAATTGCTTGTAATGGTGGCGAAATTTATGATTATAAAAATAAGAAAATTATATATGAAAATAATCTAAGAAAACAAATAATTATGGAGTTATATCAATTGGCTGAAAAATATAAGGTACAATTTGTCATAAATTCTAGAGATAAAAGGGTAGTTTTTAATGAATCAGATAATATTTTAGAAGAATTTCTAAAAACACATTCATCAACACAATGTATTTTTGCAGATGAAGATGCAAGCAAAATAAGAACTATCAAATCTGAAGTAGAAAAATTAGAAGATGTAGAAATCATTAATTTATCAAAAAGTTTGCTAAATAAAGATGTTCCAGCTGAAAACTCTCTATTTTTAGATGTGGCATGTAAAGAAACAAGCAAAGGAAATGCAATTAAAAGGTTATGTGCTTATTTAAAAATTGATTTAAAAGATAGTGTTGCAATAGGAGATAGTTACAATGATTTACCAATGTTTGAAGTTGTAAAACATTGTGTTGTTATGGGAAATGCATTAGAAGATATAAAAAAAGTTGCTGATGAAGTGATAGATACAAATGATGAAGATGGTGTTGCAAAGTTTTTAGAAAAAATATTGTAAAATAGGAGTAAGATTAGCTATTAAAAAAAAATATATATAATAAAAGAGTAGAAGAGGAGAATTAAAATGAATATTGGAATTGATATAGATGGTGTTTTAACAAATGATGATGATTATATCATGGATACAACTTCAAAATATGTATTTGAGCATAAGTTAGAAAGTTTTGAAAATCCATATAAATATGAATATCGTAAATTCAATTGGACAAGAGAAATTTTAGATGATTATAGAAAAGAATATTTTTGGAATTACATGGAAAATGAACCTGCAAGAAAATATGCAAGTGAAATCATAAGAAAATTGAAAGAGGAAGGAAATCATATCTATATAATTACTTCAAGACATTATACAACTGAAGATACAGAAGAAGGGGAGAGAACAAGAAGAATTATAAGAAAATGGCTTAAAGAAAACGATATTTTATATGATGAGATTTATTTCTCACCAGATAAAACCAAAGAAATAGATGAACTAAAAATAGATGTAATGATAGAAGATAGTCCAGAAACTATACCAACATTTGTAAAACATACACATATTTTTTGTTATGATTGCAGATATAATAGAGATATGAATTTAGATAACATGACAAGAGTATTTAGTTGGTATGACATATATATGAAAATACAAGATTTCAAAAATAATAATTAAATTTTTTATATGAACAAAAAAGTAAGTTCAAAAATAGATAATGAACTTACTTTTTAATATAGCTATTCATTTAACATATTGCAATTTTCATCAATGCAATTTTCTGGAGCTTCTTTAAAACTTAAATACCAACTAATTCCATTTCGTTTACTTTCTATATTACTTACACGTTCTACTAATTCTTCATATGTTTTAGGAGGAGAAACAATAACTGGCTGATTTGGAATCCAATTGGCTGCAGTTGACCCTTTAGAACAATCTACCTTTTGTAAAGCTTGCACAGTTCTTAAAATTTCTGGAATAAATCTTCCTACATTCATTGGATAGATAAATATAGTTCTAATAATCCCTTTATCATCAATAATATAAACATTTCTGACAGTTTCGGTATTACTTATATCGCTTGAAATCATACCATATCTTCTAGCAATTTCTCCATTTCTATCAGCGATTATAGGAAAAGATACTTTTATTCCTGTTCTACAAAATATGTCATAGACCCATGCTAAGTGTGAAGAATTGCTGTCAACACTTAATCCTAATAGTTCTGTATTTAATTGTTTAAAATATGTATGTGCTCTTGTAAAAGCTATCATTTCAGTTGTACAAACAGGTGTAAAATCTCCTGGATGAGAGAATAAGATTAACCATTTTCCGTGAATAATCATTTAGAGATATTTTTCCGCATGGTTGTGTTTGCATCAAAATCTGGTGCTCGTTGTCCTATTTTCACATTTCCATTCATCATTAATTCATAATCCATAAACGATATTCTCCTTTCATTTTTATATATTTTATGGATTATATTTTATTTTTGTTCCTGAATATAAATAAAAATATGATACATAATAATAGTATGGACAAAAATCATGTTCATATACAAATTTTTGGAGGTATCAAGATGGAAGGAAATCAAAAAATACATTGTACAGTAGATACTTGTAAGTATAATGAAAAAAATCAAAACTTATGTAAGTTACAAGCAATCCAAGTAGAACCAACTAAAAATTGTAATACAAAACAAGCAGATGAATCTATGTGTTCGAGCTATATTTATGGGAAGGAATAATTTTCTTCTCATTTTTTCTTGACATATCTGTAAATTAGAAATAAAATAACTTTAGCAAAAAATAAGGGAAAATCCCTAAAAGGAGGAAAAAGATATGTTAGTTACAACAAAGGAAATGTTTGAAAAATCTATGAAAGAAGGATTTGCAGTAGGTGCTTTTAATGTAAATAATATGGAAATTGTACAAGCAATTGTAGACGCTGCTCATGAAACACAATCTCCAGTTATTTTGCAAGCATCATCAAGTGCAATAAAATATGCAAGAATAGGATACCTAATGAAAATGGTAGAAGCAGCAGTTGAACAATACCCAGAAGTTCCAATTGCTATTCATTTAGACCATGGACCAGATTTCGAAACTGCAAAAATGTGTATTGATAATGGTTTTACATCTGTTATGATTGATGGTTCAAAATATGATTTTGAAGAAAATATAGCATTAACAAAACAAGTAGTTGATTATGCACATTCAAAAGGTGTTGTAGTTGAAGCAGAACTTGGAAAATTAGCAGGTATAGAAGATGACGTAAATGTTTCTGCATCTGATGCTATGTATACAGATCCAGCTCAAGCAGAAGAATTTGTAAAAAGAACAGGATGTGATTCTTTAGCAATTGCTATAGGAACAAGTCATGGAGCATATAAATTTAAAGGCGAAGCAAAATTAAGATTTGATATTTTAAAAGAAATTAAAGAAAGAATTCCAAATACACCAATTGTATTACATGGTGCTTCTACTGTTATACCAGAATTAGTAGATATGTGTAATCAATATGGTGGAAATATTCCTGGAGCAAAAGGTGTACCAGATGAGATGTTACATGAAGCAAGTGTATCTGGTGTTTCTAAAATTAATGTTGATACAGATTTAAGATTAGCTATGACAGCTGGAATTAGAAAAGTATTTGTAGAAGATCCAAGTGCATTTGATCCTAGAAAATATTTAACACCAGCAAGAGAATTAATCAAAGAAACAGTTGCGCATAAAATGAAAGATGTATTTGGCTCAGCTGGTAAGATATAGTAGGGGAGAAAGAACATGCCTAAATTAAGCAAACAAGAAATCATTGAATTATATAAAAAACCATCTTCAATGGAGCCTATGGAAATTTGGAGATATAGTGGCTATTTTAATTCTATTACTACAATAAGAAAATATATAAAAGAAGCAATAGACACAGGCGAAATTACAGATGAAGATGAAGCAGTTTTTAGAAAAAGAGAAGAAACAAAACAAAAAGAAAAAGAAGAAAGAAAAGAAGAATTAAAATCTATTGTGCTGAAAAAAATTTTAACAGGTAAGTCAAGAAAAGAAATAGCAGAAGAAATTGGACAAGAATTAGGGATTAAGACAAATACAACAGAAATAGGAAGTTTAATAGAAAGCTTAATACAAGAAAAACAATTAACTAAAGAACAATATGAAGAAATTTTAGCTAAAGTAAGACAAAATGCTGTAAAAAAGACAGCATTAAAAAATCAAGCAAAAAAAGAATCAAAAAAAGGACTAGAATTATAATTTTCTAGTCCTTCTTTTAATTTAGAACCTCACTTTTTGTAATAAAATTATATTAAAAAAATTTACATGTATTGCTTGTTTTTTAAATTAATAGCAATTTGTTTTTGAGCATCTTTTTTAGCAATATCTTGGCGTTTATCATATAATTTTTTTCCTTTTCCAATACCTAATTCAAGTTTTACAAAATTTCCTTTAAAATAGATGCTAATCGGAATCAAGGCATATCCTTTTTGTTTTGTAAGACCAATTAGTCTATTGATTTCTCTTTTATTTAGTAATAATTTTCTATCTCTTAAAGGATTTTTATTAAAAATATTTCCATGTTCATAGGGACTAATATGCATACCAGATATGTATACTTCACCATTTTTGATGTTTGCATAGCTATCCTTTAAATTGACTTTACCAGCTCTAATAGATTTGATTTCTGTTCCAAATAAGACAATACCAGTTTCTATTTTGTCTTCAATAAAATAATTATGATATGCAGTTGGATTTTTTGCAATTAATTTTGTATTCATATAATTACCTCTTCAGTTTTTGCATATTATATCATAAATAATTAAATAATAAAATAGAACAGATAGAAATATTCTTAATTTCTATCTGTTAACTAAAAAACTAATCTCTTCTTGAATGATTACTTTCAGAAGTGATTTGCATTGAATAATACCAAACAACAGCAATAATAGCGATAGCTGCAATACCTAAAATTAGCCAAGTCCAAGCTGTTGCATTCATTCCCATAAAAGTTGCATTTCCATTGGCAGATGTTCTAGTAGCAGTATAACCATCATTATTAGTATTTGTAACTCTAGAAGTTGTATTTTTTACATCTTTTTCTAAAGTATTTCCAGTTCCTTCAATTTTATTGCCTGCATTTTCAACAGTATTTTCTGTCTTTTCCATGGAATTATGCATTGTATTACCAGCATTATTCATAGTATCTTTAACAGCATTACCAGCATTATTCATGGTATCTTTTACAGCATTTGTAGCATCTGTTAACATATCTGTTGCAAAACATACAGAAAAAGAAAAGACAATTGAAACAATGATAGCAAATGTAATAAACAATTTTTTCTGCATAATCTATATCCTCCTTAAAAAATATTAATGAAAATAATATTGAGACAATATATTCTCATTAATATTATTGAAAAAACAAAAATAATTATACATGAAAAAATTGCAAAACAAATATGTTTTAAATTTCAAATATTTTTTTTGCTTATGGGGAATATAACAAAAAAAGATTTCAACTAAAAAGTTAAAATCTTAAAATAAACTATTTACCAAGTCGAATCAAAATTGCAATAGCTAATAATATTAGTAATATACCGATAGCAATTAGAATAATGCATAAAATATTTGATATGCCCAAATCACTTTCAGGCAAACTACTTTGTATAGTTGTTGTATTTGTATTATATGAAGAGCTACTGCTACTAGATGATGAAGAATTTGTTGAAGTATTAGAACTAGATGTATTTGATGTATTTGCCATATTAGAAGTGTTAGATGTATTAGAAGTTGTATTTTGACTATTTGTTTCATTAATATCCATATCTACTGCCAAAGCGGTTGTTGAAAAAAATAATAACAATAATAATATTACGATAACACAAAATATTTTTAAATTTTTAATCATATTTTTATACCTCCGTTAAAAACTAAAAAATTTATCTTAAGTTCTTTACTATAATATCACAAGTAATAAAAATATGTCCAGTATTTTTTAAAAAATGTAAAAAATATGTAATTTTTTTATTGTAATATTAAAATCATATATTTACATAAACCTTGATAAAAGTATAAAAATACATTATAATATATTTCGAAGAAAGAAGGTAAAAGATTGGAAAAATATTTAGATTTGAAGAATTCAACAGACTATTCTAAATTAAAAGTTGCAGGAGATATTATACGAAGTGGAGGACTTGTTTTATTTCCGACAGAAACAGTATATGGATTAGGAGCAAATGGATTGGATAAAAATGCAGTAAAAAAAATATATATAGCAAAAGGAAGAAAACAAGATAATCCGTTAATTTTACATATATCTAATTTTAGTATGCTACATAAAATTGCTAAAAATATTTCTAAAATAGAAGAAGCATTAATGAAAACATTTTGGCCAGGACCATTTACGATTATTTTAAATAGAACAGACATTGTTCCAGATATTGTTACAGGAGGACTAGACACAGTTGGTATTCGTATGCCAAGTGGAAAAATTGCAAAAGAATTAATTAATTATGCAAATATTCCTGTTGCAGCACCAAGTGCAAATATTTCTGGAAGGCCAAGTGGCACGAATATTTCAGATATTTTTGATGAACTTTCTGATAAAGTAGATTATATTATTGATGGGGGAGAATGTGAAGTGGGTGTAGAGTCAACTGTTGTAAGGGTTGTTGATGGAATTCCCAATATTTTAAGACCTGGTAAAATTTCTCCTGAAGAAATAGAAAAAGTAGTAGGTAGCGTAAAAATAGATGAACATATTTTAAAAAATATCGAATCAAATGAAAAAGTGTTATCACCTGGAATGAAATATAGACATTATGCACCAAAAAGTAATTGTGTGCTTGTATATAGTGAAAATAATGAAAAAATGATTAAAGAAATACAAGAACTTGCAAAAAAATATGTTAATCCACTGATTATTTCTTGTAATGAAAATGCTGAATATTATGATGTAGAACATAAAATTTTATATGGTTCAAAGGATAATTTAAATGAAATTGCCCAAAACATATTCAAAGATTTAAGAAAAGTAGATGAATTTGAACCTGATATTGTTATTATTGAGGGAGTTAAAGAAGACGGAATAGGTCTTGCCATTATGAACCGATTAATTCGTGCTTGTGAATATCATTATATAAAGTTATAAAATGTACATAAAATATTCATAAATTCTTAATTGATTAAAACGCTAGTTTATGATATACATAATAATAAGAAGTTATAATAAAAATTGGAGGAAGCTTATGAGATGTCCTAATTGCGGAAGTGAAAATATATCTAGTATTATTGATACAAAAACTAAAACAAAAGGTTTTGATGGAGGAGATGCTTGCTGTGGCTATCTATTGTTTGGATGGCCTGGTATTTTATGTGGATTATGTAATACAGGAGATACTACAACTGAAACCAGAACAACAAATATATGTAATGATTGTGGAAGAAGATTTTAATGAAGAAAAGTACAAAAATTAAGACATGGGCATTTTTCATGAGATTAGGAAACCGATGTGGTTGCCATCAAAGAGAAGATAGAAGTTTTAAAATAAAAGGATGGCAATTTCCAATTTGCAGTAGATGTACAGGTATATTATTTGGTCAATTGCTAGGAATTATAATCTATATTTTAAAATTTAGAATTCCGATATATATATCTTGTATATTTCTTTTAATTATGTTTTTAGATTGGTATATCCAATATAAAAACATTAAGGAATCTACTAACATAAGAAGATTTATAACAGGAACTTTAGCAGGAGTTGCACAAGTTAGTATTTTTATAGAAATTATTTTTATCATATTGCAATTTTTAGCATAAATGTATTTATTACTACTGATATGCATAAAGAATATCTAGAGATGCATATTTTTAAATCAATAAAAAGAAGGAAAAAAGATGAATATAAATATTTTAGAATTAACAAATCAAGATTTAAAGGAAATTTTTAAAGAAAGAGAAAAAGATAGTCATAAAGGAACTTATGGATATGTTGGAATTATGGGAGGCTGTATGGAATATACAGGTGCCATTAAACTTGCCAATATGAGTTCATCTGCATTACGTGCTGGGTGTGGTGTAACAAGAGTAATTATTCCAAAGTCTGTAGAAAATGCAATCGCTCCATATTTACTAGAACAAACTGTTTTTCCAATAAAAAATGATGAAGAAAATAAAATGCAATTTGATAAAGAAGAAATTGATAAATCAT
The DNA here is from genome assembly GCA_944386675.1 of uncultured Clostridia bacterium. GTDB lineage: Bacteria > Bacillota > Clostridia > TANB77 > CAG-508 > CAG-269. Next base: position 120,944 of record CALXBY010000001.1, on the reverse strand, counting down.
TAGATAAATTGAAATCATTAGCAATTGGAATGGGATGGGGAGAAGGTAAAGACAACGAAAAAATTCTAAAATACATATTAGATACAAAAAAAATTCCTTGTGTCATTGATGCAGATGGTTTAAATACATTATCTCAAATGAATTTAGATATACTAAAAGAAACAAGGTGTAAAGTCATATTAACACCACATTTAAAGGAATTTGAAAGGTTATCTAAAATATCTGTAAACGAAATAAAAGAAAATTCGATAGAACTTGCTAGAACATTTGCTAATCAATACCATGTTATCTTATTACTAAAAGGAAGCACAACAATTGTAACTGATGGTAAAGATACTTATTTAGTAAATAGAGGTTGTCCTGGCATGGCAACAGCAGGGAGCGGTGATGTGTTATCCGGAATTTTAGTAGGCATGTTAGGTTATCAGGAAGCAACTATAAAAACAATAGCCACAGGTAGCTATTTAGCAGGTGTAGCAGGAGAACTAGCACAAGAAAAATATACAGATATTAGTATGAAGGCTTCTGATACGATTGAAATGATTCCAGAAGCAATAAAACAGATAAGGAAGTTATAATACTTCCTTATACATCAGCCAATGGGTTATGGTTAACAGCATCTCGAACTTGTGTATTTTCAACATGCGTATAAATTTCTGTAGTAGATATACTTTCATGTCCTAAAAGTACTTGTAAGGCTCTAATATCTACATTTCCATATTGATACATTAAGGTTGCAGCAGTATGTCTTAATTTATGAACAGAATATTTATTAGTATCAAGTCCAGCTGCTTGTAATTCCTTATTTACAATATATTGAACGGTCCTTTTACTAATTCTTTCTCGACGTTCGCTCAAAAATAAGGCTTTATGAGAATTTAATTTATCAACTTTAATTCCTTCTTTTGGTCTTACTTGTAAATATTCGCTAATTGCTTTTAAACAAGCTTTATTCAAATAAATGGTTCTTTCTTTATTTCCTTTTCCTATAACATTTAGTTTTGCTTCACTAAAATCAATATCTTTAATATCAATTCCAACAAGTTCAGATAAACGAAGTCCACAATTCAAAAATAAAGTAATAATAGCATAATCTCTTTGGTAATTTCGATTATCTTCATTTTCTGTAACATCTAATAAACGTTTACTTTCTTCTAAATTTAGATATTTAGGAAGTCTTTTATCAGCTTTTGGAGTTTCTAAGTTTTGGGCAGGATTAATTTCGATTAAATTTGCTTTTTGAGAAAGATATTTAAAAAAGATTCTTATAGTAGAAACTTTTCTAGCTCTTGTAGCAGATTTACTTTTTAATTCCATTGCCATATAACTAATAAAAGCATGAATATCTTCTAAGGTAATTTTTTTTATAACACTAATTGGAATATCTTTAATTTCAATTTTTGTAAAATCGGTTTTATCAGTTAAATGAAAATGAATTTTAATAAACCTAAAAAACATCATTAAATCATAGTTATATTCTTTGATACTATTAGGTGATTTATTTAAAATAGTAGCACTATAATCTAAAAAAGAATTAATATAATCAGGATTTTCTTCACGTTTTATCATAAGTTTTTTCACTCCTTAGTATGTATTAAATATGTATCTCCACTTATTATATATCAAGAGGAATAAAAAGGAAATAGTATCAGTTAAAAATTTTGCGCAAAGTTTTGATTTGAAACTACTAGTAACCGAATTTGATTTTTTTCTATATTATGATATACTATTTATAAATTTATAGTAAAGGATAGTGAATATATGTTTAATAACAAAGAGAAACAAGAAGAACTTCCTAGAGCTATGCGAAAGATGCAAAAAGAAAAAGAAGAACGAGAAAAATTCATACAAGAAGAAAATAGAAAACAATATAGAAATAAACACAAAAATAATGAAAAAAGCAAACATCTAAAAAGAAAAGGTCAAATAGATGAACAAAATGATTTTGATTATAAAAAGGCTATAAAGAAAAAGAAAATAAAAAAAATTGTCATTACAATTATAATAATAATCATTATTATTTTAGCAATTATATTAGCTATTTCAGCACACAATTGGAAACAGTTAACAACAGATATGTTTGTAAATGAAAATTCGATTGTAATCGATTCTGAAGGGAATACAATTGCTAACTTAGGTAGTGAAAGAAAGAAGATAAAAGTAGAAACAGAAAACATGCCAGAAAACTTGAAAGATGCTTATGTTTCAATAGAAGATGAAAGATATTATAGACATCACGGAGTAGACATAAAAAGAACAGGTTCAGCAATTATTAATTATGTAATACATATGGGAAACTCTTCATTTGGAGGAAGTACGATTACACAACAATTGGTTAAAAACTTAACAGGAGATAATAGTAGTTCTATTTCTAGAAAAGTAAAAGAATGGTGGAAAGCATATTTGCTAGAATGTTATTTTTCAAAAGAAGAAATATTAGATATGTACTTAAATGTTATTTATGTCGGACCTAATATATATGGTGTTGGTTCTGGAGCAAAATACTATTTTAATAAAGATGTTCAAGAATTAACATTAGCAGAATGTGCATTTTTAGCAGGAATAAATAATTCTCCTAATTCATATAATCCTTTTACAGATGAAACAGATAATACTGAAAAAATAAATAATCGAACAAAAACTGTGTTAGAAAAAATGTTAGAATTAGAATATATTACTGAAGAAGAATACAATACAGCTGTAGCAGAAGTAGACAGCGACTTAAACTTTAAACAAGGAACTGTAGAATCAGGTGATGGAATCTATTCTTATCATACAGATGCATTAATTAATGAAATCATTCAAGATATAGCAGATAAGAAAAATATCTCAGAAGAGTTTGCAACAAATTATATCTATTTATCAGGTCTAACAATTAATAGTACGCAAGATTCAAGTATTCAAGATAGAGCTGAAGAAGAATTTAATAAAAAACAATATCGTATACAATCTAGAGAAGGTGGAGATACAGCTCAAGCAGCAATGGCTATTATTGATCATAAGACAGGTCAAGTTATGGCATGTGTTGGAGGATTAGGAGAAAAAGATACAGCAAGAGGCTTAAACAGAGCAACACAAAGCAAAAGGCAAACTGGTTCATCTATAAAACCATTAGCCGTATTAGCTCCTGGAATTGATAAGAAAAAATTTACAGCAGCAACTCTATATGCTGATGTAGAGAAAACATTTGATGGTAATTATAGTCCCAAAAATTATGATGGATATTTAGGAGAAGTAACTGTTAGAAGAGCAGTAGAATCATCTCAAAACATACCTTTTGTAGAAATGATGGAAGAAATAAAACCAAAAACAGCAATTAAATACCTTGAAAAGATGGGAATTACATCTTTAACAGAAAAAGATGAAAGCTTGGCTTTAGCATTAGGAGGATTAGATCAAGGAATCACACCTTTAGAAATGGCAGCAGCATATGCAACAATTGCAAATGATGGTGTATATATAGAGCCAACTTTCTATTCAAGCATCACAAATCAAGCAGGAAAAACAATTGTAGAAGCAAATCCTGAATCTCATAGAGTTTTTTCAGAACAAGTTGCATATATTTTAAAAGAAATATTAACTGAGCCAGTTAAAGGAACAAATGGAACAGCTACATATTGCTCTATTTCAGGAATAGATGTAGCAGCTAAAACAGGAACAACAGATGAAAATTATGATAGATGGTTATGTGGCTTTACACCATATTATACAGCAGCTACTTGGTTTGGATATGACCAAAATGAGACAATTTATTTCAATAGACAAAATCCTGCAGGAATCATTTGGGCAAATATCATGCGCAGTATCCATTCAGGATTAGATAAAGCAACATTCGAAAAACCAAGTTGGATTCAAGTTCAAAACATATGTGCAGACTCTGGCGAAATTGCTAATAGTGGTTGTACAAATACTTATGAAGAATATTTCTTGTGGGGAACAAAACCTGGAAATTGTACAAAACATTCTGGAAGCAAAGTAACAACTACAACAAATACTAATAACGAGCAACAAACAGATCAAAATATATTTAATGATAACTTAACATTAGACCCTAGCTTAGAAAATAAAATTCCAGAAACAAACACAGAAACAAACATAACAACGAATACGACAAATACCACAAATACTACAAACAATACGAACACAACAAATACAAATAGAAATAATACAACTTCATCCAATACAAGTAATACAAATTCCACAACAAATAATACAACAAACAATAATACTGGCGGAACAAATACTTCAGGAAATACTACAAGGCCAGACACAAATATAAGCACACCTACTACTAACACAATTTCTCCAGAAGTAGATGAAGAAAATTAATAATAAAAGACAAGAGAACATATTCATGTGTTTTTCTTGTCTTTTGAAATTTATGTTAATTTATGATATAATATATATGAACTGTAGATACAGTATTAATAAGCAAAGAGGAGGGCTTTATTATGAAAAAAGCCAAAACAAAAGAAAAAATGAAGAAATTTGCAAAGGAAATATCTCGGGATGCTGAATTAATTCAGAGCCTTGGGCTAGGAATTACTTTTAAATCAGTACCACCGTCATTCCTTTACGAATTCCCAGAAAAAATCCAGGAGTTTTATGAGAAAGCTCCAGAACAGGAGGAATTTCTCGAACAGCTTAGAAGGATGGTGAGAGATGAAGTGATAACTATGCTTTCTGCTAAAAAAGTAAGTACAATAAAGTTAGTAAAGTATTACTGCATCTTTACCCAGGCGGAGCTGAAGTCTTTGTTTTCCAAAGCTAAAATAGTTTCTTGCAATTTAAAGAGGCTCATTATCATTAATGAAATAGAAAAATTGCTAGAGAATACAGTACAGACGAAAGATGAAGACCAGCAGGTAGCAAAAGCTGTAGACGAAATTTATAAATCTCTTTAAAACTTCGAAAATTAAAAATTTAAGTACGGGGAAGGAAGGTGTAAAAGCCTTCCTTTCTCGTGTAATTAAATGAAACAAGGAAGTTAGAGTTTGTGCCCATGTAGGAATTGTTATACGCTAAACCTAAATATTAAAAATAGCACGATTAAGTTCAATAAAATTTGAGTTTTTTCGTGTTTTTATTTTTTTGGTTATGATATAATAAATAAAAAGGGGGAAAAGTAATGAATGTAAATGAAGCGATGTATGGTATTAATAATGAAAATTATATAATTGAATCTATAGATGAACCCAATATTACAGTTAAATATAGAAGAGAGGTTATAATTACATATAATGCTGATATAGATAAAAGGGTAGAAACCAAAACAGAAACATTAACATTCAACTTTAGTGAAATTGGAATTAATATATTTTTTAAGAAGAATGATTGTAATATGACTGTATATGATTTATTACAAGATGATGATTACAGAGAATATAAAAATAATTTATATGAAAGATTAGAAAAAGAAGAAAAGAAGAGAAAAGAAGAATTAGAAAGAATAAGAAAAAATGCACCAGAAGAAAAAATGACTCCAAAAGAAAAAGATTTAAAATTATTAGAATATGAAAATAAAGACTTGTCTATGAAAGAAGAAATAGAATTTTATGAAAAAGCCAATATACCATATTTTGCTAGAATTGATACAGATACAGAATATTATACAGAACATTATTATGAGAGAATTTATCTTACAAAAGAAAAAATAAAACTTAAATATATAGATAATGTAAAAATAATTAATTGGAGAGCTCCATTAGCAAATTTATATTTTGATAAAGAGGAAAATATATTAGAAATTAATAATTATAAATACGAAACTATGTTAAAGAGAGGTTTTACCTTTTTTCCGCTTAGGTATGTTAACAAATATATTGAAAACAATAGTTTTTACCAAGAAGGTACAGTAGATGAATTTTTATTAAACATCTTAATGGAAAAAAGAAATTCAGATAATTTGACAGATATTATTTATAGCATTCAATCTAATCAAAATAAAATAATAAGAGCAGACAAGAATGAGAATTTTGTAGTACAAGGGTGTGCTGGATCGGGAAAAACAATGATTCTGTTACACAGATTATCATATTTGAAATTTAATAATATGTTACCGGAATATGATAGAATAAAAATTATTACACCGAACAAAATATTCAATAATTTCATAAACGATTTATCTCACGATTTAGATATTAATGAAATTGAGCAAATAACAATCTCAAATTATTATAATATATTAAATGATCTTTATATGAAAAGCTATAATAAAATAATATACAATAAAGCCGAATTGAAAGAAGTAAAAGAATTAAAAGAAAAAATAAATAAACTAATTGATGATAAAAAAAGTAAATATAAAAGATTATTCGAAAAAGAAAAGATGATTGATGAGAATGAAATGAGAGGAAAAACAGTTAAACAATTATATTCTGAAGAAGTATATCAGTTTATACAAAATGAATATAATAGAAAAATTGATGATATTAAACAGCTAATAGAACAACTACAAATATCGGATAAAATTAATTCATTAAATATTTATCATTATTTAGAAGGAACTATTTATAAACTAATAAAAAAGGTAGAAGATATAGTAAAATATAACGATAAATTAAAAGATAATTTAAGATATAAGAAAGATATGCTTAAAAATTTACAGATAAAGTTAAAAAATCAAGGAAATGACTATAAGAACAATGAAAAAACATACAATAAGTTGAAAGAAGAATTAAAAAATAAGGAAAAGAAATATGAAAATTTAATAGAGAAGGACAAAACGATATTCAACAAAATAAAGAAAATGGTAACATCAAATAGAGCTAAAAACTTATTGAAAAATGAAATTATTATTTTAGAAGGAAAAATTGAAAAAATAGAAAAAGAGTTAGAAATAGAACAAGTACCATTTAAAAAATTAAAAGATGAAATATCAAACATAGAAACAGAAAATAATAAAATATTAGATAGAATAAAAGAAAAAGAAGAAGAAAAAAATACAATAGAAAATAACATAATGGATACATTAAATACTATATATTTTACGATTGATTTTTATGAAGATATTATAGAAAAGCTAAAAGCAAAAAATATATTGCCAATTGAAAAAGGTGAATTCGGAAGATGCCAACTGTTGATGTATCTTTACATAAACTATCTACATTTTGGTGAACTAATTAATTGTGATAAATTATTATGCTTTGATGAAGCTCAAGATTATAATTTATTAGAATATAAGATATTAAAAGATGTTAACAAGAATGTGATTTTTAATTTATATGGGGATGTAAATCAATCATTTTATGAAAAAGGTATAGTTGATTGGCGAGAACTTATATCTGAATTAAATCTAAAAAAATACTGCTTAAATGAAAATTATAGAAATACAACCCAAATAACTGAGTTTTGCAACAAACAATTTAATTTTGATATTGTACCGATGGGACTTGATGGCATAAATGTTGAACATATAAAGCCAAACCAAATAAATGATATAATTGCCAGAAAAATAAAAGAAGGAAGAAAAGTAGCAATTATATATGCAGATAAGAACGAGTTAAATAATATTAAAAAAGATCCATACATAACATGCAGTACGGTTAGTATGGCTAAGGGAATTGAATATGATACAGTTATAGTTAAAGATACTAATATGAATCAAAATGAAAAATATGTTTCTTATACAAGAGCTTTAAATGAATTATATATTTTGGACGAATAAAGTATCAAAACAAAATAAATATAATAATAAAAAATGTTTGCAAAAAAATATACTAAAGTAAATTATGGAGTGTATATATAAATGAATGAGGAAAAGTTGAAAAAGTTAGAAAAAAAAATTAGAGATGAACATCTGGCAAAAATATATGAACAAGTAATCATACTTTTCGGTTTAAGTATAATTGGAGGGATTATAGGATATTTATTTTGTAAAGATAATCAATATCCTATAATTAATGGTATTATCTTAGGAATTGCTTGCCCATGGGGGTATATATTTGTAGATAAACTCAGTAAAACTTTAAATTCGCTTCCAGCTATAAATGATTTATATAGATTAGTATGCCTTATTACATTTGGCATATATGCAATATTATGGTTTATTATTAAATTAGTTTTATCCGCCTATGCTGGAATGATTGTAGGACCAATAATTGCTATTTATTATGTTGTAAAAATAAGAAGAACATGGAAAGATGACTATAGTGAATTTGCAAAGACAAGATATTATATTGAATACCCAGATGAAAAAACAAATTATTCTATAAAAAATAATTCGAACACATCTAAAGTAGATAATAGCTTATTTATTCCAAAATATGAAGATGAAAAATACTATTGTGAAATGTGCTTTAAGGAAATTACAAGAGAAGAATATGAAACATGTGAATGTTTATGTGAAGAATGTTATATGGATATTCATACTGACGAAGAAGGAAATTTTAGAGAAGATTATTATAAATATTAAAAGGATGAAGAAGATGAATTTTGAAGAGATAGAAAAATTTATAATAGAGTTTAAAAAAATTAGCGAAAAAATCAAACCAGAAGAAAAAACATTGTTTGAAGTATCTGGGATTTCGCATCATGAGAATGTGATAAGTAATATTTTAGCATTTTATTTTAATCCAAAAGAAGAACATAAATTAAATGATCTACTTATATGTTCATTGTTAAAAGTTGCTAAAAGAAAAAATAAAAAAATATCAACGAATATTGATACTTTACATTTCAATGTTTATAGAGAATATAAAACATTAAAAGGAAATAGAATTGATATTTTATTAGAAAATGATGAAATTGTAATGGGGATTGAAAATAAGATTTATGCATCACTATACAATGATTTAGATGATTATTCAAAAACATTAGATGAGATAAATAAAAGATCTATTAAAATTTTATTGACATTAAATAAAATCGATGAAAAGTTTATTAAATCTGATTTTATAAATATAACTTATCATGAATTTCTTTTCGAATTAAGTAATGACTTAAAAAAATACAAAGATATAAATAACAAATGGTACATATACTTAAATGATTTTATAAATAACATGGAACGAATTGAGGTAAATAATAAAATGGAAAATGAAATAAATGATTGGATAAATAAGCATAAAAGAGAAATTAAGGATTTTTATAAATTGCTTAACACAGCACAGAATAATATCAATAAGCAAATACAAAATTACGAAATAAAATTTAATGAAAAGACAAAAAACAAAGAAAAAATCAAACACTATTTATGCGGAACTGAAGTTGCAAATACTGCTTATATCGTTTTTGATTTTGGATGTAACTTAGATGTCAAATTAAACACAGAAAAATGGAGAATTGGTATATATACATGGAAAAAAGAGATACAAAATAATATTAAAAAATATTTAGATAATAAAAATATTAAATACTTTGTTGAAGAAGATCATCTATGGATATATAGTTTAGATTATTATACTCCAGTTGAAGAAATAGTAGCTAAATCAGCAGACATTTATAAAAATATAAAAGAGTTCCAAGAATTTGAAAATGTTTAGAATCGGAACTTTTTTATACATATTTATTAAAAATGTATACTAATTTAGAAATGTCACATAATAAAAATGATCACTTCCCATTTTTAAAAATATTTGATTTTTGGGAAGTGATATGATATAATCTTTTTGAGGTGAAAATATGAAATTAATAAAAAGAAATTATCTTGATACTTTAATAGAAGTAATGGGAACTCCTGATATAAAAGTTATTACAGGAGTTAGAAGAAGTGGAAAATCTAAATTATTAGAACTTTTTAAAGAATATATAAAAAATAATGTAAAAAATTACAATATAATAGATATAAATTATAACTCACTAGATTTTGAAAACTTAAAAGAATATCATAAATTGAATGATTATATAGCACATAGATATAAAAAAGAAATGAATAATTTTGTATTAATTGATGAAGTGCAAATGTGTGAAGGTTTTGAAAAGACTATAAATAGTCTACATGCAGAAGAAAAATATGACATATATATAACTGGCTCTAATGCTTTTTTATTAAGTAGTGATTTAGCTACATTATTTACTGGAAGAACATTTGAAATTGAAGTTTATCCATTTTCGTTTAAAGAATATCTTGAATATTTTCAATATGAGGATATCGATAAAGCATTCGATAAGTATGTAATGGAAGGCGGAATGTCAGGTTCATATCTATATAATTCAATAGATAAAAAATATGATTACTTAAATGATATATATAATACTCTAATAGTTAGAGATATTTTTGAAAGAAATAGGATAAAAGATGAGAAGCTAATGAGTTCATTAAATGATTTTCTAATGGATAATATATCTAATAGAACATCTTTAAGAAATGTTGCAAATTCATTAAATAATATTAATTTGGAAACAAACCATAAAACAGTTGGCAATTATATTGAATATTTATGTGAGGCGTTTGCCTTTTATAAAATGAGTAGATATGACATAAAAGGCAAAAAATATTTAAATAGTGATGAAAAATATTATTTATGTGATCATGCATTTAGATATGCTCGCTTAGGCACAAAATCTTTAGATTATGGTAGAGTATATGAAAATATTGTCGCGATTGAATTACTAAGAAGGGGTTATGAAGTATATACAGGAATGTTATATAATAAAGAAGTGGATTTTATAGCACTAAAAAGAAACGAAAAAATTTATATTCAAGTTTCAGATAATATAGAGTATGAAAAGACTTTGAAAAGAGAAGCAGAGCCATTATTACAAATAAAAGATGCATATCCAAAGATAATAATAGCAAGAACAAAACACGAAGATTATCAATATGAAGGTATTCAAATATATGATATTGCAAGATGGTTAATAAAAAAATAGTAATTTGTATGACATAAAATATTAAGAAATTTTGGGATTATTTAGAAAAAATATTTGATAATTATAAATTACCATTTAATTATGATGAACTAGAAAAAATTATTAAAGAAGAACATTTAAAATTGACTGGAGTTGAACTTACTAAAGAAAGCATTGGTAAATGTGAAAAATTTGAACATGGTGGTATGACTTCTGGTGGTATATGCGGTGGATTTTGGATAACCGAAGCATTACCTTTATTGAAAGAAAGATTAAATAAAAAATTTTCTGATAAATAAAAAGATTCTTGAGTATATGTTAAGAGAATTTTATAAAATATAGTATAATCAATCGTTTTAATAATTGACAATAATCTAAAAGCCTTGCTTTAAGTACGGTAGAGTAGGGGGGATATCACATTTTTTAATATATAAAAATTATGAAAAAATACTAAATAAAATTTTGTGCAATCTTCTATTTAACTAATAATAAATTTTATAAGTAAAACTTTTTTTAATAAAAAATAAATTTTAGGATTAAAAAACTAATGTATAAAATTTTAAAATTATAATTTATAAATATTTAGAATTTTAAAAATTATAATCTTGTAATACAAACATTGTAATATCAAAAAACGAACATTTGTTATTTAGTGATTTTTTATAGAATTTATAAAATATTTTAATTAAATTATTGTTTCATTAAGTTCAAAATCGTTTTTAAGCAATTTTTATTTTTAGATTGATAAATTACTTGTTTAAAATTTTAGGTTAAATATTGATTTTAGAAAATTATCATTAAAAAGTAGATTTTTTTGAAGAAACTACTATCATATATAGATATGCAAAAAAGTGCCAAAAATGTGACGCACGAGAATCGATTTTAAGCCGTTTTTATTTTTTAAGCATATAGTTTGTTGTCTGTAAAATAAGGCAAATGTGGAGAAATAGGCACTTTGGAGATTTTTGAAAAATTTTTCATATTATAAAGAAATAATTTATATAATGAAAAAAATTTTATAGATACAAATTAAAATAACAGATTAAAAATAAATCAGATAACAAGTTATATAAGTAAAATAAAAAAATGTCTTAAAATTGATTTTAATAAGTCATAAGAATATTGATATAACTATAATACAAAAGATTATAATAATAATGAATATAATATAAATATAATAAGAAAATAAAGATATATAAATGAATATTAGTATGTATAGAACAGCTAAAAGCCTTGAATTAGTAGAAGTAGAGGTTTGTGGCTGTTTTATATTATGCTCCTATCTCTTTTTGCACAAAAGATTGATTTTGTGCAATGTTATATTTTAATAAATACTACCTTTACTCTTATTAGTTCTTCTCTCTTTTTTAATTATAAATGATTTAAAATACTTTTATTTCTATTTTTTCTTATATATGTATTTTATTTTTATTAGTTAAAATTCTTACCTTCCCTTTTATATGTTTTTGTAAAAAAAGAAAAGTAACCTATAAAGTTACTTTTAACTTTTTTATTTAAATCTTTGTAAATAGGAATCCATTTTTTCAATAAATTCTTGATTATTTTTAGTTTTTGTCATTTCACTAATAACTTGCTCAGTTACTTCAGCAACAGGCATTGTATTCATTGCTTTTCTTAATGCAAATACGGTTTCTCTTTCTGTTGGTGTTAACAATAAATCTTCTCTTCGTGTTCCTGATTTATTTATATCGATTGCAGGGAATATTCTTCTTTCAGACAATTTTCTATCTAGATGAACTTCCATATTACCTGTACCTTTAAATTCTTCAAATATAACATCATCCATCCTACTACCTGTATCAATTAAAGCTGTTGCCAATATTGTTAGGCTTCCACCATTTTCAATATTTCTTGCAGCCCCAAAAAACTTTTTAGGTTTATGTAATGCAGCAGGGTCTATACCACCTGATAAGGTTCTACCTGAAGAAGGAATTACAAGGTTATATGCTCTTGTTAATCTGGTAATACTATCTAATAAAATAACAACATCTTTTCCTTGTTCAATTAGTCTTTTAGCCCTTGCTAAAACCATTTCAGCAACTTTTACGTGATGTTCTGGTAATTCATCAAATGTTGAATGAATAACTTGACCTTTAATTGAACGTTTCATATCTGTAACTTCTTCTGGTCTTTCATCTATTAAAAGTACAATTAATTCTACTTCTGGATTGTTTTGGCTAATGCTGTTAGCTACTTTTTTTAATAATGTTGTTTTTCCTACTTTTGGAGGTGCTACAATCATTCCTCTTTGACCTTTTCCAATAGGGCACATTAAATCTATAATTCTGGTTGCATAATCATTTTGAACAGTTTCTAGTTTTAATTTTTCATTTGGATAGATAGGAATTAATTCATCAAATCTTTTTCTCTTTATAGCTTTTTCAGGATGTTCTCCATTTACTTCTCCAACAAAAATTAATGAAGGGAATTTTTCACCTTCTCTAAATCTAGAAATTCCTTTAATAATATCTCCTGTATCCAATCTAAATCTTCTTATTTGAACCATAGAAATATAGACATCTTTTTCGCTAGATAAATAGTTATCTCCCCTTAGAAAACCATATCCGTCAGGCATAATATCTAATATACCCTCGACAATTTCATCCCCTTCATTAGTTAATTTGTAATCTACAATTGGTTCTCCGTTTTCATCATATTGTCGTTCTATAGTTTCCTTTTTTGCTTCATCACTATTGTCATCTAGATTCTCTTCATCTTCTATATCTTCTTTATAGGCAACTGATACACTTAAAATTTGTTTTAAAACTTTTATAATTTCTTCTTTTTTTAATTTTGAGATATTTTTAATATTTTGTTCTTTTGCCATTTTTTTTAATTCGGCTAAACTCATTGATTCTAAATCTAACATAAAACCTCCTAATTATATATAATTAAAATTTTAAAATATTTATGGGAATAAAAAACGAATTTAATACAAATCATATTATAACATAAAATATGAAAAAAATAAACAAAATTTTCCAAAAAAAGGAATATAATCTAAAAGACTACATTCCTTGATCTACATATACTCTTTCATTTGGATGATACATATCTAGTTTTTCTCTAGCCATTTCCTCTATAAATTCTAATGAATTAACATCTTCTTTTTTCTGATTTAGTTCTTCGTTAGTAGCTTTTTCCGTAGCTATTTGTTGATTTAATTCTTCAGTATTTTTACTATATTCATTTAATGTTTTTTGTTGATTGATAAATATAAAAACAATATAAATAATAATTGCTATTATAAATATATTTTTTAAGATTTTTTTATTTTTTTTCATAAGTACACTCCAATTTATTAAAAGTTTCACATATATATTATTCTACATATTTTATAGAAATCCTTCTAATTTTTTGTATTTTTTACAAATTTAGTAGATATTTTGGTTTTTTTAGAAAAATTATGTAATAATTTCGTAAAAAAATTTCGCATATTTATAATAATAAAGGATATAGGATTAAAAAAGATTTTTCTAATCAATTTTAATAAGAAATGAAAGGGAATTTTTAATACGTTAAATATTTTTAAAAATATGTTCTTAAAAAAGTTTATAATTAATAAGCTGATTTTTAATATAAATTTGCTTATGAAAAATATATATATTAAAATTCCTAGAATAATTGCTAGAAACATATATAATCGAATTTCACCATTATTATATGTAAATATACTATATAATATAATAAATCCACTTAAAATCCAAAATAATGCGTCTTCTACATAAGTAATAAAATCTGCTGTTTTTATTGATTTTCTTAGTATTCTAAAAAAATCGAATAATAAACCAATGATAAATCCATTTATAATAAATATTAAGAATAAATGAAATTGTGCATTAATCATTATTTTCACCTACTTAAAAATTTATTTAAATATTTTACTAATAATACTACCCTTGTTTTTTTCCACCTCTTTATTGCTGTATGCGAGATAAGATATGTTTCCTTCTACAATAACTTCAGAAGTGTCAATACTTAACTTTGTTATTCGAAGACCTTCTCCTTTTATTGTTAATAATCCTAGCTCTGTTTCAACCATAATAACCTGATCATCAAAGCTTAATACATCTAACACCCCTGATATACTTAATTTTCCTCTATTTTCTAATATTAAATTTTGAACTACAGCAGTATTAATTGTTTTTCTTTCATCTACCGTCATATGAATACCTCCAAATTTTTAATCTAAATTATATATATTCAAAGGTTGTCTATTTTAGAACTAACAAAAAAATAGAATTACTAGATAGTAATCCTATTTTTTGATTATTTATTTGCAAATATCTCTTTATGCAATTCTTCTAATACTTTATCACTAACAAAAGTTTTAAAAGTAACAGAAATTTTACTTTCAGAGACATTGAATTCTAACATTTCTAATTTATTTTGTTTGATATAGTGAAGTGTTTTAGTGATAGCGTCTGTATTTCTAATAATTCCATTTCCTACTATAGATATTCTTGAAATATCTTTTTTTATGATACTTTTGATTTCATCTTTTTCTATTTTTTCATCAGAAATGACTGTGCCATAATTATCATTAAATGTGGATTTTGTAATAATTGGTATTTTATATTTTTCACCAATTTCAATGCAACGATTGTGTAAGACTTTTGCTCCTTCATTTGATAACTGTAACATTTCATCATAAGAAAGTTTTGTTAATTTTTTAGTTCCTTGAACTTTATTGGGATCTGATGAGTATATTCCATCTACATCAGAAAAAATGTAACAATTTTTTGCTTTTAGGGCTGCTGCAACTGCAACTGCTGTTGTGTCAGAACCACCTCTACCAAAAGTTGTTATGTCTAGATTTTCATTAATTCCTTGAAATCCTGTTATAATAACAATATTTCCACTTTCTAGTTCTGAACATATTCTTTTGGTATTAATAGTTTCAATTAATGCATCTTGATTTGTATTGTTCGTATAAATACCAGCTTGCCATCCTGTTAGTGATACTGCAGGAAATCCTAAACTATTTAATAAAATACTTAATTTGGCAGATGACATTTGTTCACCACAGCTAACCAATGCATCTAATTCTCTTTTATTAACCTCCTCAGTTAATTCATAAGCTTCATTTATAAGCTTATCTGTTGTTTTTCCTTGTGCTGATAAAATAACAACTATGTTTTTAGTGTTATTTTTGAAATCAATGATCTTGTTTGCAACGATTCTTAAGTTTTCATTATTTGAAACAGAACTACCTCCAAACTTTAGTACAATTATGTCTTCCATATTGAGCACCTTCTTTATTTCATAATAAAAAGTTAAATTTATTTAAATTTAACTCCTTACTATTATATTCGATTGTGTTTAAATATGTCAAATTATTTGCAATATTTCAAATAGCTTTCCATAAAATCGTCAATTTTTCCATCCATAACAGCTTCTACATTTCCTACCTCATAATTTGTTCGATGGTCTTTTACCATTGTATATGGACAAAATACATAGGAACGAATTTGACTTCCCCAAGCGATTTCTCTTTGTTCTCCTTTTAAGTCTTCTATCTTCTCTTTATGTTCTTTTTCTTTTAAGTCAAACAATTTTGATTTTAGCATCTTCATAGCTGTTTCTCTGTTTTGAATTTGAGAGCGCTCAGATTGACAAGCAACAACAATATTGGTTGGTATATGTGTAATTCTTACAGCAGATGATGTTTTATTAATATGTTGACCACCTGCACCAGATGCTCTATATGTGTCAATTCTTAAGTCGTCTGGATTAATATCAATTTCAATATCATCTGTAATTTCAGGCAAAACTTCTACAGAAGCAAATGAGGTATGTCTTCTTCCTCCGCTATCAAATGGAGAAATTCTAACTAGTCTATGAACCCCCATCTCCCCTTTCATATATCCATAAGCATATTCACCAATAATTTCAAAAGTTACACTTTTTATTCCTGCTTCTTCACCTTCTAAGTAATCTAGTTCTGTTACAGTATATCCATTTTTATCTGCCCATCTAGTATACATTCTATATAGCATTTCTGCCCAGTCTTGAGATTCAGTTCCTCCTGCTCCAGGATGAATCGTTACAATTGCATTATTGCTATCATATTTACCAGATAATAATGTTGCAATTTCTAGTTTTTCTAATTCTTTTTCTAAATTCTTTGTACTTTTTATAATATCTTTCGCAATTTCTTCGTCAGGTTCTATGTTTGTTAATTCTGTTAATTCGCTTAAATTTTGTATCTCGCTTTCTATTTTTCTATATTCATTTACTTTGTTTTTGATACTTTTAATTTTTGCTAATACCTTATTAGAATGCTTAGTATCTTGCCAGAAGTCTTCTTTTAAAGTTTCAGCCTCTAAATCTTGTAATTCATTTTCTAATTTAGAAATGTCAAAGTGACTCACCCAAATCTTGTAATTTTTCTTCTAAAGTTTTTAGAAGTCTTGAATTTTCTTCTAATTCTAACATTTTATCACACTCCTACCATTAATATTCATTTTATTTATTTTACTATATTTTTCATCTAATTGCAAAAGAAATACAGTAATTTATTGCTTATCTAAAAAACTTATTCTTGTGGTCAATACCAATAATTAAAAAAGCTCTTATTTTTCTAAGAAAATAATGAGCTTTTTTATATTATTTATTTCTAGTTAAATTTTCATAACATTTTCTGCATACAGGTATATATTCTTTGTCTCCGAATAGCAATATCTTCAGTTTTATTTCCTTTAAAATATGAATAAACAGCATTATCATTTTTGCATATTTCACAAATAGAAGTCATCATTTTTACATTATCGGCAATGCAAAGTAAATCTCCCATTTTTCCAAATGGTTTTTTCTCAGAAGTTAAATTCAAACCTGCAATGAAAAATTTCTTTCCCTTTTCTGCCATTTCTTCTATAACTTTAACATCTCCATCTAAAAATTGAAATTCATCTATAAAAAATATGTCTGCATTATAGTTTTGTAATTCATTAATTGTTTCAATGTTATTGGCTTCAATCTTTTTTCCATCTCTTGTTCCTATAAGATTAGAACCCATTCTATCATCTATTTTTGGTTTGAAAATCATTACATTCTTACCTGTAACTAATTGTCTATTAAATTCATTGATTATTTGCATACTTTTTCCACATTTCATTGGACCTGAAAATACATTTATATCCCCCATTGTTTAACTTGTCCTTCCTATTTCAAAAAAGTTCACATTTTTATAAATTGCGAACTTTTTATATTTTTATTATTTAAGCATTTCTTCCACAGCAATTTTTATATTTCTTACCACTACCACATGGACATGGATCATTTCTTCCTACTTTTGGTCCGTCATTTTTAACTGTTCTATCAACATCTGTTCCAATTTTGGCTCCTCCATCAACACTATGAATTGCTTCTAATGCTGCTCCTGTAATTTTAACAGTTTCTTGTCTTTTAGCTTCTTCTTGCTGACGGATATTCATTAAAATTTTAGTTACATCTACTTTAATATCTGAAACCATTTCTTCAAACATGTCCATACCTTCGATTCTGTATTTTACAACAGGATCTTGCTGACCATAAGCACGAAGTCCTATACCATTTTTTAACTCATCCATACTATCTATGTGGTTCATCCATTTTTCATCTACAACTTTAAGCATAACAACTCTTTCAAGTTCTCTCATTTGTTCAGAACCAATTGCTGTTTCTTTTTCTGTGTATTTTGCATTTGCTTGTTTGATTAATTCCTCAGAAATTTTTTCAGGCTCTGAAATATGGTCTTTAATATATGGTAACATGTCAATTCCATATGTATTTAAAATTTCTTGGTTTAATGCTTCTACATTTACTTCATTCTTTTCTGGTTCTATATACATTTGAACAGTAGCCTCTGCAACCGCACTTATCATGTCCATAATATTATCATGAATATTTTCACCGTCTAACACTTCACGTCTTTGTGCATAAATGATTTCTCTTTGTGCATTCATAACATCATCATATTTTAATACATTTTTACGGATTGTAAAGTTTCTTCCTTCAACTTTCTTTTGGGCATTTTCTACTGCTCTAGATATAATTTTAGAATCAATTGGCATATTTTCATCTGCACCTAATGAATTATATACTTTTGTAATGGTATCTCCACCAAATATTTTCATCAAATCATCATCAAGTGCAATATAGAATTTAGATTCACCAATATCACCTTGACGTCCAGAACGTCCTCTTAACTGGTTATCAATTCTTCTAGATTCATGTCTTTCTGTTCCAATAATTTTTAATCCACCAGCTTGGATTACCTTTTCTTTTTCTTCTTTGATTTGTTCTTCATATTTATCAACTAACGTTTTAAATTCTTTTCTAGCCTTTAATATTTCCTCATCCTCTGTTTCATAGTAAGTATTTGCTTCTTCGATTAGTTCATGAGGCATTTTCTTTCTTCTCATTTCTTCTTTTGCTAAAAATTCACTATTTCCACCTAAGATAATATCAGTACCACGTCCTGCCATGTTTGTAGCAATCGTTACTGCTCCAAATTTACCAGCTTGTGCAACAATTTCTGCTTCTTTCTCATGGTATTTTGCATTTAATACTTCATGTTTAATACCTTCTTGTTTTAATAGTTTACTCAATTTTTCAGATTTTTCAATTGAAACTGTACCTACTAAAACTGGTTGTCCTTTTTCATGGCTTTCTTTAATACTTTTTACAATTGCTCTGAATTTTGCATTCTCATTTTTGTAAATAACATCATTTTCATCTTTACGAATCATTGGTTTGTTTGTAGGTATTTCTACAACATCTAAATTATAGATTTCCTCAAATTCTGCTTCTTCTGTCATAGCTGTACCTGTCATACCAGATAATTTGTCATACATTCTAAAATAGTTTTGGAATGTAATGGTTGCCAATGTTTTTGATTCGTCTGCAATTTTTACATGCTCTTTTGCTTCAATTGCTTGATGTAGTCCATTGTTGTATCTTCTTCCATACATAATACGTCCTGTAAATTCATCAACAATTAAAACTTCTCCATCTTTTACAATGTAATCAGTATCTTTTTTCATAACACCATGTGCTCTTAAAGCTTGGTTAACATGGTGAACTAATGTTGAGTTTTCTAAATCATTAAAGTTTTCTAACCCAAATGCTTCTTCTGCCTTTTTTATACCCTTTTGTGTAAGTGATGCAGATTTTGCTTTTAAGTCTACAATATAGTCATATTTTTCATTATCTTCTGCTTGCTCATAATTTTTAACATCTTCTTCTACAATAACTTTTGGAGTTAATCTTTTTACAAAATTATCAGCTTTTTTATATAAATCAGATGATTGATTTGCTCTACCTGAAATAATAAGTGGTGTTCTTGCCTCATCAATTAAAATACTATCAATTTCATCGACAATAGCATAGTGTAGTCCTCTTTGTACTAATTGATCTTTATAAATAACCATATTATCTCTTAAGTAATCAAATCCAAATTCATTATTTGTACCATAAGTTACATCTGCATTGTATGCTTCTTGTTTTGCTTTAGGTTCCATTCCGCTAATTACTAATCCAACAGATAGTCCTAAGAATTTATATAATTTTCCCATCCATTCACTATCTCTTTTAGCTAAGTAATCATTTACTGTAATTACATGTACACCTTTTCCTTCAAGTGCATTTAAGTACACAGGTAATGTTGCAACTAATGTTTTTCCTTCACCTGTTTTCATTTCAGCAATTCTACCTTGGTGCAAGACAATACCACCGATTAATTGTACGTCAAAATGTCTCATCCCTAAAACTCTTTTAGAAGCTTCTCTAACAACCGCATAAGCCTCTGGTAATATATCATCTAAGGTTTTACCATCTGCTAATTGTTTTTTAAAGTAATCTGTTTTTCCTCTTAATTCACTATCACTTAATTTTGATATTTCTTCCTCAAGCGCATTGATTTTAGCAACTAATGGCTTTACTCTTTTTACTTCTTTTTCACTGTATGTTTTAAATAATCCCATTACAAATCTGTCCTCCTAAGTTTATTTTTTTACTTAGATACTATATCACTAAAATATTTTTTTATCAAGTCTTTTAGGGCTATTTATTTAGAAAAACAAATATATTTATTTATCATATTCCTTTTTTTATTACATATATTTTAATAGTTAATCTGAAACATTATGTTTGAATGGAGGTATTCATGTTTATTTATAATTTTAAGGTAAATGGAAGTAAATTATTTAAATATATTTTTACTGGTATTGTATTATTAATTATTGCAATTTTAATATTTGTAAGCATAAAATTATTTATAGGTGCTAAAAATAATAGGAATGTTTCTAGCTGTGTTCCTCAATCTGAAATTTCTGAAATTTCGACAAAAAACTATACAAATGTTTTAAAATCTGTTCATGAAAATATTGAGACTTATGTTGGTGTAAAAATCAAATTTACAGGATATGTGTATCGTGTATTAGATTTAACTGATACCCAATTTATATTAGCTAGAGATATGATTATTTCCTCTGATTTTCAGTATGTAATTGTAGGATTTCTTTGTGAATATGAAAATGCACAAGATTTTGAAAATGGAACATGGGTAGAATTAACTGGCGAAATTACAAAAGGCAATTACCATGGTGATATGCCAATTGTCAAAGTAAAAGAAATAAAAACAGTTGACAAACCAAATGAAGAATATGTATATCCTCCAGATGATGCTTATATTCCTACAAATGGCGTGTTATAAGAAAAGCGGCTTCGCCACATGTACAACAAAAAAGCCAGTCCCAAGGGCTGACTTTTTTGTTTTGGAATCCTAGTTAGGTGTTTACAAGTATAAAGCCATTCCGGCATAACCCGTTCCGGGCCACTGCTCATTCACACTCTTTTCCTCGAAAATCTTTTTCTCGATAGAAGTAAATACGGACATATCCTCCTTATCGATGGGCCACCATCTACTAAGTGATGCAGTAGCATTAAGACCGTAGTCTCTTATCATCCGCACCGACACATCAGTAATCTGGATTTCCTTTTCAGGAGTATACTTCCATTCCACTCTGAAAGTGATAGAGCCTTCTCCTAATTTGTTCTTATACTTGTTTTTCAGTTTCTCTAGATTCTTCATCTCGCGATACCTCCTGCCTACAGGCGTTGTTGATTATAAAAAAGTTATATCTAATTTATTATATCATATTTTCATAATATAAGCAAACTTTAAGTAAAACTCCAGGCGTTTTTATTTACTTTGTCGACAAATTGTGATATTATATATATATGATTTTAATTTCGGAGGTAAATAATGAAAGAAAATGAATTAATTTTAATCTTAGACTTTGGTGGACAATACAATCAATTAATTGCAAGAAGAGTCAGAGAATGCAATGTGTATTCAGAAGTTGTACCATACAACATTTCTATTGAAAAAATCAAAGAGAAAAATCCAAAAGGAATTATCTTTACAGGTGGACCTGCTAGTGTTTATGGAGAAGATTCCCCTAAATGTGCAGATGGAATTTTTGATTTAGGCATTCCTGTTTTAGGAATTTGTTATGGTATGCAATTAATGACCTATACTTTAGGAGGAAATGTTTCAAGAGCAAATACCAGAGAGTATGGAACAACAAAAGTAAATATTGATAATACCTCTTCCCTATTTCAAGGATTTGAAAGAGCAAATGATTTCTTAATGAGTCATACAGATTTTGTGTCAGAAGTACCAAATGGTTTTAAAAATATCGGTTCAACAGACCATTGCCCAAATGCAGCAATGGAAAATGCGGAGAAAAAATTATATGGTATTCAATTCCATCCAGAAGTAAACTTATCTGTAAATGGAACACAAGTAATTAAGAATTTCTTATTTAATATTTGTGGTTGTTCTGGAGATTGGCAAATTTCTTCTTTTGTAGAAGATAGTATTAAAACTTTAAAAGAAAAAATTGGAGATAAAAAAGCTTTATGTGCTTTATCTGGCGGTGTAGATTCTTCTGTTGCAGCAGTCTTATTACATAAAGCAATTGGTAAAAACTTAACTTGTATCTTTGTTGATCATGGGTTACTTCGTAAAAACGAAGGTGATGAAGTTGAAGAAGTTTTTAAGAAGCAATTTGATATTAATTTAATAAGAGTAAATGCGAAAGATAGATTTTTAGAAAAACTTGCTGGTGTTACAGACCCAGAAAGAAAAAGAAAAATCATTGGTGAAGAATTTATTAGAGTTTTTGAAGAAGAAGCTAAAAAAATCGGAACAGTAGATTTCTTAGTACAAGGTACTATCTACCCTGACGTAATTGAAAGCGGATTAGGAAAAAGTTCTGTTATTAAAAGTCATCATAATGTTGGTGGT
Organism: uncultured Clostridia bacterium; assembly: GCA_944386675.1. Taxonomy (GTDB): domain Bacteria; phylum Bacillota; class Clostridia; order TANB77; family CAG-508; genus CAG-269. The sequence goes on along the minus strand of CALXBY010000001.1, from coordinate 97,837 downwards.
CTTCCAGACTATGTAGATTTTAAAGAAATTGTAGAACCTTTAAGAAATTTATTTAAAGATGAAGTTAGAAAAACAGGTTTAGAACTAGGTATACCAGAAAACTTAGTATTTAGACAACCATTCCCTGGACCGGGACTAGCTATTAGAGTAATTGGTGACATAACAGAAGATAAACTAGATATACTAAAAGAAGCTGATAGCATTTTTAGAGAAGAAATTGCAAACGCTGGACTTCATAAATCAATCAACCAATACTTTGCAGTATTAACAAATTTAAAATCTGTTGGTGTTATGGGTGATGAAAGAACTTATGATTATACGATTGCCCTACGTGCAGTAGAAACTACAGATTTTATGACAGGTGTTTGGAGCAAAATTCCTTATGAAATATTAGAAAAAGTTTCATCAAGAATTGTTAATGAAGTAAAACATGTTAATAGAGTTGTCTATGATATTACTTCAAAACCACCTGCAACAATTGAATGGGAATAAAACGAAAAGGGAAATTGGGGACGGACTCATTTTTCCCTTTTTTTGTATAATATTTTAGCAAACAATTAAAACTTAAATAAAAAAGGGAAAAATGAGTCCGTCCCCAATTTCCCTTTTTTTTTATTTCTTATCAAAAATCGTTTTAAACACACCTTGGTCAATTAAATTAGCAAATATATTTTTTATGATAATTAAAACAATTGGTCCTAATAATAGCCCAATAACACCTGTTATTTTAAATCCTGTATACATAGCAATTAATGTGAATATGGGATGGACACCAATATTTTTACTAACCAATTTAGGCTCTAAAAATTGTCTTACAACTGACATGATGATAAATAATGTAACAATAGCAATTCCTAAAGATAAATCTCCATTCAAAGCAGAAATAACAGCCCATGGTATCATGACTGTTCCAGAACCTAAAATAGGAAGCGCATCTACAAAACCTATAAATAATGCCATTAATAAAGGATATGGAATATTAAATTTCAAAAAAGATAAAATATATAGTCCTATTAATGAAATAACAAAAGATACCAAAATTAAAGTTGCTTCAGCTTTTAAATAACCACCTAAAGTTTGTATTAAATCTTTTAAATGATTACTTAATCTCTTTACCCATGTTTTTGGTAAATGATATTCTATTTGGTCCAAAATATAAATTTTATCTACACAAATAAAATATAAAGCAAGTATCGTTATTCCTACACAAATAGCAATTTCCGGTATTTTTGTAATTATATTAATTAAACCATTTAAGGCATTTTTTATCCAATTAGAAATCGTTTGTAAAAAATCCCCACTAGATTCTTGTACAATAGTTAATACCTCATCTGGTAATTTAATTTTATCAAATTGAAATTGTTCAATAAATCCTTGTAATTGTTTGGAGGCTTTATCAAAATAAGCATTCAAGCCTTGAAGCAAACTAGAAGATTCCGAAAATAATGTAATAATAATCCAACTTAATATTCCTAGAATAATGATTGTCACTAGTATAAATATAATAATAGAGCTAGTCCTTCTTGTTAATTTTGTTTTTCGCATAATGTATTTTATGAGTGGTTCTATCATCAATGAAATAATAAAAGCTATTAGAAATGGCATATAAAAAATAGACAATTTTAATGCTAGATATAACCCTAACATTAATAATATGACATATAAAATATTTTTGGCAACTCTTGTCCAATAAGGGATATTTACAATCATCTCTCCCCTCCTTTATCTTTTAGAAAATATGAAAATCTTATTCTAAAAATCAAAAATTAACTACTCCTATTATTATATGTATCTTCAAAATTAATATACTTAGATAAAATCCAGGTTCTAATATCATATATAAAAAATATAATATTAGAACCTGGATTACTTAACAAGTATTGATTTTATTTGTAGATTTATCTTATTGCGCATTTTTATTTGTATCACAATCGCAAACATCTTCAAATGTAATACAAATTTCTCTATCATCTAGATTTGCCCTATTTTGTGCAATATCTCCTAAAGTTAATATACCAATTACTTTTTTATTATTGTCACAAACAGGTAATCTTCTTACTTTATTTGTTCCCATCTTATTTTCTGCATTTGCCATATCTTCGTTTTCATCACAAGTACATACATTTGTCGACATAATATCACTTACTGGTGTTGTTTTAACATCTTTATCACAAGCAATACTTCTTAATATAATATCTCTATCAGTAACAATTCCACATAAACAATTATTATTGTCGCAAACAGGTACTGAACCGATATGATTTTGACACATTAATTTCGCAACTTCATTTATTTTTGCTTCTGGTTTAACACAGCAAACTTCTGTACACATACAATCTTTTACTTTCATTTATTTTACCACCTTTCAAAATTTCTCGTAATTATTTTTTGCATTTTTAGAATTTATATTCAAATTTTATTTTGAAAAATTGGTAAAATTTTCATTTTTAATATTCATATATGTCATACAATGGTTGCTCATAATTTCTAGGCATAATTGGTGGTCTCATTGGCGGACGTGGTGGACGATTGAATGGTGGTCTTGGTGGAAAATTTGGTCTATGATTTGGTCTTCTTAGTAATTCTCTGATTAACAATATTTTGATTAAATCTCTTAAATTATTGTTAAAAAGTCGTCTTCTGTCCTGTATTTCAGGACTTCTATTTTCAACCACTTGCTTTTCAGAAAATTTCTTTTGAACTTCTCCTTTTTGTACTTCACTCCTGTTTTCCATTCCATTAGTATTTGTTGTAGAAATCGTATTTCCTAAATTGATGTTTATATTAATTTGATTATTATCTTCTAATGCTGAATAGATTTCATCTGTCATTTGTTCAATTTCTTCCCTAGTATTTGCCCCCATATTCCTATCACAGGCTTTTTTTACCATCGGATATATAATTTTATATATCTCAGGGTAGCATTCTTCTAAATTGTTTCTCATGCTTACTTGTGATGAATTTGAATATCCATTTTGATACATCTGATTTTGATTAAAGTTGTTTGTACTAGGATATCCTAAAATACTTCTTATGTATTCTTCATAATTGTTATCATACATACCTAATTCCTCCTATCTTTCATTTTGCTATGCATGCTTTACTTATACAAGATATGTTAATAAGCTCTAAATGGTGCATAGGATTTAACTTTTTTACTATTTTGTGATATAATGTACATATATACGAAAAGGGCTACTCTAAAAAGGAGGATACTATGCATTACCATTATATAGAAGACATCTTAAGGAGTTGGACATTTTTAAAATTTGCTCCAGATAGATTGAAGCAACAGGTAGCTGAGAATATTCAGCAGTTTGCTAGATGCAATAAATTTCAATTTTCATCTGAAGAGATAAAGGTTATACAGGAATCTAAAAATTTTCTCTATAAGGAGTGATAATAATGGATCGCATTGAACAGTTAGTTAACAGATGGGAAACTGCCTGCGTAAAAGGAGATTCTCACGAGAAATACAGAGTAGCAATATTGCTCTGTGATCTTGAAGAAAAAAATCGCACCAAAATGCGGTTTTCAAGTAACGAGAAGTTGGCTTTTCAGGAAGCCCGAATGTTTCTTGGAAAGTAGGATAGTAAGTAGCCCAGTATATTAAAGAGGAGTCCGCACTTGGACTCCTCTTGATTTTTATCTACTTTAAATTTCGTACTAAATTTTTAAATTGATTTCCTCTATCTGCAAAATTTTTAAACATATCAAAACTTGCACTAGCAGGAGAAAATAGAACAACATCTCCACTATTTACATTCTTTTTTGCAATTGGAATTGTTTCTTCTAATGTTTCACACATATAAATATTTAAATCCTTATTTTCTTTCTCTAATTCTTTTTTTACAACTTCATATATTTTCCCAGAAGTTTGACCAATTAAAATTAGTGTTTTTACTTTATCAACAATTGGTTTAGCAAGTGGTGTATAGTCTAAATTTTTATCATATCCTCCAGCAATTAGAACAATATCTTCTTTAAAAGCATTGATACCAGATAAGGTTCTAGATGGTGAAGAACTTGCAGAATCATTATACCATTTTACGCCATCTATTTCTTCTACAAACTCAATTCTATGTTCCACTGGTTTAAATTCTTTTATTGCTTTTACTGCAATTTCTGTATCTACTAAGCTTGCCGTTGCTGCAATGGCTGTTGCAATATTTTGATAATTGTGATTTCCTCTCAAAATTACATCTTCTGTATTTAAAATATGCTTTCTAATTTTATCATCACATTCTTTTATCACATCTTCATCAACAATATATCCATTGTCTAATTTTGTTTGGCTACTAAAGAAAACAACCTTACCTTTTGCTTCTTTTGCACATTCTTTGGTTATTTCATTATCATAATTTAAAACTAAAATTCCATTTTCATCTTGATATTTGAAAATATTTTTCTTAGCGTCAATATATTCTTGGTAATCTTTATGTATATTTAAATGGTTTGGTGTTATATTAGTAATAACGGCAATTTGTGGACTAATCTCCATTCCCATTAATTGAAAACTACTTAATTCTAAAACAACAATATCTTGAGGTGTCATTTCAGGTAATTTTGTAAATAATGGTGTTCCAATATTTCCACCTAAAAATGTTTTATAACCTGCTTTTTCTAAGATATGATTAATTAGACTTGTTGTTGTTGTTTTTCCATCACTGCCTGTCACTCCTACGATTTTTGCCGGACACATCTCCATTAATAATTCTATTTCAGTTGTTACCAAAGCGCCCCTATTTGCTTCTTCTACCAATTCTGGTTTTGTTGGTAAGCAACTAGGTGAACGGAAAATAACATTAAAATTTTTCAAATGCCCTAAACAATCTTTTCCAAAATGAATCATAAAACCATAATTTGTTATTTTTTCAATAATATCTCTAGGAATTTGATTATATTCTCTTTGATCAAAAATTGTAACATTTGCTTTTTTTTCATATAAATAATCTAAAAGTGGTAAATTGCTAACTCCCAATCCTATTATAGCCACTTTTCTGTATCTTATGTAATCATTAAATTCATTTAATTTTTCATTGTTATAATTCATATTTTAGCCTCCCTATATGATAAATCATATATTTGAATTTATGTTATTATATATCAATAATATAAAAAAAACAAATAATTAGTGAATATTTTTTATAGATTCGTACAAAATAGTAATATACTTTGAGGAGGTGCTTTTACATGGGAAAGAAAAATAAAGAAAAGAAAAACAATAATAGTTCAAATAGTCAAAATAATAATAACGAAAAGCAAAATAATAATAACAAATAGTATGAAAGAGACAATTAGAACACATTGTTCTTATTGTCTCTTTATTTTTTTCGTATACCCTATCTTATTTTGTTCCAAATATTCTATCTCCTGCATCTCCTAAGCCTGGTACGATATATCCTTTATCATTTAATTTTTCATCAATACATGCTGTATAAATCTGTACATCTGGGTGTTCTTTTCTTAATCTTTCGATACCTTCTGGCGCAGATAAAATACATAAAAATTTGATTTTCTTAACACCATCTTTTTTTAGCATTTGGATTGTATCTGCTGCTGAGCCACCTGTTGCAAGCATCGGGTCTAAGATAATGGCTTCTCTTTTAGCAATATCTTTAGGCATTTTATAATAATATTGTACTGGTTCTAAAGTTTCTTCGTTTCTATATAGTCCAATGTGTCCAATCTTTGCATTTGGTACAATTTTTAATAATCCATCTAACATACCTGTTCCTGCTCTTAAAATTGGTACAAATGCATAATTATCTTCGTCTAAAACTCTTGCTTTCATCTTGCAAATTGGTGTTTCAATTTCTGTTTCTTTTAATTTAGCATCTTCTAATGCATGATAACATAATAATGTAGCTATTTCGCCAATAATTTCTCTAAACTCTTTTGTTCCTGTATTTTTATTTCTAATAATAGATAACTTATGTTCCACTAAAGGATTATTTAATACTGTTACATTATTGTCATTATCTTTTTTTATTTCTCCCATTGTATTTGCCTCACTTTCATATTTGATTTCCTTCTCGTTTTCTGTAATTTCATTTGTATCTTTTGGTTTATTGTCATTATCTTCTTTTTCATCTGGTAATAATAAATTCAATAAGATACCAATAATTGCTGCTAAACTCATTCCTGAAATTGTCACAGATAAATCTCCATGTATAATTGAAATAGCTGCTCCTCCTAGCCCTAGTACCAACATAGTAGATGCAACAACTATGTTTTTAGATTTTCCAAAGTCTATTTTATTTTCAATTAATACTTTTAAACCATTTACAGAAATAAATCCATATAGTAGTAAAGATACACCTCCTAAAACAGCATCAGGAATGGTTGATACTAATGCAGTAAATTTTCCTAAAAATCCTAAACAAATAGCAATGATTGCGGCTAGTCCAATTACCCATACAGATGCCACTTTTGTCATTCCCACAACAGAGGTATTTTCTCCATAAGTTGTATTTGCCGGACCTCCTAAAAATCCTGCTACAAATGTTGCTAGACCATCTCCTAATAAAGTTCTATCTAAACCTGGGTCTTTCAATAAATTTTTTCCAATAATTGTACTTAATGCTGTATGGTCTCCAATATGTTCTGCAATTGTTACCAAAGAAATTGGTACAATTGTTAATAATGCTGAAAAATTAGGTGTATAATTTAAAAATGGTACTACAAAGCTCGGCATACTAAAAAATCCTGCTTCTAATACTGGAGCAAAATCCACTAGTCCAAAACAGATTGCCGAAACATAACCTACGACAATTCCAACTAAGAATGGAATGATTTTTAAGAATCCTTTGCCTCTTACCATAACAACTGCAGTTGTTAAAAATGTAATTAGGGCAACTGCTATACATCTCCAATCAATTTGTGTTCCTGTTCCTAATCCTACTTGAGAAATAGCACTTGGTGCTAAACTTAATCCAATTATCATAATCATTGGTCCAATAACAACAGGTGGTAATAATTTGTCTATCCATTTTTTTCCTATAAAATGAATAATCGTTGCAAAAATAACATAGACAAGTCCTACCGCCATAACGCCAACCATTGCTCCTGAAATACCACCTTTTGCATAAGCTGCTGCGAGTGGTGCTATAAATGCAAAAGAACTTCCTAAATAAACTGGTGATTTTCCTTTTGTACATAAAATGTAAATTAATGTTCCTATTCCTGATGTAACTAATGCAACTGGAATGGTAAGCACAGTTTCTCCTGCTGCTGTATTTACCATGATTGGAACCAAAATAGTTGCTCCAAACATAGCAAAAACATGTTGAATAGCAAGAATTATCCATTTAGCAATAGTTGGTTTTTCGTTTACATCTAAGAGTAATTTTTTTGTTTGTTCCATAAAATGCCTCCTTCTATTTTCTTAGTAAGTATTTAGTGGGACAAATCCCGCGCAATATTATTTTTTATTATATAGAGCATAAAATGTTTTATATAATAAAAAATATCAATTCTAAAAGAATTGATATAAACACTTACCTTATAAATTTTAAAATTGGGAATGCTAAATAAACAATATTTCTATTGATATTACTTGCTTCTATTTTTGTAATATTTTCTACAAATTTTGTCATTTTTTTACACCCTTTTTTACTATATACCATTTATCCAAAAGTTGCAATAGAAAATAAATAATTTTCATGGTTTTATTATAATTTTTAATAATTTACAAATTAAAAATTAAATTTATATACATGCCACACCCCCAGAGAAATTTTCCATCTCTCTAGGGGTGCTTAAGTGGGATTAATTCTTTTCAATCTCTTCAACTGCCGTAATGATAAGCTGTTTATACAGCTTATCGCACGAAAACTGCCGCTTCATAATCTCACCCATCTCGAGCTTCTTCAGCTCATCTTTTACTTCTCTTACAGTTGACCAAAAGTCAGTCAGCTCTTTGGCCTGGAGTGCTACATCTAGGCAAGTTTTAATTGCCCGAATGGCATCATTATATGCCGGAACCGTTGCACTTTGAAGCAACTTATCCTCAGACTCCATTAATCTAGCTGCAAGAATCGTCAGTTTTTCTGCTTTTGTTTTCATTTTTTCCCTCCATCAAGTATTCTGGAGGTTTATACACAGCCCCTCCAGAAAAAATTCAATAAATTTCTCCTGTACTTGCTGTGTAAGCACATTAGATAAATATATTATACCATTAATTATCAAAAAAAGCAATATTTTATAATAGCAAAAACTCCCGGTATATAGGGAATTTTTACTATTCAAAAATATCGCTTTTCCCTGACAGTTGCACAATAAATTTTTATTAAATATTATATTTTTCTCTTTTAGTATATGTTGTATGTAACAATCTTTCTGCTATTTCACTTCCTGGTTTTTCCAAGAAATCTTTATATAATTTTTTCATAACAGGATTTTCATGTGATTTTCTAACAATACTTCTTTCATCAATTGAATATAAAGCATCTGCTCTTAATTTTCTAACATCTACTTCTGCTCTTACTTTAGAACTCTTAATTGGTTGACCACCACCCATGATACAACCACCTGGGCAAGCCATAATTTCAACAAATTGATAATTTGCTTTTCCTGATTTAATTTCTTCTAATATAGTTCTTGCATTTGCTAAGCCACTTGCTGCAACAACATTAATATCTTTTCCTGCAATAATAATAGTTGCTCTTTTTATCCCTTCTCCGCCTCTTACCTGCTCAAAATCAATTTTTGGTAAATCTTCTCCAGTCAAAGTATCTTGCGCTGTTCTTAAAGCTGCTTCCATAACACCACCGGTTGTTCCAAAGATAGCTCCTGCACCACTTGCTTCTCCCATAGGACTGTCGAAATTACTATCTTCTAATTTTTCAAATTCAATATTGGCTTGTTTTATCATTCTTGCCAATTCTCTAGTTGTAATAACATTATCTACATCATATAAATTATCTTCCATCATTTCTGGTCTTTGTCTTTCAAACTTTTTAGCAATACATGGCATTACTGAAACAACATAAATTTTTTCTGGGTCTAATCCTTCTCTTTTTGCATAATAGGTTTTTAGAATAGCTCCAAACATTTCATGTGGAGATTTACAGCTAGATAGATGTGGTAATAATTCTGGATAATTCATTTCTATATATTTTACCCAACCTGGACTACAAGATGTAATCATAGGCAAATTATCATTTTTTGTAAATCTTTCTATAAATTCATTGGCTTCTTCCATAATCGTAAGGTCAGCACCTGTATTCGTATCAAATACTTTGTCAAACCCTAAACGTTTTAATGCAGTAACCATTTTTCCAACGACATTAGTACCAATTGGCATGCCGAATTCTTCGCCAAGAGCAACTCTAACTGCTGGCGCTGTTTGTACAATAACCGTTGTTTCTGGGTCTTTTAATTTTACCCATACATCATTAATCGTTTCTTTTTCATGTAAAGCACCTGTTGGACATGCCTCTATACATTGACCACAAAATGTACAGTTAACATCATTTAAACTATGGTCTCCAACAGTTGATATACAAGATTCAAAACCTCTATTAATACAATCGATTGCACCGATTTTTTGTACATTTTTACATGCTGCTACACATCTTCTACATAAAATACATTTGTTAAAATCTCTGACAATAGATGGAGATAAGTCATCAATTTTGTGTTCTGTTCTTTCTCCTTCAAATTCAATATTTAAAACATTGAATTTTGTAGCTAATGCTTGTAATTCACAATTTCCTGAACGTGTACAGGTTAAGCAATCTTTTGCATGGTTTGAAATTATTAAATCTAGAATAACATGACGTGCTTCTAATACATTTGGCGTATGTGTATGGACAACCATTCCTTCTTCTACTGTTTGGATACAAGAGGTTGCAAATCCCCTTCTTCCTTCGACTTCTACAATACACATTCTACAATCTCCCACTTCATTGATGTCTTTTAAAAAGCATAATGTTGGGATATCAATTCCTGCTTTTTTAGCAGCATTTAAAATTGTTGTTCCTTTAGGTACTGTTATTTTTTGATTGTCAATTATTAAATTAACCATTTCTTTTTCCATATTAATCTTCTCCTTAACTCATTTAAAATGATTTATATGTGGGTCTGTCCTTTTTGGCACATTTCTAATTGCCTATTGCATGGAATGGACAACTTGCAATACATGTACCACATTTAATACATTTTTCTTGATTGATAATTCTTTTGTCTCTTCCTGAACCATCTATAGCATTTACTGGACAGTGTTTTTGGCATAAGCCACATCCTTTACATTTTTCTTCATTAACTGTGATTTTTGCCATTGCCTTACATTCTAATGTTCTACATTCTTTTTGAATAGCATGTTGTCTAAATTCTTCTCTAAAGTACTTTAGGGTACTTACAACTGGATTTGGTGCTGTTTGACCTAATCCACAAATACTTGCTTTTTGAATATTTGCTGCTAGTTTTTCTAGTTTATAGATATCTAATTCTTCTCCTTCTCCATTACATAATCTTTCTAATATTTCTAGCATTCTTTTTGTTCCAATTCTACAAGGTGTACATTTACCACAACTTTCACTTACTGTAAAATCTAGATAGAATTTTGCTAAGGCTACCATACATTTGGTATCATCCATAACAATCAATCCACCTGACCCCATCATTGAGCCAATCTCTTTTAAAGATTCATAATCAATAGGTGTATCTAAATGTTCTTTTGGTATACATCCTCCTGAAGGTCCACCTGTTTGGGCAGCTTTAAAATCTCTTCCATTTGGAATTCCGCCACCAATGTCATATATAATTTCTCTTAGGGTTGTTCCCATAGGTACTTCTACTAATCCTATATTGTTTACATTTCCACCTAAAGCAAATACTTTTGTTCCTTTTGAGCTTTGGGTTCCAATTGAAGAATACCATTTTGCTCCTTTTAATATGATTTGTGCAATATTGGCATAGGTTTCTACATTATTAATTAAAGTAGGTTTTCCCCATAATCCTGATTGTGCTGGATATGGTGGTTTAACTCTTGGTTGCCCTCTTTTTCCTTCAATAGATTCTAGTAAAGCTGTTTCTTCACCACAAACAAAAGCTCCTGCACCTAAACGAATTTCAATATCAAAGCTAAAATCTGTTCCAAAAATGTTTTCTCCTAATATTCCATATTCTCTTGCTTGGTCTATCGCAATTTTTAATCTTTGAACTGCAATTGGATATTCTGCTCTAACATAGATATATCCTTTATTTGCCCCAATAGCATATCCTGCAATTTCCATAGCTTCTAGTACAGAATGAGGGTCTCCTTCTAAGATACTTCTATCCATAAAAGCTCCTGGGTCACCTTCATCAGCATTACAAACCACATATTTTTGGTCTCCTTCTGACGCTTTGGTAAGTTCCCACTTCTTACCAGTAGGAAAACCTGCGCCTCCTCTACCTCTTAATCCAGACTCTTTTACAACATCAATGACTTCATCTTGTGTCATTTCTTTTAATACTTTCTCTAATGCTTTATATCCATCAAACGCTATGTATTCATCAATTTCTTCTGGATTCACAACACCACAATTTTTAAGAGCAATTCTTTTTTGCTTTTTATAAAAGTTTAATTCATCTAGACTATTTACAACAGTTCCATCTATATCTTTACAAAGTAATCTTTCTACTCTTTCACCTTTTACAATATGGCTATCAATGATTTCTTCACAATCTTCTGGTGTTACTAATGCATAAAAGGTATCTTCTGGTCTAATAATGACAATAGGGCCTTTCGCACAAAGACCAAAACAACCAGTTTTGATAACTCTTACATTAGTTATATTTTTTTCTTTCAAAATTCTTCTAAAATTTTCTAAAATTTCAGGTGATTTTGAAGAAGTACAACCTGTACCATGACAAACCAAAATATGTTTTTCTCTAGTATCTGCTTTTGTGTTTACTCTTAAATCTAATTCTTTCCTTTTTTCTTCTCTTATTTTGTGAATTTCTTCTAGACTTTTCATACTTTCTTCCTCCTATAACTTTTTATTTCTTCTCGCTATTTATCATTTCATCTAAAACCTCATCTAGTTTTTTCACAGTTGCTTTTCCATATACCTCACCATTTACAGTAAACACTGGTGCTAAACCACATGCACCGACACATCTTGTTTCCTCAATAGAAAATAAACCGTCTTTTGTCGTTTCACCTGGTTCGATTTGTAATCTTTCTTTTAATCTATCCATAATTTTTTGAGAACCTTTTACATAACACGCCGTTCCCAAGCATACTGAAATATTATATTTTCCTTTAGGTTTTAGGGTAAATCTCGAATAAAAAGTTATGACTCCATAAATTTCTGCCATTGGAATATTTAAAAATTCTGAAAGTTCTTTTTGTGCATTTTGTGGAATATATCCATAATGCTCTTGTACTTCATTTAACATTTGAATTAAATTATCTTTGATAGGTAAATATTCATCGAACAATTTCTGCATAAATTCATCTTTTTTTTGATTACCACATTGACATTTGTTTTCACTCATTTTAATACCTCCTCGTATATTATTATTAGGTAATTATCTAGATTATATCAGACTAATTTTTTTTATACAAGTTTTTTTCTATTTTATATTGACTTTTTTGTCGAGAAATGTAAAAATTTAATTATGAAATATGAAAGGAGGATAAATTTATGGAGTATTATGACTATTATTCTACTTATCCAAGCTATTATGACTATTATGATTATGGATATACTGCAACCGCCGATTCATCAATATTTGCAGCTTTAGGAGCTGTTTTAGGAGCTTTTTTAGGAATCGCTATTGTTATCAGTCTTGTAATTGCTATTTTACAATTAGCTGGAATGTGGAAAGTTTTCACAAAGGCAGGTGAAAAGGGCTGGAAATGTATTATACCAATCTATAATATGGTAATTCTATTTAAAATTTCTGGACTTTCACCATGGATTATTTTTGGATATTTAGCTGGAATTATTCCATTGGTTGGTTGGCTTGTAGCTTTAGGAATTTCAATATATCAATGTAACTCTTTAGCAAAATCATTTGGTAAAGATGTTGGATATACAATTGGATTATTATTCTTACCAACTATTTTCTATATGATTTTAGGATTTGGAAAATCAGAATATGTTGGAAAGGGAAATTTCTCAACTGCAACTTCTTATCAAGGAGATGGTGTTGTTCATATTTCTGAAAAGCCTACTGATGAATCTCCAACAAATAATGATGAAGACAATGCAAATTTATAAGAAAAGTTATAAAAAATGTCGAATATTGCAACAAAAAATAGAGGTTGAAGCCTCTATTTTTTTGACTTATTCTGAAATTAATTTTTCTAATTCCTTTATTTTATCCCTTAATTCTGCTGCCTTTTCAAATTCCATTTCAGCTGCATATTTTAACATTTCATCTGTTAATTTTGTAATTGTATCTTTAATATCTTCTTCTTTTTCTAGTTTATATTCTACACCTATGTCATCAGTAATCGTTACTTTAATAGAATCACGTACCGATTTTCTAATCGTTTTAGGTGTTATATTGTGTTCTTTATTATATGCTTCTTGGATTCTTCTTCTTCTATTAGTTTCTGAAATTGCTTTTTCCATGCTTTCTGTTAATTCATCTGCATACATAATAACTGTACCATCTGTATTTCTGGCCGCTCTTCCTATTGTTTGAATTAAAGACCTTTCTGAACGTAAAAAGCCTTCTTTGTCTGCATCTAATATAGCAACCAAAGATACCTCTGGAATATCTAATCCTTCTCTTAATAGGTTAATACCAACTAAAACATCAAATTCACCTAATCTTAAATTTCGAATAATCTCCATTCTTTCTAATGTTTTGGTATCTGAATGCATATAATTTACTTTAATATCTAATCCTTTTAGATAATCTGTTAAATCCTCTGCCATTTTTTTCGTTAAAGTGGTTACTAGAACTCTTTCATTTCTTTCAACTCGTATACGAATTTGTTCTAATAAATCATCTATTTGATTTGTTACTGGTTTTACTTCTATCTTAGGGTCTAATAAACCAGTTGGTCTAATAATTTGCTCTACAATATTTTCTTTACTATGTTCTTTTTCATAATCTCCTGGTGTAGCACTAACAAATACAACTTGATTTAATTTCTTTTCAAATTCCTGAAATGTTAATGGTCTATTGTCAAATGCAGAAGGTAATCGAAATCCATAATTAATTAATGATTCTTTTCTTGAGTGGTCACCATTATACATAGCTCTTACTTGTGGAATCGTTGCATGAGATTCATCAACCAATAATAAGAAATCCTTTGGAAAGTAATCAAATAACGTATATGGCGGACTTCCTGGTTTTCTTCCACTAATATGTCTAGAATAGTTTTCAATTCCAGAACAAAATCCAGTTTCTTTCATCATTTCAATATCAAAATTTGTTCTTTCTTCAATTCTTTGTGCTTCAATCAACTTATTATGGTCTTTAAAATATTTAATTCTTTCTTCTAATTCTTCTTCAATTGTTGTAATTGCTCTTTCCATTTTGTTTTTTGTTGTTACATAATGTGATGCTGGAGAAATTAAAACATGTCTTCTACTTCCAATTGTTTTTCCAGTTAGTGGATTAATTTCAACTAATTTTTCAATTTCATCTCCCCAAAATTCTACTCTAATTGCAGATTCTGATTGGTCAGATGGATAAATTTCTACAATATCTCCTTTTGCTCTAAATGTTCCTCTTTTAAAATCTATTTCATTTCTCGTATATTGCATGGTAATTAATTTTCTTAAAACCTCATCTCTTCCCTTTTGCATACCTGGTCTTAAAGATAACATCATTTCTTGATAATCTTCTGGATCTCCTAAACCATAAATACAAGAAACAGAAGCAACAATGATAACATCTCTTGTTTCAAATAAAGATAATGTTGCTGAATGTCTTAATTTATCGATTTCATCATTTACTGAGGAATCTTTTTCTATATATGTATCTGATTGTGGTATATAACTTTCTGGTTGATAATAATCATAATAAGAGACAAAATATTCCACATTGTTTTCTGGAAAAAACTCTTTGAATTCACTATATAATTGCCCTGCAAGAGTCTTATTATGTGCTAAAACAAGTGTTGGTTTTTGTACTTTTTGAATGATATTTGCCATTGTAAAAGTTTTTCCAGAACCTGTAACACCTAGTAATGTTTGAAACTTCTTTCCCTCTTCTATTCCTTTTGATAAATATTCAATTGCTTTAGGTTGGTCACCTGTTGGCTTATATTCTGAATGTAATTTGAACATAGTTTGCCTCCTCTCCTAATTATCCATTCCTCTTCTACTAATAAATTTAACATATTATTTATATCATATTTTATACTAAAATACAATAATTAAAAAGCTTATCGTTGCCAAAGGGGACGGACCATTTTGGCAACTTTTTACACTCTTAATAAAAAAATTCAAATTATTATTGAAATTTAATAATTTGAATTTTTTACTTTTCTTATTTTATAAATATATTCCTAAAAAACTAAATGCAAATGCAACAATATAATATATAACTTCAACTTTTATAAATAATTTTAAAGCTTTTTCATTTTCTCCTTCTTTAAACATTTCTTTTACTACAAAGAACATTAATACTGTTGATATAACACTTAGTAATGAAGCAATTGGGTTTACAATATATCTTACATTTGAACTGATATATGTTAAATATCCTAAAACTGCAGAAATTACTAGTGGTATTTTTGCAATAGACACTGCGGTAATTGATTTTGTCAACGATTGTTTATTGTCTTTATTTAATACATGTATAATAATTGCCATTACTAATATTTCTAATATAGGTGATAACATTGCTTTAATTGTTGCTAATACATTAAATTTGTAATAATCATAGATAATAAAATCTATAACTCTATCAAGTAAAATAAGTACTACCCATGCAATTACAATAATTAACGCTGTCTTATAAAATTGATTTTTATTATCATCTACAATTTCCTTGATGGTTTCTACTGGTTTTCCAAATAATTTACTTAACAATCCTTTTCCCTTTTTAGCCTCTTCTTTTAAGTTTATATTCTTCATTTGCTCTTTTGTCTCTTTTAGCGTTTCAGCAGCTTGTTTTTTTAATTCTCCGTCATTATTTACTTGTTGTGCATTTTGTTCGTTTACTTTTTCATTTTCATCCATTTTTCTTTCCTCCCCTTTTACTATATATATTTTTTTACACTCAAATTATATCAAAAAAAATATTTTTTGTTAATAATTTTATAAAAATCTTTATTATGAACTTATGTATTTTAATAAAAAAAGTATGCATTATCTCTATGCATACTTAGTTTCCTATTTTTAAGTTTTTAATTTCTCCATTTACATAGTTATATCCTGCTCTAGAATAAAAAATAACAATGCTTTTCATTTACTCCCTCCTTACTTATTACAGTTTCGTGTATAATTTCTATTCACCTCAAATTATAACAGTACAATCATTGACAGGGAAGTTCAAAAAAGTTATAATTGTTTTAACTAATTGATGTTATTCTTCTAAAAAAAATAATATTAACAAACCAAATGAAATGATGATAATATAAATACAAAAAAGGGATAGTAATGATTTTTCAGTAGATTTTTTTTCCTTTTTATTTTTCTTTGTATTTTTCTTTTTGATTCTTTTTTTGTCTTCTTTAACTATATATTTACCATACTCATTTATCTTTTCTTTAAGTAATTCATCGATATTATCATAATTGGAATCTTCATATTTTATTATTCTAATTTTAAATTCATCTCCATCTTCATAATCGGCATATACTTCTTCATTCTCATATCCTCTAAAATATCTATCGACTTTTCTTAGAACTCTTTTACTTTTTCCAACGCAGAAAATATCTTTCGTACAATTATGAATAATATATACACCTTCAAAATCTAACTGTTTTAATATTTTTATATCATTTCGTTTGGTGTCAAAATTGTGAACCCTCTCATTATACATTTTAATAAATTCTTCAATTTCTATTTCCTTATTATCTATAACAAGGCTCTGTAAAAACTCTGTTGCTTCTGTTACTTTCTTTTTACTAGAAGGAATCGCTACTAAAGCTTCAATCCCCAATTCAAACATATCTGATAAAAACTTCCCCATTTTTCCTCCACTAATTAAAATCCTGCTGTATTCATTTTTAATTTAAATTTCTTTATATTTATTATACCTTTTTTTATTTAGTATTGCTAAAATTACTATTTACTTTTATGATAATATCATAAAAAAGAAAATTATTCCACAGTTTAACTAGTTAAAATAATTTTCTTAAAATTGCTATACATAGTTTCTATTATTGACGAGCATTTACAATTTGATTCATATATTCCCAATAAATGCTTGTACTACCCTCGTAATGACTTGTAAAGGCAACCACTAATTCTAAATCTGGAACAACAAAAATATATTGTCCAAAATGTCCTTGTGCAAAATAAGCAGGATAATTTTGTTCTCCAAAAGTTCTTACCCACCATTGATAACCATAATCTGCTGAACCAGATGACCTATCAAATTGAAGCGTTGTTGACTGTTCTATCCATTCTGGGGAAATGATTTGTTCTCCTTCCCAAACACCATTATTCAAATATAATTGACCAAATTTTGCCATATCATATATATCCATAGCATGTGTCAATAAATGCCATATTGTAAGCTGATTTTTATATTCACTGCCAGATTCTAATATTTGAGGAAAATAGGTTGATAATGGTACATCAACACTTTCAATATATCCTTTATCAATAGCAATTCCAATTAGTGCGGATGTTACACTTTTAGAAGTAGATTGTAATGTAAACACACTATTTTCATCATATCCTTCTTTATAATATTCATCTGCCATAACACCATTTCTTACAATTACTTCTGCATTAATCGGATAAGAATTTAGAGATTCATGAACACTTTCTATAGCACTACGATTGATATTTTGATTTTCTGATGTATCATGCTGCCATTCCCATGGTTTATTCTCTTCTTCTGTAGCCTCAGCTATTAATACATTGTTCTCTTCATTTGTTGCAGTTATATTTCCTGCAGGATTTGTATCTGCCATATCTGCTGTTTGAGTTGTACTAACACCATTATATATAAAGAATGCTAATATAAAATGTTTGTCTCCTTGTCTTTTTTCATCTAATTTTAATTTACCTAAATTTTTTATTATTCTTCTATTAGCTCACTTGTATATTGTTTGTCATTAAGTTTCACATTTAAAAATAACTGTTTTTCCAATGCTGTCTTACTGATATTAAAAGTTACCTTCATTCCATTTTCTTCTCCTGTTGTTCCCATTGATGTTGGACTATAGGAATTTCCTTCACCATCTGTTATATAGATTAATTCTTTTTGCACTTTTTCCCATTCTCCTGTTTCCATATCCTTTCCAGACATAACCGTATCTCTAAATTCTTTAGATTTAAATTGTATTACCATTCCTGTTTCTGTAAGTGTTATTTTCTGAATATCGATTGGAGAAATCTCTTCTTTTAATGTTAATTTTGTTGTTTCTCTTTCATAAAACTTATCTGGTACTTCAATTTCAAAAATCCATTCTGCATCACTTATATTAAAGTCTTCAATTATACTATTTTCTTCAGAAATATTCATCATATCATATCCTAAGTCAAATATACGAATATATATCTTTTTGCTTCTAGGAAAACCTTTTATAGAATTCATTGAAAATTTAGAAATAATTTCTCTTCCCTCTGCAGAAATATTGCCATAACTACTACTATCATTATATTGTATAGAATGCATATCTTTTTTATTATATTTTACGCCTAAATCCTCATAAATATATTTTGTATAATTTCCGTATCTTTTCTCTTCATCATTATAATGAATTCTTTCAGATATTCCATATATATTATTTTCATCATCATAAACAGCATATCCAAAGCTAAGAGTTTCTGAATTTAATTCAATTCCTTCATCAAATATAAAGTGAACATTTGCCTCTAAATGGTCATCTGATAACATTAAAGAATCTATTTTTGCAGAAATTCCATCTTGTTTAATATAATCCATATTAATGACTTCATTGTATCCAGATTCAATCGCCTCTTTGATAGCTCCAGTTCCTGTTGCATATTCTCTATTTTGATATTCTTTAAATTCAATATCCCATTGAATTTTTGCATAAATTTGTGTAGATAAAACCCCTACTAATATGACAGCTATAAACATGGCAGCTATATTTAAAATTTTTTTCTTTTTAAATTTCATCTTTATTCCTCCTTTCTTTTGTTTAGAAAGAATTGCTTCGTAGTTTAGGTTCATATTATTCATTTTTTCTGTATATTCTTTAAAGGCTTTATTAATCATTTTCTATCACATCCTTTCCTAGAAATTCTTTTAACTCTTTTAAGGTTCGATAAATACGATTTTTTATATTTGATTCTTTTAAGTCTAACGCTCCTGCTATCTCTGAAATTTTTAATCCCAAAGAGAAATATAAATAAAATATTTTAGCTGTTAGGAGATCCTTATTTTTCACATATTTCCAAACAGTTTCTACATTCTCCTTTGTTATAATTTCTTGTTCTAAATCAAATTCATCTTTTATTTGTGTATTTTCTTCTTCTTCTTTGGCTTGGTATATAATTACTTTATTTTGTTTTATCTTTTTATGATAATGTCTTTTAATAATATTATTTGCAATTCCCATTATATATTGATTGACATGCTCTATTTCTAAACGCTTCTTTTTCTTAATAAGTAACAATAATTCTAAATATGTATCTTGGATTATGTCGTTTATATCATCCATATTATGACATTTTATAACAATAAATTTTAAAGTTGCTTGGTATGTTTTTTCATATATTTCTTTAAAATTTTCTTCCTTTATTTGTGCGCACATTTGTATACCCCCTTTATTATATAGTCACATTATATCGTAAAAAAGTTTCAAAAATATATCTTTTATTAAATAAAAAGAAAAAGTCTAGATGAAATTATATTTTTTCTTCATCTAAACTTTTATCTAATTTTTATATTTATTCATATTTTTTATATTTTATATATGTAAATATGGCTACTACACTTGTAATGACAATTCCAATAACTAATATGTTTCCAAGCCCTGCATAAGGTAGTTTTGAACTATATGTATTATCTACGCTTTGGTTATTTCCTGAAACATTATTATTGTTTGTATCGGTATCGGCATCAGTATCATTTGTGTTTGAATTATCTGTCGTGTTATCTGTTCCTGTATTATTGTTAGTATTTGTATTATTCGTTGAGTTTTCTGTATTTGTATCATTTATTGTATTATTTGTGCTATTTGTACTATTGGTACTATTCGTATTATTTGTGTTATTATTGTCTTCTTCTTCAATATCAATAATAAATTTTACAACTGTTTGATTTCCTGCTTCATCAATAGCTGTTAATACATAAGTACCATTTTCAGATATAGTATCACCATTTTTGTATCCTTCTACTGCATTACCATTTTTAGTCAAAGTCACACTTGCTAGATGTTCATCTTCTATTCTAGGAGTTACTTCCGTTCCATATGTTACATCATCTTTTACACCTGTAATAGTAGGTGGTGTTATATCATCATCTGGCTCAGGCTCAGGTTCTGGGTCTGGCGTTTCAATTTCTGTAATTGTAATAACACGGATTGCTGCATTTGCTTGTTCGTCTTCAACATATATTGTATAGTTTCCATTTTTTTCAATCATGACAGCCGCCTCAGCTGATTTATCATCTGTTATCATTTGAAGTGTTGTTCCGTTATTTTCAAAATATGCTATGTCTTGTGTTCCACTTGCAAATTTTATCTTTGCAATTTGAGATTCCGTATCTTTTACATTTATCGTTACTTTTACAGATTCATTTTCATTAATTATTTCATTTGTAGTTTCAATGGTTGGAGGTGTTGTATCATCTATTTCTGGCTCTTCTACAATTGTTGTAACCTCAAATGTTTGTATTCTACCATTTCCCGCTTCATCTTTAACATATATAGTATATGTTCCATTTTCCATAATCTTTATGGCTGCATTTGCTGTGTTGCCTTCTTTTTCAATGGTTAACTCTTGCCCGTTATTTTCAAAATATTCTATTGTTTGTTGTCCTTTTGCAGCTTTTACTGTATGTACCTTTGTTAATTTATCTGAAAGCAAGATGGATACTTCTACATTTTGATTATCTACATTCTTTTGATCTATTGTTATTTCAGGTGCTGTTTTATCAATAGTAAATTTAACAACTGATTCATTTCCAGTTTCATCTACTGCATTTAAAACATATTCCCCTTCATCTTCAATCATATCTCCATTGTTATAGTCTTCTACATCCACACCATCTTTTGTTAAGTTAACTTCTGCTAAATGTTCATCAACAACCGTTGGCTTTACAGAATGATTATATATTCCATTATTTTGAATATCACTAATTTGTGGTGGAGTAGTATCTTCTTCTACTGGTGGCTCTTCTATATTTGTAACGTCTATTGTTTGTACAGTTTCATTTTCCTCTTCATCTTTTGCATATACCGTATATGTTCCAATTGCATCAATTGTAAATTCTGTACGAACAACATTTCCTATAATTCCTTGACCAATTTGTGTTCCATTTGTTGCAAAATATGCTACATTTTGATTTCCTTTTGCCCATTTTACTTGGTCAATAGAAGAATCTTCATCACGAACATTTACATCAATTTGCTTTGGATTTTGTTCATTTTGTGTTAGGGTAATTACTGGTGGTTTATTTGGTTCTGGCTCTGGTTCGTCAATTCCTATAAGTGTTCTTGTATACATATATGAATATCCTTCTTCATCTTTAACATATACATGAATTGTACAATTTTCATTAACTGTATAATTTCCAACTACTTCTCTACCTGGTTCTATTGAGATTTCTTCTCCATTATTTTCAAAATAATCCATGTCAATATCATTTCCAATAGCTACTTTCATTTGAACAATATCACATATATCATTGGTTGCCGTTATCGTTAAATTCCCTGGAGAATTTTCATCTTGCTCAATCGTTACATGCATTGTACCTTCCTCATCTGCAGTAATTCTTTTTTGTGTCATGAGTTTATAACCTGCTTCATCTTCTATACAAAAAGCATATGTATTATCTTCTGGTGCTGTATAAGTTAGCTGTACATTTTTACCTTTTGTAATTTCTAAACCTTCTATTTTTTCGAAATCGTTAATATCTGATATTTCTGAACTTTTAGCAACCTTTACAGATACAATATCACATATAGCATCTGTTATATTTAGATTAACCTCTCTTGGATTATTTCCTTCGGTAATTTCTACTGTAATTGGTGTATTTTGTTTTGCTACATAAATTTGACGGGTTGCTTTATTTCCTTCGCTATCTTCTGCATAAACAACATAAAGACCTTCTTCTGTAATACCTGTATATCTAACAGATACTTCTTTATTTTGTATAAAGTCTATATCTGTCCCTTGAGTACTAAAATCAATTGTGTCATTAATATTTTCCTTCTTTGCAATTTTTAATTTGGTTATTGTATTTTGCTTACTGGTTACTTGAATATTTAAAACTAAAGGATTTTCTTCTTCTTTTGTTAATGTGATTTGAGGCATATCATTTGGGTCATTTACAGTTAATCTTGATAAAAATCTATCTCCTCTTGAATTTTTAGCATATACTGTATAACTTCCATATCCATCTAATTCAAATGTTTCTTGTATTGTTTGTGCTGGTGTTATGTCAAATGTATATATATCCTCATTTTCCTGCTCAAAATAGTCAATATTATCTGTATCTATATATTGATGTGTATATTTTAATTGTGTTATATTATATTCACTGTCTGTTGCTGTTATATGAACAATATTGGGATTTTCCTCATCTCTTTTCAATTTCACATCTATTGTTGCATTTGCTCTTGATATAATCCCTAAATCTATTGCTTTAGAAATTACTGGTAAACTGACTGGCATTATCATCATGAAAATTAATAAAAGTGCTAGTACTTTTTTTATTGTGTTCATCATGCTTCAACCTCCTATTTTTTATAATCATATTTATTATATCATTCTATATTTGGTTTATCAATAAAAGCCGTTCTTAAATTTTTCCATCTTCTATTTTTATAACTCTATCTGCTAATTTAGCAATCTTCATATTGTGTGTTATAAGCATAATTGTTTGTTTATACTCTTTATTTGCCTTTTTTAATAATTGTACAATTTCATCACTTGATTTCGTATCTAAATTGCCTGTTGGTTCATCTGCTAAAATAATCGTCGGGTTTATCATTAAAGCTCTACCAATCGCCACTTTTTGTTGTTGCCCGCCAGATAATTCATTAGGCAAATGTTTTTTTCTATCAGTTAAATTTAAAAATGTAATAATATCTTCTAATTTTTGTCTATCAACTTTTTGTTTATCCAATTCTATTGGTAAAAGGATATTTTCTTCCACATTTAAAGTAGGAATTAGGTTATAAAATTGATATATAATTCCTATTTTTTGTCTTCTTAAAATTGTTCGCTCTTTTTTATTCATTTTGTATAAGTTTTTATCATAAAAATATACGTTTCCTTTAGTTGGTGGCTCTAATCCCGCAATAGTATGTAAAAGTGTAGACTTTCCACTTCCAGAAGGTCCAATAATAGCTATAAACTGTCCTTCTTCTACTTCAAAAGATACATCATTTAAGGCTATTACTTTGGCATCACCTTTGCCATAAATTTTACTTACATTTTCTACTTTTAAGATTTTCATTTTCTATTTCATCCCTTTCTAGGTGTATTCGTCTGATATGTTTTGCTTGACTTTGCACAATATATGGTTATACATAAAGATAGTACAAACAATAGTGCAAAGAATATAGCAATATCTCCAAATGGTACTAATAATCGATTTAAAATCATCGTGTTTTCCATTTGTTTTATGATACAAAACACAATTGGTATCGATAAAATCGCAGAAATAATACCTGCCTTTAGAAACATATAAATACATTCATATATAAGAATTTTATAGATATTTCCTTTGGTAGCTCCTAAATAAGATAATATTTCAAATTCTTGCTTTCTTTCATATATACTTGCACTAATTATATTTATAGCACTTATACTTCCTATAACGATAATAGTTGTTATAACAATTTTTAATATAAATTGAATCACTTCTAAATATATTAGTTTTTGTTGATTGCCTAATGAATAATAATATGCAAAGAAATCGGAATTTTTTCTTTCATCTATGTAATGTGAAAAAGAGATAATATTCTCACACTTTACTTTAACAAGTGTTGGAAAATTATTGTTTTCATCCCTGTTATGAAGCCAGAATACAGAAGAGGTATTCGTTGCTGTTATATAATCTTTCACTTTTTTCTCGATTTTATTATATGTATCCATATTAATAAATATAGTTGTTGCATGCCCATATTCTGTTTTATATTCTTGAAATCCCTCTAGAATTTCATCTGTTAATACAAAATTTTCTTGCAAATTTTCATTATCAATTATTTTACGTTCAGGCATATTTTTTTCAAGATTATAATAATAGTCTATAATCGTAAATTTTAAATCTTTTGAAGGCTTAAACCTAGTTTCATATTGATAAGTAGTATCATCTGTTAAAAAGCTATTATAAATAATGCCATCTCCATAATGTGCATTTACCTTTTCTATGTACTTTTTGTATTCTTTATCCTCTAATCCTATCAATTCTATAGGTATTAGTCTTTTACTATTATCCACAGTATAAATATATTCATTATTAATAACAGCATCTATTGGTTCTACTAAACTATAAAGTCCCATCGTCTTATATTCTATACATTCTATTTCGTCTCCAGATTGTTTGGCATAATCATTCATCAAAAGTTTGTAATCTGTATTTGATGGATAAAATACGAATCCTACATCAACATCATATTCTGTAACCAAACTAGCTGCTTCTTTTTCATAGTTAACATATGTGGTTACTGCAATATAAGAAGTCATGCAAACTGTAAGTAAAATTGTAATAACTCTATATTTACTTCTGTTTCTTTTGGCATTATTTAAGGCTAATCTTCCTTCTATTGGTAATATTTTTCTTAAAATATTATGACTTTTTTTATATTTTATTTGTTGATTACTTCTTATACTTCCAATCACAGATGCACTACTTGCTTTTATACTAGGAATAATTGCAGATATATAAATATTAAATAAAACAATCATAATGGCTAAAATGATATATCTAAAATCAATTACTAAATTAAAATAAAGTTCAGCAGAAGCAAGTATATTATTTAACATACTTAAAATTCCCTGTGCTCCTAAAAAAGAAATCATTAATCCTATACTAACCCCAACAATCGCCATAATCGTTGTTTCTTTGAATATCATTTTTAAGACTTGTCCTTCTGTTGCACCTATACTGTTTAATATGGCATATTCTTTTTTTCTTTCATCTATTGTTATTAAGAATGCATTGTATAATATGATAATAAATAAAATAGAGAAAACAACCAATATTAATATTATCATTATATTGATAACATGTGAAAAATTTAATACATCTTTATACATGATAGATGTTTGCGAAGCATCTGTATAATCTAACTCTGTCTTCATAAGACCATAAACCATGAGTAAATTTTCATTAAATTTACAATTACTTTGAGCTTCACTAATAGAAAAATTCAAGGTTTGAATCATATTAGAAGAATATGCATATGTATCTTCAATATCTGTATATTTAATATATAAACTTATTTTATCTGCATCTTGAAAAGGATTCACATTTGTATTTAATTCTTCTAATGGTTCATCATCATTATATTGAACATACATTTTTTCAATGTATGGTTTATTTTTTATACGGTTAAAACTGTCTGCATCCAAATTTTTTATAATAAAGTGATAATCATTATACTTTTGATTTGCTTTTTCGCTTATGCCATTTCTAATGCTAGATATGATTAAAACTATCGTTATCATAAGGAATGTACATACTACTATCGATATAGTTGTAAGTACAGTCCTTTTTATATTTTTCTTCATATTATTAAATGATAATCTACTTTCTATTTTCATATGTTTTACCCCTAATATTTCTTTGTTTTTCTATATTTCATTACATATGGTCTGTATCCTATTTTTACACTTTATTTAAAAAATGGAACGATTTGGCACGTCCCTATCGTTCCATTATTCACCTTTTATATCTGCTTCAACTTCTTCATTATTTTTATTATTTTTGTCATGTACTTTAAAATAATATGGTTGTATATCTAGTAAGCTATCCATATAAACAATATTTCCATCTTTGTCTGTTACTTTTAAATTAGGAAATGTTCTTATCATCTTTTTATCTCCCCAATATTTATATATAAAGTTAGATAATTTTTCATTTCCATATATTTTATCATATTGTTCTACTACAGCTTCTTTATTAGCAACAGGAATATCGTTTTTTACAATCATTCTTACTAAGAAAAATTCAATTGCAAATCCAGTTGCTATACAGTCAATCATTAATAGTACAAATACTGTTACTACACAGGTTTTCAATCCTTTATATGTTTTAAATTTGCCTTTAATCCAATTTATAATTCTATCTACTTTTGGATTTAGAGATGCTATTAGGTATATTCCTAAAAATCCCCAGAAAACTGAAAAATACACACAAATTCTTCCATTTATATTTAGTGGCATATTAGAATAATCCCACCATTTAACACCTAGTAACATTTCTCCAACAAAGCTTACAACATATTCTACAACAGATCCTACTATAAATCCGCCAATAAATAACGCATTAAACTTTTTAGGGAACTTATGTAAGCATACAATCATGACAACTGCACCTAATCCGTAAATGCCACAAAATGGACCATATAAAAAGCTTTGTCTACTTTCCCAAACGCCTTTCGTAATCATACCATATAGTGTTTCAATAATATATCCTGCCACACTGTAAATAATAAAATAAGCTAAAATTCTCCATATACTAATTCCATTAATTGTCATTTTTTTCTTACATTGATTTATATCTTTTTCTTGATTTGTTTCTTCCATATATTAGCCCTTTCTTATATTAAACTCTTCAATTCTTCTATTTTATCTTTATAAAATTTTGTTGTTATTTTATATGTATTAACATCTTCTAAATCTACATCTACCATTTTTAATAAATCTACAGACTTTTTCATACATCCTTGACTTAACATATGAATATATTTTTCTACAAATCCCTCTTCTTTATTCAAAATTTTTGTAGCAATACAAATTGCTGCTGATATTCCAGTTGCATATTTATATACATAAAAGTCCGTATAAAAATGTGGAATTCTAGACCATTCATATTTAATTTCTTCATCTATTAAAATATCTTTTCCAAAATATTTTTGATTTAATGCATAATATATTGTATTTAAATCTTCTGCTGATAACATTTCTCCATTTTCTTGTTTTTCATGAACCTCTTTTTCAAATTCAGCAAACATAGATTGTCTATAAAAAGTTGCTCTTATCATTTCAATTAATTCATATAATAATTCTGCCTTTTTTGTTTTATCCTTTTCATTTTTTATTTGATATTCACTTAGTAAAATTTCATTTACAGTTGATGCTACTTCAGCTACCATTATTGTATATCCTGCATCAATAATGTTTTGATTTTTATTAGAATAATATGAATGCATACTATGTCCTAATTCATGTGCAATTGTACTAACATCTCTTTTATTTTCTGTAAAGCTCATTAGCACAAATGGATGTACACCATATACACCTGAACTATATGCTCCACCTCTTTTATTTGGTTTTTCATATACATCTATCCAATGATTTTCAAAAGCTTCATTTAGCATATCTCCATATTCTTTTCCTAGTATTGCTAAAGCTTCTTTTACCTCTTTTTTTGCATCTTCAAAAGAAATTTTATCTTCTTTTTGTTCAAATGGATTTACATATAAATCATACATGTGTATTTCTTCCATATTCAATAATTTTTTCTTTAAACTGATAAATTCATGATTTACTTCTAATCCTTCATTTACGCCCTTCATTAAAGATTCGTAAACTTTAATTGTTGCATCATCATGAATCGTTGCTTCTTCTAAAGATGATTTATATTTTCTTAACTTTGAAGTAATAACTGTCTGTTTTACATTTGTTAAATACATTTCTGTAATTGTATTCATATATTCACTATATTTTTTATACATTAATTGAAATGCTTGTTTTCTAACAGAAATATCTTTACTTTTTAAATATTTTGTATAAGTTGCATCTGTTAATTCTACTTCTTTTCCATGTTCATCTATTAATGTTCCAAATTTAAATTCTGCATTTGTTAAAATATCATATATATTTTCTGGTCCTGAAAATACTTCTGAATAATTTGCAAGTATATTTTCTTCTTCTTTACTTAATATATGTTTTTTCTTTTCTAAAATATCTTTAATATCTCTTTCATATCTTTTTAGTCTTGTATCTTCTTTTAAATATTGGTTAATTTTCTGCTCATCTTCAAATGTAATTTCAGGTGTCATAAATGAAACTGCTTTGCTAAATTCTGATGATAAACTTTCTACTTCTTTAAATAATTTTATACCTTCTTGGTCTGCCATATTTAAGTGATAAGAAAACATTCCATAAGAATATATTTTGTCAAAATCTATTAATATAGATTCATATATATTGTAACAAGTATATAAATTATCTGCACTATCACATAATTTTCCTTTATAATTTCCTATCTTTTTTAAATCTTCTTGCATTTGTTTTACAGCTTTATGAAACTCTTCTTTACTCTTAAATAAATCTGTTAAATTCCAACTCTCTTTATTTTCTTTTAATTTATCCAATTTTCTTTCCTCCTTTTCGTTGTCATTTTACCATACTTACTCTTTATATACAATAGTGAATAGGGCAAAAAGAATAACAAAAAACATTCTTAAGTTTAGGTATATGATTTATATCTAAATCTAAGAATGTTTTTACTGACTTCCTGTAAAATACGATTAATAAATCGGAATTTTTATCTCCATTCCTTCTGACAAATTGCTTGTTGTCATATGATTTACTTTTTTTATTTCATATATAACATCTCGAATATCTTTTCCTTCAAAATATTGATTTTTTTCAATTTCTTCTTGTGCAATTTGCCATAAAGTTTCTCCTTTTATAACATACTCTAATTTATAATTTGTTTCACTATTAGAATATACTGTATTTGCTATCAATACTGTAATAGCCAATAATATACTAAATAGCAAAATACTTGTTTTTATAAATTTGTTTTTATTAATAATTCTTATCTTTTTCATAACACCCTCCTTAAGAATAAACGTTCGCTACTTTTATAGTATATACGAACATTTATTCTTTGTCAAGAGTGTTTAAAAAAAATGTTTGTATATTATATTTATATTAATATTGGACTTATTTGTTCTCCATCTAATGCATATTCTAGTGTTTTTATGATGTACTCTGCATCAAATACAATTGACCTTGGTTTTGTTATCGGATTATCTTGTCTAAATGGTACAAAATAATAATGTTTCCTATTTAATAATTTTCCTATGTTTTCTGCATTCCCACTTAACCCATTATTTGTAGAAGGTGCTATTACTAATGGTCTACTATTTCTTAAATGTGATTTTGCTGCCATTGTAGCAGGTGTATCTATAATATCACAAGCCAATTTTGACATAGTATTTCCAGAACATGGTGCAATTAGCATAACATCTGTCATTTTCTTTGGTCCAATTGGCTCTGCATCTACAATGGTATGAATGATTTTCTTTCCTGTCATTTCTTCTACTTCTTCAATAAACTCTTTTGCTTTTCCAAACTTTGTGTCTAAATTATAACCATTAAACGACATAATAGGTAATACTTCTGCACCCAATTTTAAAATTTCTTTCATTTTAGGCAATACTTTTTGAAATGTACAAAACGAGCCAGTTAATACAAATCCTATTTTTTTACCTTTTAATTCCAAGTATATTCCCCCTTTCGTCTAGCATTATGAAATACTGTAAAGCAGTTTTCATATTTATGCATAAAAATTTTAATTTCATTATGCATACTTTCTTATATAATATGATTTTATGTAAATAATGGTTGGCGTTTTTTTTATTTAACACAAAAAAACAGACATCACCTATATTTGGTAATGTCTTCTACAAATTATTATTAGTAACTTATATAAATTTTTTTATTTTCTTACTTCTATTTTATTTTCATATATAGTATTCATGACTTCATCAGAATAGTATTTGTCAAAAAACATATCTATATTGCTAGAAGCTGCAATTTCGCGATTTCTTTCGTCTTGTCTCATTGCTGCCATAGATGATACAGATATATTAAATAACATAAATATAATAAATAATGCAGTAGCTGTTCTAAAATAAGTGTTTTTAATAATTTTGTCCATTTTATTTATAAAAGGTATTATAAATTTCATAAATAAGATTCCTCCAATTCCCCAATATGTACAATGTAATAGACTCGTTCTTCCATTTATATTAAACCATAAATGTGAATAATCCCACGAAATGGTTCCAAATAGTAGTTCTTGAAAATAAGAACATAAGTATTCTACAATTCCTCCTAATATCATTGTAACAAAAAATATTTTTATATAGCCACCTTTTATTTTTGGCACGATAAAATAATATGCTAATATACCTAATCCATATACTTGTGCAAATGGTCCAAATAGTAGACCTTGTCTAGATACAAAATATCCATTTTGAACGAACCCTACTATCATTTCTACAATATATCCAATGATACTTCCGATAATAAATACCCAGAATATTTTAATTGATTGATTGATATATTTTTCTTTTTTCATATGTTATCCCCCTTATATTCATTTTACAAAAAAATAATATTTATTCTTATCGTTTTTTCTTACATTTCTATTACATTTTTGTAATTTTAATATATCATTTAAATATTAAAAATATTTTTAGGAA
Organism: uncultured Clostridia bacterium; assembly: GCA_944386675.1. Classification (GTDB taxonomy): domain Bacteria; phylum Bacillota; class Clostridia; order TANB77; family CAG-508; genus CAG-269. Next base: position 66,891 of record CALXBY010000001.1, on the reverse strand, counting down.
TTCTTAACTTCCCCTTAATTTATTCTTAAGCAATTTTAAAGAAGAGGAAATTTTATCATATATAAAAAATCATAAATAAAGTCAAAATTAAACTTCATTTTTTATTGATAAAAATAAAAAAACAGCTTATTAAACTAATTTTGTCTAATAAGCTTAAATTCATTTAATCTCTTTATCTTTTATTGTAAATATTTTATTACTGAAAAAACGGTGTCAACTATTAAAATTGCAATTAGTATTAATATTATAATTGCCTGTATATTATTTGTATTTCCTTTAGTTATTTTTTGTATCTTATCCTGTATAAAAGGGTGTAATTTTTCTAATAGAATTACTCCAATAACTCCCCAAAATATGGAATACAATAAACTTACTCTTCCTTGGATATTTAAGAAATCATTTGAATAATCCCACCATCTTAATCCAAATAACATTTCTAATATAAAAGATACCATATATTCAAATAATGTAAATGCAATTGTAGCAATTAAAAACTTTAGAAATGGTTTTTTATATAATTTCTTGGTTGATAAAATCAAAACAACTGCTCCAAATCCATATATTGGACATAATGGTCCATATAAAAATCCTCTTTTTACAAAATATCCATGTACAAACATAGCATAAATTGTTTCTATTAGCCAGCCTAAAAAAGAATATATGAAAAAATAAGTTATACATTCAATTATTTTATCTTTAGTCGTTCTAGATTTAACTACCTCTTCCATAAAATTCCCCTTATTTCCTTTCTATCATTTTATATCATTTTGTATTGATTTTAACGCTTCTTCTGTGGTTTTACTTTTATCAAATTTATTTACAATAAATACGACTATACCAACTAATAAAAATGTTATGGCATATATTGCTAAACTTGTTTTCCAGTCTCCTTTCATTAAAGTATCTCCTGCAAATGTTGATGAAACCACTGAAGGCAATCTTGCAAATGTTGATATTAATACAAATCTTAATGGTTTTATTGGTAATAATCCTGCAATATATACTAACAAATCTTTTGGTGTTCCTGGTACCATAAATAATATAATCATTATCCATTCAATTTTTTTAGGATTTTTAAATAATTTACTATTTTCTATTTTTTTTACTTTTTCTTCACTACAAATATCATATACAAATCTTCTTCCAAGTTTTCTTACCAAAAAGAATATAGCTGTTGTAATAATACATACAGATATGGTTATAAATAATAAGCCACCCCATCCTCCATAACACATACCTGCTAAAATCTCTATTGGTTCTCCTGGCAATATTATTAGAAAAATTTGTGCTATTTGTAGTCCAAACAACATTAATAATCCAATCATTCCAGAATCATTTACCTTATTTTTAAATGCTTCTTGTCCTTCTATTGTGCTTAAGTTTTTCATGACAGGTATTAAATAGGCAATAGCACCTATGATAATCGCTAGTACTATGATTGCTAATAATATTCTAAATATTTTTATCTTACTTTTTCTACTCATTTTTATCCTTTCCGTTTTGTAATACACACGAACATAACATATATATTATACCACATTTTTCCTAAAAAGTATGCATTTTGCAATATTTTTATCTTACATTTCTGTCACATTTAGTATAACAGTTATTTATTAAGTATTTTTTTATGAAATATTAAAATTTTCTTAAGATAGCAAATCTTTCTAAAAAATATGAAATAAAAAAAAGATAAAGCATTTTTTTATATTTACTTTATCTTTTTTAATTTTATATTTTTAACTTAATTCTTCGTATAAGCTTTTATAAATTCAACAATTTTCTTATCATCTTCTAATTTATTTTTTGATTCTTCATCAGTATTTAATATCTTCATAGATATACTATCTAGTGGATAACCTGGATTTATCTCTCGTACTGGTTTATCTACAAAATAAAAATCATTTGTTTTGCTTTCATAAGTATGTATCCCATTTTTTGTGCATATTGCAAAACATTTCACATATCTAGCTCTTGCTTTTCCACCTAAGTTTCTAACTAAATTGGTATAATATGAAATCATTTCATTGTCATCTAAATATTGTCCATTTCTTCTTCTAATATGTGTTCCAATTTGTTCTTCCTTAGATAATCCATCAATATATAAACCATCATCTAATGCAATTGTAGGAAGATTCGTTTTTTCATAATATGCTTTTGCTTTTAGTATTGCATTTTCTTCTACATCTTTTCCTGTTTCATCAACTTCTAAATTTATCTGTAAATCTTTTAATGTTTGTATTTCCACACCTGCCTCTTCTAAATCTTTAGAATATCTCTTTACTTTTGCTGGATTATTCGTAGCAAATAAAATTTTCATATATCTCTCCTTTAATCTTTTTTCCATGTCATAACATATTCTGTTTCATTAAATTTTTCATTTAATTGTATTTTACTATTTTTAAATTGTAATTTTGAAAAAAATATAATTCCATTTATGTTTTTTTCAAATACTTTTGCAGATATTTCTACATCTTCACTTATATTACCTCTATAGTAATTTATTAACTTTGTTCCTATACCGTTTCTTCTGTTTTCTTCTTTTACATAAATTGCTTTTATTTCATTGTCATATATAGAGATAAACCCTAAAATTTGATCATTTTCAATGTATACATATGTTTTAAAATTTTCCAAAAAATCATTTTTTGTTTGATTATATATCTCTAACCAGTAATCTTTTTCTATAAAATAATTTGCTTTAAAATTTCCTTTAACCCATATTGTCATAACATTTGTTAAATCTTCTTCTTTTATTTTTCTAATCATATTTATCACCTTTTCCTTTGTTTTTTTAGTTTAACAAAAAAATGTGTGTTTACTAAAACTTATCTATATCAACGCCTAGTTTTTTAAAATTATCATAAATCTTTTGCATATTACCATACATTCCATTTCTAATTTCAAATAAATAAGCATCTTTTTCTGGATTATCTGTTTTACAGTTTAACTCTTTTTCTATGTCATATCTAACTCTTCTAAATTCAAAAGATATTCCGTTTTTAGTATACTCTTCTGTACCATAATCTCCTTCTATAATTAAATAATTTGCTACTGTTGTTTCTAATAAATTGGCATCTTTTTCTTTATTTCTAATAACATCAAAAGAAAATCCAACACTACCTACATTAATCAGTGTTCTATTATAAATCTTATCTAAGAATGGATGATGAATATGTCCATAAATAACAATGTCTGCTTTTTCTTGTGAGATTGTTTTGGGAGTTGGCAAAAACATTTTATACTTTGTTTCAATACTATTTTCATTAATAATTGGTTCTTTATCTATCCATGGGGTTGCATGAAATAATCTAATAAGACTACCATTTAATCTAAATTCATAACAAAAAGGTAATGCATTTAGCCATTTCATTTGTTCTTTCGTTAATAAACTTTGATTCCATTCTAGTCTTTTTCTTTCTATTTCAGACATATCTTTAATATCATGATTTGTTTCAGAAAAATGTCTGTCACAATTTCCACGTATAATAATATCACATTTCTCTTTTACTAAATTTAAACATTCTACTGAATGATTTCCTTTTGCAATAATATCTCCTAGACATATAATTTTATCAACATTTCTTTTTTCAATATCTTTTAATGTTGTTTTTAATGCTTCTAAATTTCCATGTATATCTGAAATAATGGCGATTCTCATAAATTATCCCTTCTTAAATAATATATTTTTTTCTTTATTTTACGCTACCTACATTATATTAATTTTCCTTTAATTCGTCAAATGCTTCAATTGTATTAATCGATTGAACTCTTTTTCAAGCTCTTTTTTCCTTTTTTCATCCTTTGTTATAGATAATTCTGAATTTACTTGTGATAATTTAAAATCTAATAATAGTTTATCATTTTCATTGGCTAATTGCTTCTGATTCGTTTTTTCTTTTTCCTCTTTTAGATACATAGAATAGTTTCCACTATATTCTATAATTTTGTGATTTTTTATAATTAAAAGGTCTGTTGCCACATTTTCAATAAATGTTTTGTCATGTGTAACTAATAAAATGGTTCCATCATATTCTTTTAACAATTCTTCTAGACTTTCAATTGATTTTATATCTAAAAAATTTGTAGGCTCATCTAATATGAGAAAATTATTTTCAGAAACTAAAATTTTAGCTAGTGAAACTTTTACTCGTTCCCCTCCACTTAAATCTTTTATTTGTTTTTCCAATTCTTTTTCCTTAAATAGCAATCTTGCCAAAATATTTTTTACAATTTTTTCTGACTTATTTGTATCTTTCATCACATTTTCTATAACAGATGCATGAAAATCTAAATTTGTAAAATCTTGACTAAAATATCCTATTTTCATGTTGGGATTTGTTTTTATACATCTATTATTATTACGAATAATTTCTTTAATTAAAGTTGTTTTACCTACTCCATTTTCTCCGATTAATGCTGTTTTATGATTGGTTTTTATAACACAGGATGCATTTTCAAATAATACTTTTTCTCCTAATTTTATATTTAAATTTTCTATATTGACTGCTATTTTATTTTTTAGTCTTTCTTCTGTTTGATATTTCATATATATTTTTTGATTATCTTGTGGTTTTTCTTTTACTTCCAACTTTTCTAGCCTTGTTTTTAATGCATTTGTATGTCCTTCTAGCTTTTCCCTTATATTTTCCACACCTCTTTTGTGAAGTCTTGCTTCAGAATTTCCCATTCTTTTTGGAGTTTTTCTAATTTCTTTTGCTGTGTTTTTAGATACATTTATTGCTTTTTCTAATCTATTTTTTTCTTCAATATATTGAACATATTCGAATTGCTCTCTTTTTATTTCAGCTTCTTTTTGCATTTTATATTTAGAATAATTTCCTTCATATTTTTTAACATGCCCATCTTTTATTTCAATAATTGATGTACACAATTCATCTAACAAACTTCTATCATGAGATATAATAAGTACAGTTCCTCTAAATTTTTTTAGCTCTTTTTTTATATAATTTACTCCATTTGTATCTAAATTGCTTGATGGCTCGTCAATTAACAATATACCAGTTGTTTTTAGTATTTTTCTGTTAAAGGTTTCTTTTTTCTTTTCTCCTCCACTCAAGTGTATATTGTCTATATCAATATTCTCAAATTGTTCCATATATATGATATTTTGATTTGTGTTTACTTCTCCCATATCTGGTTTTATTCTTCCTGAAATAATATTTAATAAAGTTGTTTTTCCAGAGCCATTTTGTCCAACAATTCCTATTTTTTCATTTTCATATATTTTTAAATTATCAATTTTTAATATTTCTCTATCTCCATAATTTTTTAAAATATTTTTTAATTCTAATACCATAAAAAACGCCTCCTTTAATCATATTAAAGAAAGCGTTTATTATATTTTTATTTTATATCTTGTTATATTTACATTTGCTAATGTTAAATTTGATAGTTTTTATATCATTATATAAAAATTTGCATTATTAATAAACCATTCTAAAATATGATTATATTTTATTTTCTGTTTTCTAGTTTATTAATAATCATTTTTCCACCAATTTAACCTTTCTTTTAATCTTCTATTATTTTATCATATACTTTAACGATTTTCAATCATTTTTAATTTTTTATTTATCCATTTTGAAAATACTTGCTACTACTTAAGTGTAATATGTTTTTTCTGGTCTATTGATACTATATCGAATATCTTCTTCACCATATTCTTCTGGTTTTAATCCTACTTTTCCTCTCATAAAGTCTAGTAATAATATAATTCCTATTGTTGTAATACATCCTATAATAATAAATGTATTTGCTGTAGATGTTACTGCCAACAATCCTGAACATGCCAAAGATATAATGGCTGTAGTTAAATTAGCTGTTAAATATCGTAATGCTGATATTTTTGGACGTATATTTCTATTTGTAAAATTATTTAAATATCTAGTAATTAGTCCTATATATGGTCCTTTTATTGCATATTGAATTGCAAATAACACAACAATTAAAATAAGTGATGATTTTGATAATTGGTCTTGTCCAATAAATCCAATCATGATACATGATACAACAGTAGGAATTCCTAGCCAAGCTAATGTTTTATTCTTAAAAATTTCTTGTATTTTTTCTGTATTTCTAGTAGATATTGCTGCAACAATTTGTAAAATTGCAAATATAACACCAAAATACTGTTCTGGTACATGTATTTCTTCTAACATACTACTTCTTAAATTTACAATACCTGTTATTGTTCCCATAAGTAGAGCATTAAACATAATTAAAGAACGAATTCTTTTAGATTTTAGAAAATAGCCAAAAGATGTTTTTAATTGTCCCATATACTCTGTAAATTTTATTGGTTTTACTTTATTTTGAACAATTGTTGTATGTCTGAATTTGAATGATAAAATCGTTGCGGTTGTGCAACAAATAAAGCATAATACCATTGGAATATATCCATTTATTACAAACGTAAAACCTGCAATTGTAGAAGCAATTGCTTCAAAGATATAGAAATAAGAAGAGGATTTTCCGTCTATAGTAGAAAATACTTTTCCTCTTTTATTGCTTCCTGGTAATGAATCATATAAAATATTTGCTTCACAAATTCCTTTTATAGAATATCCTAAAGCATATATAAACTGAATAATTAGTAACTCATAATATTCTTGCATGAAAATCATTGAAAATATACTTAATGTATATAATATATTTCCAACAATTAATGAATTTTTCTTGCCTACTCTATCAACCAACCTTGTTACCGGTATTTGCCATAATGTATTTGATAATGTATAAAAAGCATCAGAAAATAATACTTGTGCTGCAGAAAAACCTTTTACTTGTGTTAAAAATAAAAATATAATTGGATAATAGAATAATAAATCCCATGATACCATTTTATATAATGGGAATAATCTAACATTTCGTTTTTTACTTCTTATTAGTTTTTCCTTTGTATTCAATATTTTTTCCCCTCTTTTTATCGTATAGTAAAATTAACATTCTCCTAGTTTTTTTCTTCTAACTTAGTCTAACATAAAGAAAAAAAGATGTCAAACATCTTTTAATTCTTATTTTTTAACTCTTCAAGTTGTTTATATCGTAATAAATTCAACTCATAATTTTCCCTATGTTGTTTTACAATAGTATGTAAAATAAGTCCACATTGCAGAGCAATAACAGCTAATGTTACAATTCCTGTAGCTAAAATTGCAGATGGCATTTTGGTAATATAACCTGTTTTATAGAATTCAACAATAACAGGTATTCCTACAACTAGGCCTATTATCAAAAGAATGAAAGCTATAATTGAAAAAAATCTTAATGGCTTATGGTCTCTAAACATTTTAATAATAGTCTTTATAACTTTTATTCCATCTGAAACTGTATTAATTTTAGACTCACTACCATCAGGTCTTTCTCTAAATACAATTGGAATTTCTTTAATTCTATATTTTTTATCTAAAGCAAATAATGTCATTTCTGTTTCTAATTCAAATTTTGGACTCATCACTGGCATATTTTTTACAAACATTTTATTAAAAGCTCTATATCCTGTCATTATATCTACTAGTTTACAATTAAATAATAAATTAATAGAATTTCTTACCAAACTATTTCCAAATTCATGAAAATTTTTCTTTACTTCTTGCTGGTAAGTCCCATTTGATAATCTATCTCCAGTTGTCATATCTACTTCATTGTTCCTAATTGGTTCAATTAATTTATGTACAAACTCAGCTGGATATGTATTATCTCCATCTACCATAACATAAATATCTGCATCAATATCTCTAAACATTGTTCTAACAACGTTTCCTTTTCCCTGTCTATTTTCTTTTCTTACAATTGCTCCCGCTTTTTTAGCAATCTTAGCTGTTTTATCTTTAGAATTGTTATCATAAACATAAATATCTGCATCTGGTAGTTCTTTTTTAAAATCTTTTACTACCTTTTCTATTGTTATTTCTTCATTATAGCATGGAATTAAGACTGCTATTTTTTCCATATTTAATCTCCTTCTTTAATAATTTCGTAGGTTGCTGCAATTGAATCGTTTCTAACATAGCACATAAAATCCCAAATATCATAATAGCCTGCGCTCTATATGTAAAAAATGCATGAACAGTTGAATGTCCAGCAATAACTGCATACCATATATATGGATATATTGCCAATATTATTAATGGAATTGCTTTTTTCATATCTTTTATTTTTTTTCTTCTCTTAACAAGTGCTATTATCCATATAAATACAATTAATATTCCGAACAATAACAATACTGCATTATTCAAATATTCTATATTTATACTTATTGCTCCTAATCTTGTTGCAGGATATTTATCTGAACCATTTGTCCTGAATAATATTTGTTCCAAAGCATTTGTAATTATGTCTTTTTGTAATATGCAAGATGCAATTACCCATTTTGCAAAAAATGCTAAAATATAGGAAATTGCCCAAAACATAGATAATTTTATTAATTCAATAATTGTCTTCTTTATGTCACAGTTATTTTTATTTCTTAACAAAATAACAACTATTAAAGGAATTCCTAGTGTAATTAATGGTACTGTCAACAAGTCAAAAAAGTTTGTAACACCTCCCATAATAAAAAACATATATGGTAAATATTTTTCCTTTTTTACTTTATATAAAATATTAATTATTATAACAGCTATAAGCATAATTGCAAAAACACTTGTAAATTGTAGAGACATTGGTATTATAAAGAAATTGATTGCTAACATTGAAAATATAAAACATAATGCATGCATAATACTTAAATTTTTATATATCAGAATGGTAGCTCCTATTAATAACATAAACATAACTATCATAAATAAGTAACGAATTTCTTCATAATTAAAAAACATTAATAATGGTCTTACAATTGTTTGGATACCATGCCAATATCTTGCATATTCTGCATTATTATATAAATCTTCATTTTCTATTGATTTATTTAATAAATCATATTGGCTAACATAATCTTCAGAATATCTTGAGTTTTCAAAAGCCTTAACAAAAATACTTTCATCTTCTGACATTCCTTTATTCATAGCCGTATTTAAGATTAATAAATCTGTAAATGTATCCAATTTACCACTTTTTACATAATTCATAAAGAAAGGTTCTTCTATATTTTTTGATAAAACATCTCTAGATTCTTTAATATGAAATTGAATCTTATCATTTGGTAATGCATATGCTATAATCATTGCTATACAAAAAACCAGTATCATGATAAAAAATAATATTACATATGAGCCGGTCTTTTTTAAGCCCTCTTTTGTTTTCATTTTATATTTTTTCCTTTCCTCATATAAAATATATTGAATTATTTTAACCATTCTGGATTTTCTAAATACCAATCAATAGTTTTTACAATTCCATCTTCAAATTTTGTTTTTGGGTACCAACCTAATTCATTTTTTATTTTAGTAGGATCTATTGCATATCTATAGTCATGACCTTTTCTATCTTCAACAAATTCAATTAATGATTCTGGTTTATCTAATCTTTTTAAGATTAATTTAACAATTTCAATATTTCTTTTTTCATTATGTCCACCAATGTTGTATCTTTCTCCTGCTTTTCCATTATGGAATACTAAGTCAATTGCTTCACAATGATCTTCTACATATAACCAATCTCTGATATTTTTTCCTGTTCCATATACAGGTAATTTTTCATCTTTTAAAGCCAATTTAATCATATGTGGAATTAATTTTTCATTATGCTGATATGGTCCATAATTATTAGAACAGTTTGTTACAGTTACATTCATTTTATAAGTTTCATGATATGCTAAAGCAATTAAATCTGAACTTGCTTTTGATGCTGAATATGGACTATTTGGTTGTATTGGTGATTTTTCTGTAAAATATCCTTCTTCTCCTAATGTTCCATATACTTCATCTGTTGATATATGAACAAACTTATTTGTACTTCCTTCTCCCCATACCTGTTTTGCTACTTCTAAAAGTGTATGTGTTCCTAATACATTAGTTTGTGTAAAAATAAATGGTGTTTTAATACTATTATCTACATGTGATTCTGCTGCAAAATGGATGACACCATTAATATCATATTTTTTGAATAAATCTGTTACAAATTCAAAATCACAAATGTCTCCTTTTTCAAAAGTAATTTTATCCATTACTTTTTTTAAGTTATCCATATTTCCTGCATAAGTTAGTTTGTCTAATACAACTACATGATAATCTGGATGTTTATTTACAAAATATTCTGCAAAGTTTGCTCCTATAAATCCAGCTGCTCCTGTTACTAATATATTGTTACTCATTTTTTTCTCTCCCTTACTTTATTTTTTTATCAATATATTTCATTGCCATTTCATCTATTTTACTTTAAGTTTTTGAATAAATCTGTTTTACTTAATTCCTTTAAAGAAGGCCATTTTGCATCTTTTTCTGATGTTAATAAATCTTCTTGCTTCATATCTCCTAAAGGCCAATTGATATTCACATCTTTATCATTCCAAGCTAAGCCACCTTCTGCTTCATGGTTATATATATCATCACATTTATAGGTAAATTCTGCCTCATCTGATAATACTAAAAATCCATGTGCAAATCCTCTTGGTATCATAAACATTTTTTTATTTTCTTCAGAAAGAATAACACCTTCCCATTTACCATAGGTTTCACTTCCAGGTCTTAAATCTACTGCTACATCAAATACTTCTCCTTTGATACATCTAACTAATTTTGCTTGTGTATTTTCTTTTTGGAAGTGTAAACCTCTTAAAACACCTTTTCTAGATTTTGATTGATTGTCTTGTACAAAGTGATAATGTAATCCAATTTCTGCAAATTCTGCGTCACTATATGTTTCCATAAAATATCCTCTGTTATCACCAAATACTGTTGGTTCAATAATATATACATCTTTTATAGATGTCTCAATTTTTTTAAATTTTCCCATCTTACTCATATTCCTTTCCGAACAAATCTAATAAATTTTAATAACTCCAAAATTGTAAACTTGTTAATATTTAATTGTTTAGATACATTATGTTTAATATATCTTTCCTTCTGCTAGATTTTTTAAATATTTTCCATAATTTGTTTTTAAATATGGTTTTAAAATTTCTAAAAGTTTTTCTTTATCTATCCATTTTTTCCTATATGCAATTTCTTCTGGACATGAAACTTGCATTCCTTGTCTATTTTCTATTGTTCTTACGAAATCCGCTGCTTCTAATAGGTCTGCATGTGTACCTGTATCAAACCAAGCTAAACCTCTTCCTAATTTTTCAACTTTTAATTGTTTTCTCTTCATATATTCTTCATTTACAGAAGTAATTTCTATTTCTCCTCTTGCTGATGGTTTTATATTTTGAGCAATTTCTACCACATCATTAGGATAAAAATATAGTCCTGGGACACATAAATTTGACTTTGGTTCAGATGGTTTTTCTTCTATAGATATAGCATTTCCTTCTTCATCCATTTCAACAACTCCATAAGCTCTAGGGTCATTTACTGGATATCCAAATATAGTAGCTACATCATGTGCTGCTGATACTTTCTCTAATTTGCTTGTAAGACTTTGTCCAAAGAAAATATTGTCTCCTAATATCATTGCCACATCATCTTGTCCTATAAATTCTTTTCCTACTATAAATGCATCTGCAAGTCCTCTTGGTTTTTCTTGAATGGCATATTCAAAATGCATTCCCCATTGAGAACCGTCTCCTAGTAATTCTTTAAAAATTTCTATATCTCTTGGGGTAGATATAATTAATATTTCTTTAATATTTGCTAACATTAAAACAGAAAGTGGATAATATATCATTGGTTTATCATATACTGGCATAATTTGTTTTGATATGGCAAGGGTTAATGGATATAATCTCGTTCCACTTCCTCCAGCTAAAATAATTCCTTTTCTATTTTTCATTTTTTATTCCTCCTTTAATCGATATGTTATCTTAACTCTTCTTCACTTAATTCTACTTCTAAATATCTTTTTAATCCATCTTCCCAATTAGGAATAGAAATTCCTTGTGATAAGATTTTCTCCTTTGATAATTGAGAATTTTTTGGTCTTTTTGCTTGTTTTATATTCATTAATTCAATATATTTTTCTGTTGTTACTGGATTTACTTTGCAAGAAATGTTTGCTAATTCAAATATTTTCTTTGTAAAATCATACCATGTTGTAAATTCTTGATTTGTCGTATGATAAATACCATATGGTATTTTCTTTTCGATAGCTTCTGCAATAATATTTGCTAAATCTTCCGCATATGTTGGGCTTCCATGTTGGTCTGATACAACATTTAACTCTTCTTTTGTTTTTCCTAATTTTAGCATTGTTCTAACAAAATTATTTCCATCTCCATATAACCATGCTGTTCTAAAAATATAATATTTGTCTGTATTTTCTTGTACACCTTGTTCACCATGTAATTTTGTTTTTCCATAAACTGTTACAGGTCCTACCTCATCTTCTTCACAGTAGGCTTTTGATACATCTAATTCACCATTAAATACATAATCTGTACTAATATGGATTAATGTTGCTCCTTCATTTTTAGCTGCTATTGCTAAATTTTTTGGTCCGTCTCCATTAATTTTATCAGCTATGTCATAATTATCTTCTGCTTTATCTACAGCTGTATAAGCTGCACAATTTATAATGTATTCTGGTTTTATTTCTGCCACTTTATTTTTTACGGCTTCTAAATCGGTTATATCTAAGTCTGATACATCTGTGCAAATTAGTTCATTTTTTCCATCTGCTAATCTTTTTTTAACGGAACTTGCAAGCATTCCGTTTGCTCCTGTTATTAATATTTTCATGATTATTTTCCTCCTAATTTCCTAATAAAAATCGTATATATCATATCATTTAAAACAAAAAAGTACAAGACTTTTCTTGTACTTTCTATAGAAATCAACATGCTCAATTATTTTTCATCTTTTTCTGTTTCTTTTACAATATAAATAGGTCTATTTTTTACTTCTAAATAGGTTTTTGATAAATATTGTCCAATAATGCCTAATGAGAATAATTGTATACCACTAACAAAGAATATCACACATATCATTGATGGCCATCCAGAAGTTGGATCTCCATATGCAAGTGTTCTTATAATGATAAACAATATTAATATAAATGCTACTAAACAAAATAATAATCCTATTACAGAAGATATAATTAATGGAGTTGTTGAAAAAGCAGTAATACCTTCTATAGCATATTTAAACAATTTCCAAAATGACCATTTGGTTTCTCCTGCAACTCTTTCGATATTCTCATATTCTAGCCATTTGGTTTTAAAACCTACAAAACTAAAAATACCTTTTGAATAGCGATTATATTCCTTCATAGAAACAATTGCATCTACCATTTGTTTCGTCATTAATCGATAATCTCTTGCACCATCTACCATTTCTACATTTGACATTTTATTAATTAATTTATAGAAAATTCTTGCAAAAAAACTTCTAATTGGTGGTTCTCCCTTTCTTGTAACTCTTCTAGTTCCTACGCAATCATATCCTTCATTTTTTATTATATCATACATTTGTCTTAATAAAGCTGGAGGATCTTGTAGGTCTGCATCCATTAAGGTAATATAATCTCCTTCTGCATGTTCTAAACCTGCAAGCATAGCAGCTTCTTTTCCAAAATTTCTTGAAAAAGATATATATCTTACTTTGGTATCTTTTTTTCTTAATTCTTTTATTTCTTCTAATGTTTTATCTTTTGAACCATCATTTACAAAAATATATTCAAAATCAATACCTTCAAAGTCTTCTTTTCTTACTCTTTCCATTTCCTCATAAAATAAAGGTACACTTTCTTCTTCATTGTAACAAGATATAATTACAGATATTTTCTCCATTTTATTTATTCCTTTCTACTAACCTATTTTCTTTTTATTGTTTCAAATTTTATTCCTTTTTAGCTTCTTTTTTTCTAAAAATGAACAATTTGCTAAATATGTAATTTGCAATAACAATAAGCACATTTGAAACTAATTTCATAATAATGTCATTTAAGTGTAGCATATCTACAAATAAATACATAAATCCCATGTCTAAAAATAGAGATAGAATTCTAAATCCAAAGAAAGAAAACATTTCTCTAAAAAATTCTTTTTTGCTTAAATTTTTTGATTGAAATACAAATATTTTATTGGTAATATAAGCAAAAATAATTGATATAACTTGTGCAATTACGGTGCTTACTAAATAATCTATATTACAAACTTTTGTTAAAATAATATAAGATACATAATTAACAATTGTAGTTAACACACCAAATATAAGATAGTTGATGATTTCTTTATATTTGTTCCATAGTATTTTTATTGTTTCCATTTTTTTCTTCATATCCTCCTTGTAATTTCTTTCTTTTTGACAAATTATAACATTGTTTTTTTATTTTTTCAAATCCTATTTGTAAGCCATTTGCCGCATATGGTACTAGCAATAAATAATATGGTAATACATAATATGCTTTTGTTTCCCATATAAGATGTAATAAAAATCCTCCAATTACCATAATAATCAAACTTACTTTTTCCACTGTAATTTTTTTAAAGTTTACAATTAAGCATAATCCTGCACTAAAAAATATAATAATTTGATATATATTGTTGTATCCTGTATACACTTTAGATAGTGTTCCTACAAAAAAGCTAAACAGTATTTTGTTATTTTTAATTTCATCAGGCATTTCATTAGAATTTTGTGGTGGCTTATTAGTCCATATTGTTTGGTAATTTGGTTCTAACCAGCTAGTCCCTATTTTTTCTGCTAACACTTTTATCATTTTGGTTGGATGATTTGCAAAATCTTTTAATATATCTTTCAATATATCCATACTAATTTGTGCTGCTTTTTTACTATCACCTTGATTTTCCTCATAAATTTCAACAACACTTCCATCATACCATCCTGCCATCTTTCCTTGTCCATCTCCATCTTTTAGTCCCATCTGAATGTATGAAATCATTGGCACACCCTCTGTAACTTCTTTACCAGTACGCTTTTCGGTATATAAATAAACTAATTTTGGAAAAACAACCACACATATTACAGATAAAATGATTCCTACAAAGATTCTTTTATCTTTATTTTGTAGAAAATCTAACAAAAGTAGCATAATCATTCCTATTAGGAAAATTTGATAATTGCTTTTTAGCACAATTGCAATTCCGATACTAACACCTGAAAAAATTAAATATCTTATTTTTCTATTTTCTCTATAGATTAATATAAATAGCATAGCCATCAATGAAAACATTAATCCTATAATATTTCCATATACAAAGGTTGAAAAGAACATTAATGGTAAAAAGCCTAGCATCAAAATGCAAAAAACTTTATTTGTATTTTTGTCTTTAAACATTTTATTTGTAAAATTATATAATAGGATAACAATTACTCCTATGCAAATTACATTCATACATTGCAAAAGTAAAGGGCTTTGGCTATTAAATAGTCTGAAAATAATTTCTATTAAATATACAAAGCCTAATTGATATGGGAATCTATGTAGGTAATTTCCTAAATCTAACCAATCATATGTCCCTTTCATGAACTCTGTTGCTGCATATACCACATATTCTTGATCCGCTCTAGGCGTAAATTTAATAAAAAATACGATTCCCGTAGAAATAAGCATAATCAATATAGTTGTTACTATTATTACTATTTTGTTTGGAATTTTTTCTATAATTTTTTTTATTACGCCAATAACTGCTAAAAATATAATCACACCTATAATATTTAGTAATATATTATCAACACGTAAATTAACTACTTCTTTATTTCCAAAATATTGATCTGTATAGTAATATGTAAAAATAAAAGCTGCAATTCCAATTCCTATTGTAATCATAATTCCTAATATATAGCAAAATTGCATAAATAGTTTATCTATTTTTTTCTTAGCAGTTTTCTTCTTTTTCTCTTGTTCTTCTAGCATTAGATTCATTCCTTTCAAGTTTTAATTTTTTATTTTTTATTGTATGTAAAAGATTATTTACTTTTTCAAATACTATATATATTCCATTTGCTGCATATGGTAACAATAATATATAAAATGTTAAAACATAATAACATTTTGTTTCCCAAATCAAATGAAAAAAGAAACCACCTATTACCATTAAAATTAAACTTAATCTCTCTATGCTTGGTTTTTTGAATCCTTTAACTAAACATATACCTGCTGCTAAAAAAATCACAATTTCGTAAATATTATTATACTCAATATAAGCTGTTGATAATTTTCCATCAAAGAAACTAATTAATAATTTGTTATTTTTCATACTTTCTGGTGCTTGTTCGAAATATTCAGCTGGTTCATTTATCCAAATTGTTTGAAAGGTAGGTTCTAGCCATGTAGTGCAAATTTTTTCTCCTAAAAGTTTAAATAATTTGGATGGATGATTATAAAAATCATTTAAAATTCCATTTAAAATATTCATACTAGTTTCTGAAGCTTTTTTAGTATCTTCTCCAGAATTTAAATATATATCGACAACACTTCCATCATACCATCCTGCCATTTTAGTTTCTGTGCTTTCTTTTAGTCCCATTTGTATGTATGAAATCATTGGTACACCATCAACAATTTCTCTTCCCGTTCTTTTTTCTGTATAAAAATATACTATTTTACTAAATAAAACTATAAAAATCGCTGATAAAATGATACATAACCATATCTTTTTATCTCTTTTTTCAATAAAATCTAATATCAACAAAATTATCATTCCTACGAAAAATATTTCATAGTTTTTCTTTAATAATACCGCTATTCCTATACTAAGGCTGGATAAAATTAGATACCTTGCTTTCCTTTTTTCTCTGTATACCAGTATTGTATATATAGCAAATAGAGAAAATAATAACCCAATAATATTCCCATATACAAATGTTGAAAAAAACACAATTGGTAAAAAACCTATCATCAATATACAAAAAATCTTATTAACCTCTTGGTTTCTAAATATTTTATTAGTAAAACCATACAATAATATAATAATATTTCCTATACAAAGGACATTAACTAGTTGTATAACAATTGGATTTTGAGTATGTAAAATTGTAAATATAGCCTCTACTAAATACACAAATCCCAATTGATATGGAAATCTATGAAGATAATTTCCTGAATCTAACCAGTCATATGTTCCTTTCATAAATTCTGTTGCACCATATATCATATAATCTTGGTCAGCTTTTGGTATAATTTTTGCTGATACTACAAATATAGTTGAGAGTAACATAATAAAAATAGTTGTTGCAATTAACAATAATTTATTATTAATCTTTTTTAATATTTTTTTGACAATATAGATAACTCCCAAAAATAAGATTACCCCAATTATGTTTAAAAGAAGATTGTCTATACGAAAATCCATATGTTCTGAATATTCAGAATATTGATTTGTAAAATAATACGTTAATACAAAAGATGCTATTCCTATCCCTATCGTTATTAATATTCCAATCACATAGCAAATTTGTATTAATATATTTGTTATCTTGTTTTTATTCTCTACTTTAATAATTTCCTGTGCCTTTGTATTTTCTTTTTGCATTTTAAATATTCATCCTCTCTATCACACAAAAGATTGATATCTTATTTCTCATAATTAATTACAAAATCTTCTGGTAAATTATAATACTGTCTCATATAATATTTTATGTAATCATTTCCTTCTGTATATGGTTGTTCTCCACTATATAAAATATTAGGTAATTGTTTTAAGGTTATTTGCGTTATCTCTTCTCCATTTGCTATTTGTTCAGAAACCGCTCTCAATTTTTGATCGTTTTGTGCATTCACATAACTATTTTCATAATAGCCTTTTGTAATCATTAACATATTTAATAAACAAATTAATAAAAATGGTATTATCATACATGTTATAATTTGTTTTGCGTCTTTTTCTTTATATAAATCTCCTATAATTTTCAAACCTATTATACAATATAATATTTCAAATACAATACTTGAGCGAGAAGCAAAATATGGTGCTACAATCATAACTCCTTGAGAGATGATTGCACAATAGAAGAGATTTATTATTCCTTCTGATTTCTTATTCCATAGATAAATTGTAATCGTATATGCAATTAACCCAAGCTGTAATACTGTAAACAAAATAGTAGCACCTAATATGTACTTATGTTGACTTACTAAATTATATATATATGTAAAGTATCCTTCTGTTTTTATAAACATAAAAAATGTTATTCCTGCTGTTGATAATATACTTATTGAATTTATCCATTTGTTTCCATATTTTTTTCTAATATTTTGCACACTTGCTATTAAAACTGTTGTAAAGAAGAAAAGTCCAAATATTTTATTATCTGCTCCAAAATTGCCTTCAATTGTTGATTTTAATCCTTGGAAAGTTCTTTCTATTAATGGTTTTTGATAAAAATCAATACTTGTTGGATGTTCTTTTCTTAGTTGATTTCCTGGTGCTAACATTAAAATGGCAAAACCAATGACTGCAATAATGCTCATAATTATGTCTAATTTACTTATCTTTTTATTTTTAATAGCGTTATAAACTGTATATATTAAGACAAACATTAAACTTGCAACACCTACTTGTTCTTGTGAAAATGTTGCTAAAAATATACCTACGCCCATAATACACATATATAAAATATTTTTTGATTTTGAATTTGTTTGCTGTTTTCCTATTTTAAACATATACATATATATGTATATAAGTAAAAATAGAATTGGAATAACATAAGATACTGCTGCACTAATCCAAAAAATTCCCGTTCGAAATGTCATAATTTCTATAACACCATATAATAGCATACAAGTTAAGGTTAATTTCCATCTTTCTATTTTATTTTCTAATATTTTACAGATTATTTTGTATATTGCAAAAAAGATACCAAATATAGCAAGTGCTTGTACAATTCTATAACCTGCAAGCCCTGTATATCCTAATAATACGATTTCAAAGAAATAATATAATATTCTTCCTCCCCATATTTGATAATGCCCAATTAAAAATTCAAAAATTTGTCCTAAAGAATAATTTGTTCCACTAACCCCATCTACAAGATATGCATAACTTAATGATGCATATCCATAATCATCATGGTGCATATATAAAAATTGATGTTGTATAATTAAAAAAATTAAAAATAACAAAGCAATTCCTGCTACTAAAATTGTATCTTTATAAGCTTTCCAAATATCTTTCATAAACTCCTCCTAAACTTATTAAAAAACATTAATCTATTTTTAAGAATCACTTTTCAAATTCCATGCTTTTATTAAAAAGTCATATCGCTTTTGAAATTCTTTTTTATGCCATGAAGTAATGCTTGTTAATTCTTCCATTCCTTTGTGAATACGTTTGATTTCTTCTAAATGTTTTTGTTTTTTCATAGTACTTGTAATATTATTCCCATGAACACGATAATTGTTTAATGGTTTATTAACATATGCTACATCACCTAGAGTCATTAGATGTGCATATAACACCCAATCTCCAGATTGTCTATATTCTATAGCTTTTTTAAAAAATTCATCATAATTTCCTTTTTTAATTAATATGGATGATACATTCGCAATTGTACAATTTAAAAATGTATAATTATTTAATTCATCTACACCTTTATTGATATAAGAAAGTTTCCAATGTCCAGTCTTTCTTATATCAATTTCTGGTTCTATTGATTTTAAAAATATCTTTCCATCTTTATCAATAAAAGAAGTATCTGCATAACTAATAATAATATTTTTATCTTTTCTTATTTTTTTTACTAATGCATGCATTAAATGTTTATCACAATAATCATCTGCTTCTGCTATCCATACATAGTCTCCTTTTGCTAGATTAAATCCTTTTTGCCATTGCTTAAAAGCAATTCCTGTATTTTCTTTATTATATACTTTTTTGATAGGTATATAATTTTTTATATTTTCTACAATTTCATCTATTAATTTTTGACTATTATCTTTTGAACAATCATCTAAAATAATTATCTCATATATCTTTTCTGTTTGATTTAAAATGCTATAAATTCTTTCTAGTAAAAATTTTTCATAGTTATAGTTTGGAACAACTGCTGATATACGAATCTTTGCTTCTTTTTTTCTTTGCTGCTTCTTGGCTGCCTCTATTAAATCTTTAATTTCTAGATTTTCTTGAACTACTTTTTTTCCGTTTTTATCAATCATCTTTTTCTTTAATCTTACAATTTTTGTACCCATTGTAATTATTAAATTAATTAAGCTAGCTGATTTAAATCTTAATAAACTAATAACTAGGCTCCAGTAAATTTTTCCGCCTTTTCCTTTTGTATTTAAATAACGTTTTACGCACTCTTGTTTTTCTATTCTTATTTTTTGTTCTTTTTTTATAAATAATTTTAAATACTTTTGTCTGTCTTTAAAACTATTTAAAGACGCAATAACAAAAACATATAACATTAAAATTTGATGATATAGAATAATAGATTGATAATCTTTAAAATTTTCTAAATCTTTAATTCTATCAAATGTTAACTCTACTGAATCAAAGATGTCAAATCTTTTTTCGGAAAATGTAGAGTTTTGAATAGAGGTATCTCTTTGTACATAATAATATGCAACCTCTTGTGTATATGCAAGTTTCTTTGCGTGTAGTACAGCTGGGATAACAGAGCATATATCTTCATTAATTTTCCCTTCTAAAAATAAATATTTTTCTAACAAACTTTTTCTAAATACCTTATTACAAGCTGATGCTGCCAATCCATTATCAATTGCTGCTTTTTTCAAATCTGCTTCTTCTAAATTAATTCCACTTTGAATAGCGCCTAATAAATTCCCATTTTCATCAATTAATTGCATATCTGCAATTGCAATATCTGCCTGGTTTTTTAGTAAAACACCCATCAGTTTTTCATAATATTCTTTATCTATATAATCATCTGAATCAATAAATCCTATAAATTCACTATTTGCTAATTCTATTCCTCTGTTTCTCGTAAACGCTAGTCCTTTGTTTTCTTCATTTTGATAAACTTGCATTTTATCAGGATATTTATTTTGTACTTCTTTTATTTTAGAAAAAGTTTCATCTGTAGAACAATCGTCTATAACAATAATTTTTATAGGCTCATAAGTTTGTTCTAAAATGCTTTTCAAACTTTTTTCTACGTATTTTTCAACATTATAGCAAGGTATTATAATTGTTAAATTTTCTTTTTTCATGTTATTATCATTCCTTTATTATAACTATTTTTACTTTTATTTCTCTTATTTACATGTGATAGTATATCAAACCAAAAAACAAAAAGCAATCTTATCCCTTAAAAAATTGTTATAGTTCAAACTAAATGCTTGGGTGGTAAATAATCTGGACAAAAAATCAGAATAAAAAGTACTTGAAAGTTATTATTTTGTTTGACTACTCTATTTTGCTATGTTATAATTTCTTTGATTTTAGTAAAAAGGAGCAAATTATGTTAGATTTTAAAAATTTATTTAAAGAAAAAACAAATATTTATAAAAATGTACCAAAAAAATTAGTACTAGATACACCAAAAAAAGTATCAGCTGTTATACCAAACTATAATTATGCAAATTATATTATTGAAAGAATAGATTCTATTTTACAACAAACCTATCCTCTTTACGAATTGGTTATCATTGATGATAAATCAACAGATAATAGTGTTGAAGTAATTGAAAAGAAATTAAAAAAAGTTGAAAAAAAATATCCAGATTTAAAAGTCACTTTTATAAAAAATGATGTCAATTCTGGAAATGTTTTTTGTGGTTGGCAAAATGCTTTCAAATATTCTTCTGGAGATTATTTATGGATTTGTGAGGCTGACGATAGCTGTTCACCTTACTTTCTAGAAACTGTTATGAAAGGATTTGAAGATCCAAAAACAGTCATTTCTTATTGTGAATCATTAACTATGAATGAAAAAAACGTTATTTTGATGCATGATTTACGCGTTTGGATTGATATTTTTAAATGTGGTAAATGGGATAATGATTACAAATGTTCAGGTAATGATGAACTTTCTAGCACTATGTGTATAAATAATACAATTGCTAATGTTTCTAGTGTTGTTTTTCGTAAATTAAACACCATTCCTTATGCGGAATTTTTAAAAACTGCTCAAACTTTTCGTTTAGCTGGTGATTGGTATTTTTACAGTAAAATCTTAGAATATGGTAATATTGCTTATTTTAAAGATTCTTTAAATTATCATCGTATGCAAGAAAAATCTGTAACCTTAACAACATCTGGTGCAAAAGAATTTGAAGAAATTTGTCGAATGCAAGATGATATTATGAACCGTATAGAACTTTCTGAAGATGTTAAAGAAAAAGTATATACTAGGCGAGAAAATGAAAGGAGGCGTTTCGGACTTGAATCCTAAAAACTCAGATAAACTGCTTTCCATTATTATTCCTGTATATAATACTGAAAAATATATTCAAAAATGTTTAACCTCTATATTTAAAAAGCTTCCAGAGCATACCGAGGTTATTATTGTAAATGATGGTTCACCAGATAATGCTGAATATATTATTAAAAAATTCCAAAAACGTTATACAGATAGCCTTATATATTGCAAAAAGCCAAATGGCGGACTTTCTGATGCTAAAAACTATGGACTTTCAAAAGCTAAGGGCAAATATATTACTTTTGTAGATTCAGATGACTATATTGATCCAAATATGCATAAAGAAATGCTAGATTTAGCCTTAGAAAAAGACGCTGATATTGTTTACTGTGATGTTGAGCAAGTTTTTGAAGATGGTCATAAAATTTATAGTCATTGTACAAATGTTAGCCGAAAAACTGATTATTTTCGTTTAATTGATACACCACTTATGGCTGCTTCTTGGAATAAACTAATAAAAAAAGAATTATATACAAATATCCAATTTCCTGTTGGATTAAATAACGAAGATGTTGCAGTCGCACCGATCTTATTTGCTAAGGCTAAAAAAATCTATAAAATCGACAAACCTTTTTATAAATATTATCAACGTTCTGGCTCTATTCAAAATAGTGGCTTTAATGAAAAACGTTTTGTTATATTTGATACTGCTAAAATCTGTTTTCAAGAAGCTAAAAACTTACCAGAAGAATTACAATTGCAAATAAGAGGTTCTTTATACACCCACCAAATCCTTGCTTTATTAATATATCCTATCAGTAATTTATCTAAAGAAGAACAAAAACATTTAATTCCTATATTTTGCAAAAAAATAAATGATTTTGGTAATGATTTTTATGAAAATTGTTATGTAATTGAATATGTTAAAAACTTAAAAAGAAAACACTTATTAAAGTTATTAAAAAAAGCTGACACAGCAAAAATTATTCGCTGGCTTGCTTACTATAAATTATTTGATGCATTTAGAAATAGATGTACTTTTATAAAAACAACAATTCAAAATTTTATAAAGAAAATTTTTGTACATATAATTTCAATAGTTAAAAAAATTATCTCAATACCTAAAATTTTGCTTAGAAAAACTAGAACGTTTTTCCGTATTATAAAAACAAAAATAAAAAATAGAGAAGATTAAAATTTCTTCTCTATTTTTTATTTTGTTATAGGTTAGTTTTATTAAAAATCATATTCATTTTAATTATTTATCTGTAGCAATAATAGTAATTCATATCTACATATCCTGATATGCCATTAACAGCTCCTTTACTAGAATATTGCCACATAATATAGTCTTTTTCATAATCACATTGTGAATTATATTGTGCTACCCATTTTGGATATTGGTCTAAACTTGTATCATTTAAAATTGTTGTCCACCAATTTAAATTTGCATAAATACCAATGTTATCATATCCATATTTATTCATTTCACTAACAAATGTATGTGCAATTGCTCTATAGGTTTCATTTGAAACATTATATGGATCTTTATAACTATCTCCCTCCATGTCAAACCAAATTCCATATTGTGGTGTTGTATAATCTCCAGCTTGTGTTAATAATCTTCTTACATGTTGTGCTTCTGATATTGCTTTATCTGTATTTACAGCATAAGAATAAATATAAACACCATAAGGAATTCCTAATCTTTTACATTCTGCTATATTTCTTAAAAATTGTTCATCATCTTGTGTAACATCATCTACACCGTATCCACAACGAATAATAACAAAATCCACTTCATTTTTCACTTTTTCCCAATCAATATTTCCTTGATGCTCAGAAACATCAATTCCTCTTAAAATTGTTCTATTAATTGAAAAATTAACAGTTGTAGATGAAAGTTCTGTTCCATCTTCTTTCTCAGCTACAACACGGAATGTATAATTACCTTCTGGATAGTTTGTTAATAATAGTTCTATAGCAAAACCTGGCATTGGATTTGTTGTTATATCTCCATATCCTTCTACAGAATTTATAACATCTGGTCTAGCTCTTCTCGTTATTTCTTCATCTAACAATGTATTATTTAAATAAATTTTTAATGTTACATCATCATAAGTAGACATTATCCATCCAGATAAACTAATTGTGTCCCTTCCTGTAATATGACCTTGTGAAGGTGTATCTATAAAAATCATTGTAGGATATTTTACTAATGTAAATTCTTTTGTTTCCTCAGCCAATACATCTCCTTCTTGTGTTAAAATTCTAATAGAATATGTATGTATACCATCTTCAAAATTTGACACATCCATTAGTACTTTAAATCCTGGTTCTGGATTTCTTTCAAGACCGCCATATCCTTCTATAGCACTAATTACATCTGGTCTTTGTCTTGTCACAACTTCTTGTTCGATTCCATCTACTTTTATTTCAATTATTTTATCTTTATAATTTGACATTACCCAACCATTAATTTCTAGTTCTGTTGAGCCTACATAGTCATTTTTTGGTAAATCTATATGTAAATACGTAGGATATTTATATATTTCTATATTTCTTGTTTCTTCTGCTAAAATTTCTCCATTGTCTGCTACTATTCTAATTGCTAATGTATGTGTTCCATCTGGTACATGACGTATATCAAATGTAGCTTTAAATCCTGGCTCTGCATTTGTTTCAATTCCACCATATCCTGGAACAGCCTCTAAGACATCTGGTCTTTCCCTTGTTGGAATATCAATTTCTTGTACTTCTCCATCTAATAAAATTTGAATTGTTCTATCCTTACAAGTTGATAAAATCCATCCATTAATTTCTATTTTATCTGTATCTATATAGTTGGTGTTTGGGTAATCTAAATATAAATTACTTTGGTATTTTTGTATTGTTAAATTTCTTGTTTCTTCTGCTAAGTTTTCTCCATTATCTGCCAAAATTCTAATTGTTAAAGTATGATTGCCATCTTCTACATTACGTATATCAAATGTAGCTTTAAATCCTGGCTCTGCATTTGTTTCAATTCCACCATATCCTGGAACAGCCTCTAAGACATCTGGTCTTTCCCTTGTTGGAATATCAATTTCTTGTACTTCTCCATCTAATAAAATTTGAATTGTTCTATCCTTACAAGTTGATAAAATCCATCCATTAATTTCTATTTTATCTGTATCTATATAGTTGGTGTTTGGGTAATCTAAATATAAATTACTTTGGTATTTTTGTATTGTTAAAATTCTTGTTTCTTCTGCTAATGTTTCTCCATTATTTGCTACTATTCTAATTGTTAGAGTATGCGTTCCGTCTTTTACATTATGCACATCTAATGTAGCTTTAAACCCTGGCATTGCATTTGTTTCAAGTCCACCATACCCTGGAACAGCTTCTAATACGTCTGGTCTTTCTCTTGTTGGAATATCAATTTCTTGTACTTCCCCATCTAATAAAATTTGAATTGTTCTATCCTTGCAAGTTGATAAAATCCATCCATTAATTTCTATTTCGTCTGTATCTATATAATTTGTACTTGGATAATCTAAATATAAATTGCTTTGATATTTTTGTAACACTAAATTTCTTGTTTCTTCTGCTAAAGTTTCTCCATTATTTGTCAAAATTCTAATTGTTAAAGTATGATTGCCATCTTTTACATTACGCATATCTAATGTTGCTTTAAATCCTGGCATTGCATTTGTTTCAAGTCCACCATACCCAGGAACAGCTTCTAATACGTCTGGTCTTTCCCTTGTTAGAATATCAACATCTTGCACTATTCCATCTAACAAAATTTGAATTGTTCTATCTTTGTAAGTTGATAAAACCCATCCATTAATTTCTATTTTGTCTTCATCAATATAATTTGTGCTTGGATAATCTAAATGTAAACATGTTTCATAATTTGCTGTTTGGGCCTGTACTTCTCCTGTATTAACTACTAAAAATGATAATAAAATCATTAAAAATATACATCCTATATAACATATCTTTTTCATAACAGATTCTCCTTTTATTCTTTCTTTTTTATCTTCCAATTTTGCATTCTCATATAATTTTTATAAATAATAAATTTTTGATTTTTTTATTATTAATCTTTATTTTTTCTAAAAAATCTAGTATATCGCCAACTTCTAGAATTTTTGATTGCATGAATCGCTTCATCTTTTTGCTTTATTTGTTTTTCTAGAGATTCTATTTTCCTATCTTTTTTACCTAACAAATAGCCACGATTGTCAATTTCTCTTTGTTTTTCATTTAACTCTTGCTCTTTTATTTGATAGAATTCAATTGTTTGCCTTCTTAATGTTTCTTCTTTGCTTCTTTCAAAATACTCTGCCAGTCTTTTAGAAACTAATAAAATCCTTACATATTGTCCATAATCTTGTCTGATTTTTTCAACATTCACCTCCTCGCAATCTTCTATACGCTGTAAGACTTCATCAATTTTTGTTTCAAAACAAAAATTCTTAACTGCATAATCTTTTATATCTTCTAATTGGGTTAGTGTTGTTTGAAAATTTTTAATAATTTCGTCTACCATTGTATCTGCATCTTTCTTTCCAAATCCTCTTCCAGAAAAATTATGTGCCCTATTTATTTCCATAGTTTCCATGGTTAAATAACCATTTCCTCCATGAATATCGTATATATATACAGGAATTTTAAGTGACATTGCATATTGTACAGTTTTTCCAATTGTTATGATACAATCATAGTCTTTTAAAATTTCATCTGTGATAAGTACTTGTTTTCCTGGTAGGCCATAAATATCTACTTGATACCCTTTTTTAGATAATTTTTGAATGGCCTCCATTTCTTCTTTTGGGATATGATTTGAAACAACTGCAATTTTTTCAAGTTTTTCTACTTTTATATCTCGCTTAAAATAACTTTGAAAAGAATAATTTTCTAATAAATATACATTTTTTACATTTTCCTCTTTTGTAAGTTTTTCATAAGTTTCTTGCGAATTTGCTAGAGAAAAGCATAACTCATTTGCATATATAGGTGCTGATTCAAATGGCTCTTTTGGAGATAAAGAACTTGTTATGATTTTTTTAGCTCTTAACCCTTTTTCAAAAATCAACCAATCTAGTAAAAAAGAATGATGTGCCCAAACAATATCAAATTCAATTTGCGAAAAATCAAAATCATTTTCTAATAAATGAATTGTACTATCAAAATCATTTTTTACTATATCATAAATAGGTGAACCAAATTCTATAGCTGCCACATATATTTCATAGCCTAATTCTTTTAATCTTTTGGCAATTGTCACACAGTTGATTTCCGAACCAGCAAATTGCACAATTGCAAAATTCGTAATTAATACTTTTTTCATAACAAATTACCCCTCTTTTATTATCTCATAATCACAACTACACAATCCTTCTGAATGTAAAGCACCAAAATGATTTCTAGGTACTTTAACTTTGAAGCTAGTAGCATAATCTACTTTGTCATAGCTAAACATAATTTTTTCATCACATACAGATATTGTTACATAATAGGTATCTTCTGCAAAATTATTTTTATTAATTTTACAAGTTACTTTTTTCTCATCTTTACCTATCAATTGGTCAATTCTTACAGAATTAATTGCTGTTGCAATTTCTCCTTTTGAATTGGAAATTAGTAACCCTACACCATAATTGTCAATTTGTTTTAAATTTTCTAATTCAATCGTAATATATATATCATCAAATACATCATATACTTCTTTGTCTGCTGTTACTTTTTCCACACGGATAGATTTATTTTTATCATTTTTCTTCTTTTTCTTTTCTTTTTCAATTACTTCAATTTTTTCTTGAATTTGTTTTTCTCTTGGGTTATCAATCATATATTTTTTGTATTCATCTGTTACAAAACCAGTTTCTCCGTCTAATACAATTTGTCCATCTCTCATCCAAATGGCTCTAGTGCAAAAGTTTTTTATAGCATGTAAAGAATGGGATACAAATAGGATGGTTGTTCCTTTTTTTCTAATTTCCTTCATTTTTGTAATAGACTTTTCTTGGAATGCCATATCACCAACAGATAAAACCTCATCAACAATTAAAACTTCTGGTTCTACATTAATAGCACAAGCAAAGGCAAGTCTTGCAAACATACCTGATGAATATGTTTTTACAGGTTGACTTAAATGTTCCCCAATATCTGCAAAATCAATAATCTCTTGTTCTTTTGCTTTAATCTCTTCATTAGTAAGTCCCATTACTTGTCCATGTTGATATATATTTTCATATCCAGTTAACTCTGAATTAAAAGCTGCCCCTAATTCTAGTAAAGAACTAATTTTTCCCTTTACATGAATCTCTCCACTTGTTGGTATAACTACTCCTGTTACCATCTTTAATAATGTGGATTTTCCAGCACCATTTTTTCCTAGGATTCCAAGAATTTCTCCTTTTTTTACATTTAAATTTAATCCATTTACAGCTCTAAAAGCTTGGTGACGATTTACCTTTGGAAATAAAATTTCAATTAATCGGTCCTGTTTTCTATTGTACATCTTATATTCTTTTACTAAATCCTTTATTTCAATTGCATTTTCTTCATTCATATATTCTATCTCCTCATTTTTATTATAATACATCTGCAAAATCTTTTTTAGCTCTTTTGAATATGCTGTTTCCCCATATAAATAAAACAGCTACAATTATCCAAAATACAAGTGTGTAAAATCCATATACTTCAAACACAATATTTCCATCTATAAAAACTTGTCTCATTGCTGTAATTAAATATGTAAATGGTAAACATTTTTCTACACTTAATAAAATACCATCGCCCAACATAGATAAATTCCATATAATTGGTGTAAACCAGAAAATTAATTGCATAATAATGGATAATAATTGTGAAAAATCTGGTACTAATGTACAAATTGCAGAAGTAAATCTTGTAAATGCAAGTATAAATGCATATGCTGCAATTAATACATAAATCAGCATTAAAATATTAGGAAAATATCCAAAACAGCAACATACAACAACAGATATAATTACTAAAAATAGTCCTACCACTGCACATGATACAATCGATATTGTTGGAATAATGTCTACTGGAAAAACTAATTTTTTAACCAAATAGCTATATGCTCTAATTGAATTACTTGCATTCATAATTGTATCGTTTAATGTTAGCCACATTGCCATTGCTGGTAAAAACCAAACTACATATGGGTCGTTTCCTGCTGCTCCTGTCTTTAATATATATTGAAATACAATAACATAAGTAAGCATAAAAATAAATGGTTGTGCAAATCCCCATATTGCTCCTAAGCTTGTATTAGCAAAACGATTTCTAAAATCATTTTTTCCTAATTGCATGATTAATTTTCTATTCTTGATTAGTGTCTTAAAAAACTCCATATTTCTCTCCTTATTTTTTCTGTTTTCAAACCATATTGTATCTTTAATTCTAATATTTGTCAAATACAATTTTTTCTAAATTTCACTTTTGATTTTTGCTATTTAAAGAAAATTATAAGCTAATTAATATTACGTATTAATTAAAAATGGCACTCACAATTTCTTCACTTGACAACTTATTATTTGCATTTGTAGTTACAACAAATATTTTTTTATTGTCTTTTTCATAAAATTCACATGTTTGATAAGGATCCATTTGTTCAAAAGGATATTCTACAATTTTTCCTGAAATCTCATCTGCCACATAACATGTTCCTGCCATAGAAATTATATATAAATTATCACTGTTTAAAATGTCCTGAATTTTTGTATCTATTTCATTCCCACCTTTACTATCACATACTAGATATCCTTCACTATTAATTGAATATGTATTTTGCGCTGTATTACGTAATAGATTCAAAAAAGCCTCTCTAGAATCTACTGCTATCCAGATTCCTGTTTTATCTTTAAATTCTTCATCATATTGTCTTAATTCTTCTGGTCGTCCTTCTGGCTTTTTGCTTTCTACAATTCCTGCTAATACCACATTAAACTGTACCTCTGGTTTTATAGTTAGGATTTTTCTCCCATCATATTCTTGCGTGATATCATAAATAGAATCATCCCCTGTTGCTCCTACATCTTCTTTTAATTCTTCAACGGTTACACTTTCTTGATAAGCTACTTGATTTTTGTCAATTTCTACACCTTCTTGTGGTGTATATTCTATAATTTGTGATTCTTTTGTTTCATCTTTTTTATTAAAGAAATATATTGCAATACACACAAACACAATTGCAACAAGAATTATTAAATATTTTATATATTTTTTCATATTTCCTCCATACTTACTATAAAAGGGACATGTTATTTTTTCTAAAATGAATTCATGTCCCTTTTTATTAAAATCTATTAGTTATTTCTTAGCATATTAATAGTTGCTCTAATATATTTTCCAGCATAGTCATTATTTACAACTTGGCTATGATTGCTTACAGGAGGTAATTCTATTAACGCACTTCTTGTATTTGATAAAGAACGAGCCCAATTAATTAAATATCCTGCACCATAGCTTGAAATATGTGTTCCCATACCATATTCACTTCTGTAATAACTTCCTAATCCATTATCTCCTATGCTTTCATTTAGCCAACCATGTAAATCTATTAAAATTGTTCTTCCTGATGCTGATTTCTTACTTAATAAGAAATCTCTTAAATATCTTGCTTCATATGCTTGGAATGGTTCTGTTCCATTATATTCTCTTGTAGTTGTTCTTCTTGTATATCCTACAGACCAACAACGATTCATGTCAATTCCTTGGTTTCCTGGTGCTGCACTATATAGTGTTGTTCTTCCTGCCCCATTATTATCCCATCCATAATATTGTCCATCTGTATTGGCACAAGGGAATATATATATGGTCCAATTATTTAAAACATCTTGATAGTTCATTTGGTTTTGTAATAGATAATTTTTAAATTCTTCTGCTATATAAGAAAGTTCTTGTCCATCTTTATGCCATCCATCTTCAAATCCATGTACAGAAAATACAGCAAATAAGACATTTGGTCCATCACCTATTCTATAATATTTTAGATAATCTCCCTCTAACTCTCTTTGTACTTTTAAGCCACTCATTCCATAAGTTCCTTCTTCATAAGTAAATTTATTAATAGAAACAGATAAGCTTATTGTATCAATCATTTCATTTAATGTTTTTGAATAAACTTCTATTCTTAATGTATAGTCCCCTGAAGCATATCCAGATACATTAATTGTTCCATCAAATCCAGCAAGTGGATTTTGTTCTGGTGTTCCATATCCCTCTATACTTCCTGTTACATCTGGTCTATCATATAATTTTATTTGACTTGTTATATCTTGATTATTTAAATAAAAACGTATTTCTTTGTTAGCTTGTTCAGACATATACCAGCCATGTATATTTAAAGAATTTCTGTAGTTTTTCCCTGATACTGGATAATCTGTATAAATTTGTGTATTGTATTTTCTAAGATAAAATGTTTGTTGTTGTTCTTCAATCACTTCATTTAAATCTGTATTAATTACTTGAACAATTACAGTATGTTCTCCATCTCTATAATTACTTACATCTACTGTTCCGTCAAATCCTGCTAAAGGATTTTGCTCTGGCGACCCATACCCTTCTATACTTCCTGTTACATCTGGTCTGTCATACCTTTCAATGCTTGCTGTTACATCATTTTGCATATTATCAATATATACTTTAATTTCTTTATTTTCTGCTTCTGACATAAGCCAACCATGAATATTTAAAGATGTTTTTATTCTTTGATTATATGTTGGATAATCTATGCAGATTTGTGTATTATATTTTTGCAAATAAATATTTCTACTATCTTTAGCTATAACTTCATCTGTATCTGTATTAATTACTTTTATAATTACTGTATGCTCACCGTCTTTGTAGTTACTTAAATCAATTGTTCCTCTATAACCGGCTAGTGGATTTTGCTCTGGTGTCCCGTATCCTTCAACACTTCCTGTTACATCTGGTCTATCATATCTTTCAATTTTTGCTGTTACATTATTTTGTTCATTATCTATATAAACTTGTATATCTTTATTTTCTGCCTCTGACATAAGCCAGCCATGAACATATACAGTGTCTTTTTCTTGCTCATTTTGCAC
Source organism: uncultured Clostridia bacterium (assembly GCA_944386675.1). Taxonomy (GTDB): domain Bacteria; phylum Bacillota; class Clostridia; order TANB77; family CAG-508; genus CAG-269. The sequence goes on along the minus strand of CALXBY010000001.1, from coordinate 34,451 downwards.
TGGATAATCTATATATACTTGTGTATTATATTTTTGCAAATAAATATTTCTACTATCTTCTGCAATCACTTCATTTGTATCTGTGTTAATTACTCTTATAATTACTGTGTGCTCTCCATCTTTGTAATTACCTAAATCTACTGTTCCTTTATATCCAGCAAGTGGATTTTGCTCGGGTGACCCATATCCTTCTATGCTTCCTGTTACATCTGGTCTATCATATCTTTCAATTTCTGCTGTTACATTATTTTGCTCATTATCTATATATACTTGTATATCTTTATTTTCTGCCTCTGACATAAACCATCCATGCACATATACGGCGTCTTTTTCTTGTTCATTTTGTACCGGATAATCAATATACATTTGCGTGTTATATTTTTTTATTATGAATCTTTGTTTTGCTTCTCCTATTACTTCTCCTGTTTCATTATTTATAGCTTGTATAATTAAATTATGTACTCCATCTTTATAATGACTGATGTCGACTGTTCCCTTAAATCCTGCTAAAGGATTTTGCTCTGGTGTCCCGTATCCTTCAACACTTCCTGTTACATCTGGTCTGTCATACCTTTCTATAGCTTCTGTAATATCATTTTCTTCTGTATCGATAAATATCTTCAAGGATTTATTTTCAATTGAAGACATAAACCAACCATGTACGGTAAGTTTATCCTTGCATATTTCATCCTGTACTGGATAATCAATATAAATTTGTGCTTCATTTTCAGCTTTTGAAGCAATCGGAAATAATAACATTACTAATGATAGTATAAACATGATGACAATTAAGTAACTCGTTTTTTTCATTTTTCCTCTTTCCTTTCCAAACTTTAAAATATATTCTTTTGGTAAAAAGTAATTACTCTTTACATACTTTCTCTTCTTTTATACGATAGTCTTCAATATCTGTTCTAAAATTTATATTAAAGAAGGGATCTCCTTTTTCTAATAGGTTGTTCCAGTCTGTTTTAAATAATTTTGTTTCATTTTGATACCTTTCTATTTGCTCTTTAGTTGTTTCATATCCCCTTGATTTAGATTCAAAATGATTTAGCTCTATATATGGTGTCCATATAACCTGGTAACCTTTTTCACATACCTTTAAACAAAAATCTACATCATTTAATGCTACTTCATATTTTTCATTCATATAACCCACTTCTTCATAAATTGCTTTTTTTGAAAATAAGCAAGCACCTGTCACAGCACTAAAATTTTGAATTATACTTTCTCTGAAAAAATAAGCTTTTTTGTTTTGTGGTAAGTTTCTTAAAATATGACCTGCTGTTCCATTAATTCCTATGATAATTCCAGCATGTTGAATTGTCTTATCAGGATAATATAGCTTTGCTCCTACTATTCCAACATCTTGTCTTTGTGCTAATCCTACAAATTGTTCTAGCCAATTAGGTGTTAACAATTCTGTGTCATTATTTAGTTGTAAGATATAGGTACCATCTACTTGTTTTACACCATAATTGATAATTTTTGAATAGTTGTATTCCTTTCCTGGGTAATATATTATTTTTATTTTATCTTGCTTTTCAATTTTTTTATAGTAATCAAATGTTGCTTTCTTTTGACTATTATTTTCTATTACAACAATTTCATAATTCGGATATGTTGTTAAACGTAAAACAGTATCTATACATAATTTTAAATCTTCTACATGGTCTTTATTAGGAATTAGAATAGAAACCTTATCTTTATCCTTTACAGTATATGTAATCTTATATGTCCCCAAATATTTACCATGCTCCACGGTTCCTTGTAAATTCATTCTTTTCAAATGGTCTTCTAATACTTTTTTTCCAGCTTCGTAGGCATATGGTTTTGCATCTCCTGTTACAGCTGCTGCCGTAGAACCTGGGTGAACTCTCCAGTGGTATAGAATTTTAGGAATATGTACAACTTTATCTGTATGTTCTGCAATACGTAAAAACAAATCATAATCTTGTGCGCCATCATATCCTTCATGAAATCCACCAATTTCTTTCATAAGTGTTGATTTGATAACTGTAAAATGACATATATAATTTGAAGATCTTAAGGTATCAATTGCAAAATCTGGTTTAAAATGTGGGCTATATCTATCTTCAAGGCTACTTGAAAATTTATCTTCATCAGAATATATAAGTTTTGCTTCCGGATGTTCATTAATACATTTTACAACCTCATAGATTGCAAACTCTGCTAATAAATCATCATGATCTAATAAACCTATATATTCCCCTGTAGCTAATTCTATTGCTGCATTGGTATTTTTAGCAATTCCCAAATTTTGATTTAAATATCGATATTGTATTCTTTCATCTAATTTAGTCAATTCTTCTATTTCTGGTTCTTTAGTTTCACTTCCATCTGCTAAACAAAGCTCCCAATTAGAATAAGTTTGTGCTTTCATATTTTGAATAATTTCTTTTAGATATTCTTTTTTAGTATTATATAATGGTATAACAATACTAATTTTAGGTTGTATTACAAAGTTTGTCTTTCTCTGTTCTTCTAGCACCTCTTTTGTTGGCTCATTTTCTTCTATCCATTTTTTATATGCAATTGTATTATTTTCCTGTCCTTTTCTATCATACTGTTTAATTTTCGCTATTGTTTCCTTTATTCCACTATTTTTCAATGTTTGAAATGTTTGTTTCAATAACACTAAATAATGTCTTATTTTACTATCTTTAGGAAATAATCTATCTTTTAATTTGATATACATATGTTTTTCTCGTATAATATTAAAACTTAAATTATACGATTTTCTCCTTTCCTATCATGTTTTTGTCAGAATATCTGCTATTTTTTCACTATTCTTCTAATAGCAAATAGGCATCTACCTAATATTGGCAAATTGAAAATAATAAAGTTTAATATATAATAACTTCCTGTTTCATTTTTGTATAATCTATGAAAAGTTTTCCAACCTCGAAAATTAACAAACTGCTTTTTTTCAATTTTATCAAAATAGGCTTTTCCTTGTTCATTTAATTTTTGTAAATCCTCTGGAAATTTTTCTTGGTTTTCCAAATAAGTATCAAATAAATCTTTTTTGACATTTATAAATAATTCTCGAATTTCCTGAAATTTTTTACATTTATAAGATGTCTTCTCTGTTCCTACTTGATTGTTTCCATGTTGCCTATATTGAATCGTAGGTTTGTCTAAATAAGCGATTTTACCATTTAAAGACACTATTAAACCTATCCATGAATCATGAATAATATATTTTGATTTTTTAGGAAGTGGTAATATCTTTGGCAAGTATTTCTTTTTAGACAGAATTGTACAACCTGTAATATTGTTATATAAATACTCAAAGTCCTTGGTTCCTATCGTTTTTTTAATTTTTTGTTTTTTTCCCATAGTTGTATTAAAAGAAGAATTTATACATACTAAGTTTTCATCTACAATCTCTAAATCTGTAAATACCAAGTCCGCATTTTCTTCCTTTAATTTTTTTAACGTTTCTTCTATTTTATTAGGCTTCCAAACATCATCTTGGTCTGATAACATATATAATTCATTTTCTACTTTTTTTAATAGAAATTCAAAATTATTAACAAATCCCAAATTTTTTTCTTGATAATAAATTGTTATATTGTTATTTTCCTCATATTTTTTTAAAATGTCCCTTGTTCTATCTGTTGAACAATCATCAGAAATGATTAAATGAATATTCTTATATGTTTGGTTTAAAATACTTTCTATTTGTTCTTCTAAATACTTTTCTCCATTATAAGTTGCTAGCAAAATATCTATTTTTTGTGCATCATCCACTATTTTTTAGTCCTCCGTTTTATTTTTCTAGACGATATATGAAATATCCAAAAATTGGCATATGAAAAATGATGATTTCTTTAATCATTTTTTTTACCATATTTTTTCCACCTAAAAATCGCATATATTTCATTAGGTGAAAATTAAAATATTTTGACTGCTTTATTTTTTCATAATAATGAATAAGTGTATATATTATTTCTTTGTCTTTTTGTTCTTTTGCATAGTTTAAACACATTTTAGCTCCATTTAAATACGCTTTATCAATTACATTTTCGTTTCGATATTTCAAATAGCTCTGATATGACTTACCATACTCTTGTTTCCATCTGCTAATATTTTGCTGTAAGCTTCTTCCTCCAAAAACATTTTCAGTATGTAGTCTATAGGAAAAAAGTGGCTCTTCAATATAATCTACACCTTTTCCTTCACTTGCCACAAAACTTGCAAGCCAATCATGTGCCATTACTAAATTAGTATATGGTAACATCTTCTCTCTAACTGTTGCAGTAAATATTTGTGAACATCCTAATCCTAAATATCTTGATATAGCTAATATCTTATTTTTTCCTTTTACTAATGGCATATTTTTATATTGAAAATAATTTGAATGGATTAATTCATTTTTTTCATTAATATGTCTTGCATTGCAATATACTAAATCGACATCTTTTTGTTTTAATTTCTCTAATGTTTTTTCTATTTTTTGCTTATCCCATATATCATCTTGGTCACAAAATGCCACATAGTTTGCCTTTGATTGTTTTAATAAAAATTCAAAATTCTTAATATAGCCTAAATTTTTTTCTTGCACATAAAAGTTAATACGTTCATCTTTTTTTGCATATTGTTTTAAGACTTTTTCTACATTTTCATCTCCTGAACAATCATCAGAAATAATAATATGTATATTTTTATGGGTTTGATTTAAAATACTCTCTATTTGTTGCTCTAAAAATGTAATATTTGGTTTATATGTTGCTACTAAAATATCTACTTTTTCTTCCATTTTCTCTCCATGACATAAAAAAATTACAATTATAATCTAGTTATAGTTTATAATTGTAATTCAGATTTGTCAACATTTTTTTACTTTATTTATATTGATTCTCAATTTCTTTTAAAATAACATCATGTGCACTACCTTCTGAAATACTAACATCAGATACTAATGTTAATCTTGCTTTTTCATGTAATTCTGGAATTGTAACACTTCCACAGTTACACATTGTTGATTTTATTTTTGCACAAGTAATGTCTAAATTATCTTTTAATTTTCCTGCATATGGAATGTATGAATCAACACCTTCTTCAAATGAAAGTTTTTTATCTCCTCCCATATCATATCTTTGCCAGTTTCTTGCTCTATTTGAACCTTCTCCCCAATATTCTTTTACATAGCCATTTCCTTTTTTAACAACTCTTGTTGGGCTTTCATCAAATCTTGCAAAATATCTTCCCATCATAACAAAGTCTGCTCCTAATGCTAAGGCAATAGTAATATGATGATCATGTACAATTCCACCATCTGAACAAACTGGGATATAGATTCCTGTTTCTTCAAAATATTTATCTCTTTCTGCAACAACATCAATTAAAGCTGACGCTTGTCCACGTCCAATCCCTTTGGTTTCACGTGTAATACAAATAGAGCCTCCTCCTACACCAACTTTAATAAAGTCTGCACCTGCTTCGGCTAAATATCTAAATCCTTCTGCGTCTACAACATTTCCTGCACCAATTTTAACAGAATCTCCATATTTTGCTCTTACAAAATCAATTGTATTTTTTTGCCATACAGAATATCCATCAGATGAATCCATACAAATTAAATCAACCCCTGCATCTACTAAAGCTGGTATTCTTTCTTCATAGTCTCTTGTATTGATTCCTGCACCTACAATATATCGTTTATTCTCATCTAATAAAGAATTTGGGTTATTTTTTCTCTCTTCATAATCTTTTCTAAATACTAAATATTTTAAATTTCCTTCTTCTGTTAATATTGGCAAACATGCAATTTTATTTTCCCATATCATATCATTAGCTTCTGATAAAGAAATTCCTTCATGTGCCCATACAGCTTTTTCTTTTGGTGTCATAAAATTATCAATTGGTGCATCCATATCATCTCTTGATATACGGTAATCTTTATCTGTTACTAATCCTATGAATTTTCCTTTTGCTGTTCCATCTTCTGTTATCATAACTGTTGAATGTCCTGTTTTTAAAACTAATTCAATTACATCTTTTAAAGGTGTTCCTGATTTTACGTTAGAATCACTTACAATAAATCCTGCTTTATGTTTTTTTACTTGTCTTACCATATCTGCTTGTGATTCAATACTTTGTGAACCATAAATAAATGCTACACCACCTTCTCTTGCTAATGCAATTCCCATATCTACACCTGATACAGATTGCATAATAGCTGATACCATTGGGATATTTGCATAATATTTTGGTTCTTCACCTTTTTTGAATTTTACAAGTGGTGTTTTTAGTGATACCTTGCTTGGTATACATCTTTCATCTGTTAAATTTGGTAATAGTAAAAATTCATTAAATGTTCTTGAAATATCTTCTAAAATCTTTGCCATATTAACTCCTCCATCTATTAAAATATTTAAAAATTATAAAATGAAATGATGCAGAACTTGTTTAATAATCCTGTCATCATTCTCTCTTTAAAAAATTGATATTACTAGTATATCACATTATCTTCTTTATGTAAATATCTTTTTACTTTATTTTACTAATCTCATTGTTTCTTTTGCAATCATTAATTCTTCGTTTGTTGGGATAACATATACTTTTACTTTTGAATCAGGTGTTGAAATCACTTTTTCTTCTCCTCTCATGTTGTTTTCACTTAAGTCTAATTTTACACCCATAAATTCTAGTTTTTCACAAATACCTTTTCTAATATTAATTTGATTTTCACCAATACCACCTGTAAAAATGATATAATCAATTCCTTTCATAGCAACTGCATATTTTGCTATATAACTTGCAATTGCATAATTAAATTGTTCTATAGCAATTTTTGCATCCTCTGTTCCTTTATTAGATTCATCTTCTATAACTCTAAAATCTGGTGCCATTTTTGAAATGCTTGCTAATCCTGATTTTTTATTTAACATATCTTCCATTTCTTGAGGAGCAATATTTTCTTTTTTCATAATAAATGTTACAACTGATGGATCTAAATCGCCACTTCTTGTTACCATTGGTAATCCTCCAAGTGGTGTTAATCCCATACTTGTATCCATTGATTTTCCGTCCTTTACAGCACAGATACTTGCTCCTTGACCCAAATGGCAAGTAACAATTTTTGTTCCTTCTAGTGATTTATTTTCTATTTCTCCTAGTCTTTGAGATACATACATATGTGATGTACCATGGAAACCATATTTTCTAATTCCATACTTTTTATAATATTCATAAGGAATTGGATATATATATTTATCTTTAGGCATTGTTTGGTGAAATGTTGTATCAAAAACAGCTACCATTGGTACATTAGCCATAACTTTTTTACAAGCTTCCATTCCTAAAACTGCTGCTGGATTATGTAATGGTGCAAACTCACTACAAGATTCAATTTCTTTAATTACTTTATCATCAATTACAATAGATTCTTTAAAAATTTCTCCACCATGAACCACTCTATGTCCTACTGCATTAATTTCATCTAAAGAATCAATTACTTTGTATTCTGGATTTGTAAATTGCTCTAATGTAAATTCAATTGCTTCTTTATGATCATATGCTGGTTTTTGGATTTCAATTTTTTGACCATTTACCTTATGTGTAATAAATGCTTCTTTTTCTCCAATTCTTTCATACTTTCCAGAAGCTAATACTTCTTCTGTCTCCATATTAATTAATTGATACTTTAGTGATGAACTACCACAATTTAAAACTAAAACTTTCATTTTTTCCTCCTTCTAGGGACGTGCCAAATCGTTTCAAAATGAAACCAAAAGGGACAGACCTTAATTATTTTAAAATTCAAATAATCTTCCCTGTTTTATAGCAATTCCCAATTTGTATAAAATTTTTAAATCATACATATGTCTTAAAATTCTTAATTTTATATTATTTATACTGAAACTATCTTTTCTTTCTTTTTAGATTTCTAGGACTGTCCCTTTTGGTTTCATTTTGAAACGATTTGGCACGTCCCTAACAGCTCTTGCTATCATAAGTTCCTCATTTGTTGGAATTACAAATGTTCTTATTTTTGCATCTTTTGCTGTAATTTCTGCTTCTATACCTTTTACTTTTTGATTATATTCTTTATCTATTTTGACACCAAATACTTCTAAATAATCACAAATTGCTTCTCTTGAGTCTTGCCCTTTTTCTCCTACACCTGCTGTAAAGGTTAAAACGTCAAATCCATTCATTGCTACTGCACATTTTGCTACATAACTTGCCACTAAGTAATGAAAATTATCAAGTGCTAATATTGACCTTTCATCTTCAGCTGCCGCTTCTGCCTCTATATCTCTAAAATCTACTGATACACCTGATATTCCATAAGCACCTGATTGCTTATTTAATATCTTTTCCATTTCATCTGGTTTTAGATTTTCTTTTTTCATAATAAATGTCACAACTGATGGGTCTAAATCACCGCTTCTGGTTCCCATAGAGATTCCGCCTAGTGGTGTTAATCCCATACTAGTTTCTACTGACTTTCCATTTTGAATTGCACAAATGCTTGCACCTTGCCCTAAATGACAATTAATAATTTTTAATTCTTTAATGTCTTTTCCAACCAATTGGGCTGCTCTGTTTGCTACAAATTGATGTGAAGTTCCATGAAATCCATATTTTCTTACTCCATATTTTTCATAATATTCATATGGTATTGGATAAATATATCTTTCCTTTTCTAATGTTTGGTGAAATGCTGTATCAAATACAGCTACCATTTTTATATTAGGTGCTAATTTCTTGCAAGCTTTTATCCCAAGTATTGCTGCTGGATTATGAAGTGGTGCTAAATCTATGCAATCTTCTATTCCTTTTATTACTTCATCTGTTATCACAACTGGATTGGCAAATTTTTCACCACCATGAACCACTCTATGTCCAATTCCTTCTAGCTCTTCTAAGCTTTTAATAACACCATAATGAGGATTTGTAAGCCTGCTTAGTACAAATGAAATAGCTTTATCATGGTTTTTTGCATAATGTTCGAATTTATGTACTTCCCCGTTTACTTTATGTGTCAAAAACGAATCTGATTGACCAATTCTTTCAAAATATCCTTTTGCTAAAACGTTTTGGGTATCCATATCAATTACTTGATATTTTAATGATGAACTTCCTGAGTTTAACACTAATATTTTCATAAATACCTCTTTCTTTTATTTAATTTTTATTGTGCTTGCACCGCTGTTATAGCAACAACTCCTGCTATATCATCACTATTACATCCCCTTGATAAATCATTTACTGGTTTTGCAATACCTTGACATAATGGTCCATAAGCCTCTGCTTTTGCTAATCTTTGTACTAATTTATATCCAATATTTCCCGCATTTAGGTCAGGGAAAATTAATACATTTGCATCTCCTTCTAATGGACTATTTGGTGCTTTTGATTTTGCAATTTCTGGGATAATAGCTGCATCTAATTGCAATTCTCCATCTACTAATAAATCTTTTTGTTTTTCTTTTACCAATTTTGTTGCTTCAATTACTTTCTCTGTTAATTCTGAATGAGCACTTCCATAAGTAGAATATGAAAGCATTGCTACTTTTGGTTCTTTTCCTACTAGTTGTTTAAAGCTTTTACTTGATGAAATGGCAATTTCTGATAATTGCTCTGGATTAGGATTTTCATTTAATCCACTATCACCAAATATAAATACACCATTTTCACCATATTCACAATTAGGTACTACCATAACAAAAAAGGCAGAAACTAATTTGGTATCTGGGGCTGTTTTTAAAATTTGTAAAGCTGGTCTTAAAGTATCTGATGTGGAATGTGCTGCTCCTGAAACTAATCCATCTGCTTTATTATCTTTTACCATTAACATTCCATAATATACTGGATCCAATGCCAATTCTTTTGCTTTTTCTATTGTCATTCCTTTGTGTTTTCTTAATTCATATAGTAAATTGACATAGTTATCATAATCTTCTGATTTTTGTGGATCTACTATTTTTGCGCCTTCAATATTTACCTCATTTGTTTTTGCTTTTTCTAATATCTTCTCTTCATTTCCTATTAAAATAATATTGGCGTATTTTTCTTTCATTACCTTCTCAGTTGCTTGTAAAACTCTTATATCTTCTGCTTCTGGAAGGATAATTGTTTTAATCTCTTGTTTTGCCCTTTGTTTTATTTCTTCTATAAATGCCATTTTATTCACATTCCTTTCTATAGTATAGTCTTGATCAAAAAAAATTGTAATTATTTTTCAATCAATTGCCTCCTTTACCTCAACCATTATATAATATAAATAAATAAAAGCACAAGCTTTTTTCAAAAAAACTTTGTGCTGTAATGATTTATCCAAATATTTTTGGTAAAAATATAATAAGTCCAATAATTACTGAAATAATTGCTGAAAACAACACTGCTCCTGCTGCAATATCTTTTGCATATTTTGCCTTTTCATTTATATCTGGCATTGCAATATCAACTGTTGTTTCAATTGCAGTATTTATTAGTTCTAATGAAATGACAATAGCAAATAATAATAGACATACCATCCATTCAATTAACGATATTTTGAAAATAAATCCTGCAATAATAACTAATAGCATAATGATAAAATGTATCTTTAAATTTTGCTCCGTTTTCCATGCTTCTTTAATTCCTTCAAAAGCATATTTGAAACTATTTCTTAGTTTTTTTCTTTTTTTTCTTATCTCTACCATTTTTCTTTTATTTTTCATTTTCACTTTTTCCTTTTCTAATTGTAATATAGACCTCGTAACACTAGTAAATAGTAATAAATACGCAATTGAAATAGCAAATCCACCGATTACATCACTTGCATAATGTACTCCTAAATAAATCCTGCTAAATCCAATAAGTGGTATTAAAATTCCTAATATTCCACAACTAATATATTTTACCTTTTTATTTTTTACCATTTTCCATATTAAATAAATAATTAATCCATAAAATGCCATACTTACCATTGAATGTCCTGATGGAAAACTATATCCACTTTCTGCAATTAGTCTATAGCCTTCTGGTCTTGGTCTTTGTATGATATATTTTAATAATTGATTTAATATAGTTGCAATGGCTAAATTGCTAGCTACACATAATCCTACTTTTTTATTTTTCACAAAAAGTAACGTTCCTAATGTTATCGCAATTAATACATACGCAGAAGATAGATTGGTTATTACCTTCATAATAGCAGTTAGTGGTTCTGATCTTAAATTAAGAATAACTAATCTATATACAAACATATCTAATGTTAATTGTTCATTTTCAAAAATATCTTCTAATAGCATTAGAACAATAATTAGACAAAGGAATGCAATAATCCATTTATAATTTTTTTCGATAATTCGTTTTAGCATTTGTAATTCTCCTTAAAATTGTATTATTTTTTCCCATGGTAAATTTTCTTTTCCAAAATGGCCATAATTTGTTGTTAATGAATAAATTGGTTTATCCAAGTTCAAATATTTAATAATACCATCTGGCGTTAAATCAAATTTTTCTTTAATTTTTGTAATTAATTTTTCTTCTGACAATGTTCCTGTTCCAAAGGTATTTACATGAATTGATAATGGTTCTTTCATACCAATTGCATAAGATATTTGAATTTCACATTTTTTTGCATATCCATTGGCAACAACATTTTTTGCAATATGTCTTAACATATATGTTGCTGACCTGTCTACTTTACTTGCATCTTTTCCAGAAAATGCACCTCCACCATGACGAGCATATCCACCATATGTGTCCACAATAATTTTTCTACCGGTAAGTCCAGTATCTCCTAAAGGTCCACCTATTACGAATTTTCCAGTTGGATTAACATAGATTTTTGTATCTTTATCTATCATATTTTCTGGAATAACTTGTTTAATAACTTTTTGGATTACATCTTTTTTTATTTTATCTTGACTGATTCCTTCATTATGTTGTGTTGAAACAAGTATTGTTTCTATTCTTTTTGGTCTGTCACCTTCATATTCAACTGTTACTTGTGTTTTTCCATCTGGTCTTAAATATTCTATTTCTTTATTTCTTCTTACTTGTGTTAATCTTCTAGATAATTTATGTGCCATAGAAATAGCATATGGCATATATTCTGGGGTTTCGTCACAAGCAAATCCAAACATAATTCCTTGATCCCCAGCACCTCCAACATCTACACCTAGAGCAATATCTGGACTTTGTCTTGTTATATTAATTTCTATATCACAAGTTCTATAGTCCATATCTATTTTTTCATCATCATATCCGATTTCTTTTATAGTTTTTCTTACTAAACCTTCAATATTAACTTCACCTTTTGCTGTTATTTGCCCTGCAATTGTAATTTTGTTTCCTGATGCAAAAGTTTCTACTGCTACTCTTGCATTTTTATCTTGCTTTAAATATGCATCTAAAATAGCATCTGAAATTGTATCACATAATTTATCTGGATGTCCTTCTGTAACACTTTCTGAAGTAAAATAATATCTATTCATTTTCATTCTTTTTTTCCTTTCATCTTTCCTTCTATTAATGTAATATTATGACATTTTTTTATAACTTTGTCAATGGATAGTAAATTAAAATTCACCTTAGAAATAGAAGCTTCATTCTATCTAAATTTTAAGTTCATATAAAGCTAAATGATAGGGACAAATCTCGCTTTGCGAGAACTTTTCGCTAAAAAAGCCGGTCAGACGAATCTCATCTAACCGACTTTTTAAAGTTGTTTGGACAAATAAAAAATTTTTAGAAAATAATGTGTCTTAGCTCTTCTTCAGCTCTTTTGACTGCGTTATAGGCATCGACCAATTTCTCCATTTCCAGATACTCTTCAAACTTTATCAGAATCTCACATTCCTTTGGTTTTATAAGCTCAAATGTTTTGGTTATCGCCTCTTCCTTTTTATCCATTTCTTTAAAGAGCTGCAAAAGAATCGCCAGTTCCGTATCCTCGATTGTTGTGTAGTCAAATTCCTTTCCTTCATCTTCTCCAACACGGATGAATCTTTTTTCATCGACTCCTTCTTTGTTAAGCATTGTGAGATTTCTCTCTATCTGCTGTGCTCGTTCCCAAAACTCTTCAAGGATTATCTGCTGATATTCCCGCACTTGATTTTCTAAAGTTCCCTTAAGTCTTTCTACTTGTTTGATGTCTTTCATTTTTATTCCTCCTGTTTTTTATACAACTGAATTTTCAGTTATGTTAATTATAGCATTTTTTAGCCAGTTTATCAACTTTTTTTACCCAAACAAATTTTACTTTTCTTTTTCGCAAATAGCCAATTCTATTGCCTTATTACAATTTTCAATACTTACAAAATTTGTGTTTCCTGCAAACTCTCCATCAATTGTCCAATCTACATTTTTTTCAGTTGTAATCGTAATTTTATTTGCTTTAAAATAAACAAAATCTCTGTTTACCATATAATCTTTATGTCTAAAATCACTTATCAATCTAAAATAGCCAGAAAGTTTTTTTGGTTTTCTAATAAAAATCGCTTCGAATTTTCCATCTGCTAAATCAATATCTTCTCTATTGAACCACTTAAATCCAGCAATTGATTCTGAATTACTAATGCCACCATATATGAATTCACCTTCTAATTCTTCTTCATCAAATTCTATTCTTACTTTATAAGTTGGTATTCGAATTAGTTCTTTTATTGCTTTCAAATAATATGCTAATCTTCCAAATTTATTTTTTGCTTTTTGCGTGGTTTTATATGCTACATCTGTAATAACTCCAAAAGCTGCAACATAGCAAAAATATTTATCATTATTAAATCTTCCTACATCTAATATTCTTGCTTTTGATTCTAATAATTTCTTTGTAATTGAAATGTCTTTTATTGGCATATCTAAACTTCTTGCTAAGTCATTTGTTGTTCCCATCGGAATATATGCAATACTAACATCTTCTGCTCCTAATTCCATAATAGCAGAAACTGTTTCATTAAAAGTTCCATCTCCCCCACAAACCAATATTAAGTCAGTTTCTTCTACATTATCTAAAACAATTTTCTTTGCATTATAATCTTTTTTAGTAATTTGAATATTAACTTGCATATTTTGTTCTTCTAAATTTTTTCTAATTTCTTGTATATAATTTTTTATATTTCCTTTTCCAGATGTTGGATTTATAATTGTTAACACTCGAATACTCAAAACTTTTTTTCCTTCTTTCTTTCTTTAAATCCACATGATTCTATCACATTTTATAAAAATAGTAAAGTGTCACATGTCCAATTGGGACGTTTCTCAATTGGACATTTTTATGTAAAGTAAACACAAAATAATATATAAACAAATTTATGAAATGACGAATGCAACTGAAATCATCTTAGAAAAAATTAAAGTATCTAATAGCAGAATCTCTATATACTAAAGAGATGTCTATTAGATACATTTATTTTTCTTTTGGTTAAAAGTCTTATTCTGTTCTTAATGCTTCTACTGGGTCTTTTTTACTTGCCATTTTTGCTGGAATTAAGCCTGCAATAATTGTTAATATCATACTAATAAGCACAAGAATAAGTCCTCCCATAGCTGGAAGTGTAATTGGTACACTTACCCCTGTTACAGCATATATAATTTTAGTAATTGGTATATTTAACAATACAGTTATACCAATACCTAATATACCTGCAACTAATCCGACGATAAAGGTTTCTGCATTAAATACTCTTGAAATATCCTTTTTAGAAGCTCCTATTGCTCTTAATATTCCAATTTCTTTTGTTCTTTCTAATACAGATATATATGTGATAATACCTATCATGATAGATGAAACAATTAATGAAATCGCTACAAAGGCTATTAATACATAACTAACTGTATCAATAATTTGGCTAACAGAACTCATCATAATCCCAATCAAATCTGTATAATTAATTACATTTTCTTCTTTTCCATCATCTCTTTGTTTTTGATTATATTTATCAATTTCTTGTGTAATTACATCTTTACCATCAAAATCTTTTGGATAGATACTAATTGATGATGGTTTATTAAGATCAACTGCTCCTAACAATTCTAAATTTCCTTCATAACTTGCATTCACATTATTACTATATGTTTCCATAATTTCAGCTAATTCTTCTGTACTTAATGTAGCAAGTTTTGCTCTTTGCTCATTACTTAATTGACTATAGTCGAAAGTTTCAGCATCATTATCTGGAAATGCCAATCCTGTAAACACATTAATGTCTGGATTTTCTTTTTGTTCTTTTACAATTTCTGATTCATTGGTTTTATTGATTACATATTCTTTTAAGTCTTTTGTGTAACCAATGCCTCCACTCATTCCTGTTGCAACACTTTGTTCGTTTTGTTTAATAATTCCTACTACTTTTATTTCTTCACAATCATTTAGTTTTTGTTTCATATATTCTTCATCTTTACTTTTATCTATCCATAATCCATTTTCTTCTTCATAGTAATCTGAATTTAAAACCAACTTAAATGATAAATTTAATAAATCCTCATAGGTATATGATGTGGATTCTGTTTCTTCTACTGCTTCTCCATTTTGAACTTTATTCCATCTTTCCTCTAATTCTTTTTGGTCTTTTAAACCTAAAGCATACAAAGTATAGTCACTAATCTCATTGTTTTCATTAACAATTAATACAACTTCATTGTAATTTTCTGGCCATGCTCCTGCTACCAAATCATATTGTGAATGTAATAAATCTTCATTGTCTAACATTTCTTCCCATACATCTGTATTAGACATACTAGTTGTCATACTTGAACCAAACATAGAACTTACGGAAGAATTTTCTCTTGCCTCTAGCATATCTCCCATTCCTAAAGCATTCATAACTGTACTTGGGTTTACTTGCACCACTCCATTAGTCGTATCTTCTTTATATAAATTAATATTTAAATTGTAATTATACTGTATTGCCGTTGCATTTTCTTTTATTTCACCATTTTCATTTTCAATATAATTTTTCAAAGCTTCTAGATTATTATTGGTAACTTTACTTGATAATGTGGCTATCATCTCATCCATAATATCTCTCGAATATATTTTTCCATCCTCATGTCCTTGCACATTTTCTTCAGTTTCTCCCATTAAACTTTCCATCATACCAGATACATCCACAGTTGATTCATCAATCGTAATTGGATAAGAAGACAAGGTATCTTCCTCTACTCGATTAATATAACTTTGAACTCCATTTGAAATGGATAATATTAATGCAATACCAATAATGCCTATACTTCCTGCAAATGATGTTAATAAGGTTCTTCCTTTTTTAGTCATTAAATTATTTAGACTAAGTCTTAATGCTGTAAAAAATTTCATAGATGTTCTGCCATCTTTTGCCTTAACATCTTTTTCGTTTTCTTTATCTTCCTTCGTAAATGGTTTTGAATCATCTGTTATTACGCCATCTAAAATTCTCACAATTCTTGTAGAATATTTTTCTGCAAGTTCTGGGTTATGTGTTACCATAACAATTAATTTATCTTTAGAAATTTTCTTCAAAATCTCCATAATCTGGACACTTGTTTTTGTATCTAATGCACCTGTTGGCTCATCTGCAAGAATAATGTCTGGGTTATTCACTAATGCTCTTGCAATCGCTACTCTTTGCATCTGTCCACCTGATAATTGATTTGGTTTTTTATGAATTTGTTCTTTTAGTCCAACATCTTCTAAAGCTTTTATTGCTCTTTCTCTTCTTTCCTCTCTAGATACCCCTGATATAGTAAGTGCTAACTCTACATTTGAAAGAATTGTTTGGTGAGGGATTAAATTATAGTTTTGAAAAACAAATCCTACAGAATAATTTCTGTAAGCATCCCAATCCTTATCTTTAAATTTTTTTGTTGATTTACCATTAATTACTAAATCTCCTGAAGTATATCTATCTAATCCTCCAATGATGTTCAACAATGTTGTTTTTCCACAACCACTTTGTCCTAAGATAGATACAAATTCACTTTTTCGAAATTCAATGCTGATTCCTTTTAATGCTTGAACTGTTGAATCCCCTGAAATATAGTCTTTTGTAATATTTTTTAATTCTAACATTCTCATTCTCCTTTAAATAATAAGAGAACAACAGTGGCATGATAATAATATTTGACCATTTTAGAACATTTTTATGCCACGACCGTTGTTCGTGCGCCAAATTTTACTTAAAGTAAAATTTGTGTGCAATGATTGCTGTTATAGAAAAATCAGAGATTTTCCTATAATAGCTAACTAGTCATGTATATTTTTAACATGACTAGCTAATATATTCAATATTTTTTACATAAAATTTACAAACGATTCTCATTTATTTCTTGAAAATAAATATTAGCATCCGTATATTCCATTTTCAAGTTTATTTTAATATTCCCATTTCCTATTGTTTCATTTCCAGAAACAAGTTCTTGGTCTTCTATATACAAATTTCCTGCTGTTTTTTGGCTATATATTTGATAATCTTCTTGTTTTCCAATGAAGTTTATTTCTGCATCTGTATTTTCTAAATCTATCTTCGCATTTTCTGAAACTTTTACAGTCACATTTTCACTTCCATATTCTGATTCAAATTGAAAACTTTTTATTTCACCTGTATCTATATCTAAATCTGCATATTCATTGCTTATTTTTGCATAGTCTGCTACAATTTCATTTATTTTACAAGTATTATTATATAAGTCTAAATTTAATTTTGTAGTATAAATTTTTTCTATTTCCACTTCTGCATATTGAGCCTCTATATCAACTTCATCTAATTTTTCACTTTCTGGAATGTAGATTGTAATCAAACTATTTTCATTAAAGAAATTTGTTGCTATATTTTCATCATCAATTTTTACATTTTCTCCATTTTGTTGTATTCGGATATTATCTGGTATATTAGTCCCTTCTACTTTAAAATTTTCCCCTTTTCGAATATCTAAATTGATGTTTTCTAAATCTATTTCTAATTTTTTTATATTTTCATATTCTTTTGTAATTGTTTTCTTATTTTCATTTTCTGTACCTTCTAATATATCTCTAAATTCACTATCAGTTATTTCATCTTTTTTTATTTCCTCTTGTGAACTAATTACCAATCCCTTTGCTATTCCTAAAAGTACAAATACAATTGTAACAGAAAGATAAATTCCAAATGCAATAGCTGCATATTTTATAAATTTTTGAAATCCTGTCATTTAATATCTACACCTCCAAACATGCAGAAACTATCTACATAAATTGTTGGTAATTTTTCATCGTATTTTCTACCTGTTTTGTTTGAAGTGGCTCCAAAAATTGGAATTGATTTTACTTTTATATTGACATTTTCTGGTGCCAAGATTTCTATTCCACCAAAAACAGCACATGTCTTTATTAATTTATCTTCATTGATAATTGCTTTTCTTAAATCCAAATCAACACTTCCAAATACAGCATTTAAATTTGCTCCATTAAATTCTTGTTCATGAAAATCTCCTTTTACTTCTCCAAAAGTTGCACAGTATTCTTCTAAATGTTGTCCTTTTTCCTTTAGCTCTTTATTTTTCTTCTCCATCTTTCTATCTATTTTGTCTTTAAATATAAGATTAATTCCAATTAGTATTAAAATTACTGGAATCGTTAATTTCCAAATTAGATTAAAATCTAAAATATTTCTACAAGCTAATAATAATACAATACCTATAATTAACCATACTGCACTCCAGAATTTATTTTCTCTTGCGATTAATTCAATTGTACTTGGGATAATAATTAATAGTGTCCACCATCCATTAAAAAATATATTAATGTTTGTAATTTCTAATGCATTTAAAGTAAGTATAACACCTATAATGACTAATACAATTCCCCATAAAGTATTTCCTATTTTTCTCATAAAAAACCTCCATTTCTAAGCAATTTACTGCCCTATTTTTTTACAGTTTCCTGCTTTCTATATTTTATCTTATTTAGATATTTTTTACAATACATATATATAATTTATTGCTCTCAAACAATATTATCCTATTTTAAAAAAGATGTTTTGATTGAAAATAGTTTAAGTTAGAAATTCTTAAATAAATTTTATGGAAAGAGTTCAAACCTTGTGTTTGGAAGGGTGCCATAAAATTTATTTAGAAGTTCTTCGCAAATTATTTGAACGATAAACACTTTTTTAAAATAGGATAATATTGTTTGAAATTTATATGCTTTTATATATATGAATTCTCTATTTTAGGTACTGCATAATATTTGTTGTTTACACTATGTATTTTTTGTTGAACTATACTTTTTAGTTCTTCATGATCTATTTTACTATCTGAAGGAACTACTAAGTCAAATATCAAATTAATTCTATCTCCTCCATCTGTCATTCTAAAATCATGAATTGAAAATTCCGGATTAATTTCTTTTACAATCTCTTCTGCTTTTCTTCTCATTTCATTAATTTCTTCATCATCTGTTACAATTGGATCCATATGAATCGTTGTTATACAATTAAATTCTTCAAAAATATCTTGTTCCATTTGGTCTATTACATCATGAGCCTTACATATATCACAGTTTGCTGGAACTTCTGCATGAAATGATACAATTTTTCTACCTGGTCCATAATCATGTACCATAATATCATGTATACCTGCTATCATTTCGTATTTTTTAGCAAATTCTTCTAACTTTTCTACAAATTCTATATCTGGTTTCATACCTAGTAATAGGTCAATCGTTTCTTTTAAAGCTTTAAATCCTGTAAATAAAATAAATACAGCAACTAAAATACTTGCATAACCGTCAATTGATATACCAAATATTTTAGCAACAAGTGCAGATAATAATACAACAAAAGTAGAAATAGCGTCAGAAATACTGTCATATGCATTTCCTTTGATTGCCGCTGAATCTATTGTTTTTGCAATCTTATTATAAAAAATAAATAACCATAATTTTGTTAAAACTGCAATTACTAAAATAACAATTGTGATATTGCTAATATCTGGTAATGTTGGATGAATAATTTTATCAAAAGAACTCTTAAATAATTCTACGCCAACTAATACTATCAAAATATCTACAATAAATGCTGTAATATATTCCATCCTTCCATGTCCCCATGGATGGTCTTTGTCTATCTTTTTCTGAGAAACCTTAAATCCAATCATTGTAACAATTGATGAACCTGCATCTGTTACATTGTTTAGCGCATCTGAAATAATAGAAATGGAATTTGCAAATATTCCAATAATTAACTTTACTGCTGATAACAAGATATTTACAATAATTCCTGTTACGCTTGAAAGCATACCATATTTTGCTCTTGTTTCTGGTTTTTCTACATTTTTATCTTTTATAAATAGTTTTATTAATAAATTTGTCATATTTTCCCCTTCTTCTTTTATTCAATATTTCAAATAATATGGTTATACCATATTTTATTACATAACACAATCTTTTATTAATAATCTCCTAAAAATTTTTATCATTATCTATAGGATTGTATTTTTCATAGTATAAATTATTTTACATTTGTAAATTTAGATGTTATCTCCACATTTTTTCTTTTTTGCTATTTTAAATAATTCTTTATCTTTTTTGGTTATAATCATTTCTTCTATCTTCCCATTATGACATACCTTTAATGTAATTTTTCCTTTTTCAATTATCGGATGTCTTAATATTCTAGTTCCTGAATTATCATATTTTTCTTTTGATATTGCTATATATGAAAATTTCTCATCTTCATAAGGCAACTCTGCATTTTTTACTAATTTATGAATTTTACTTCTTTCCATACGAACAATCGAATGACACCAATCATCTTGTGGTAATGGACATACACCTTGAAAAGTACATGGTGCAATAATATTAAATCCTCTTTCGATAGCAATTCTTTGTGCCTTTTTTATGTTTTTAAATCCATCTGGTGTTCCTGGCTCTATAATCAGCACAATATGATTTGAATTTTCTATAAGTTTATCTATTACACTTTCTCTTTTTTCTGGTTTTATTTCATTTAACATATAACTTGTAACAATTAGGTCTGCTTTTACATCCAAATTATCCGCTACAATATCCATATATTGCCATAAAACATTTTTTAACTTAGGATTTTCGTTCATAAATGCTTTTCCTAATTCTTGCATAACTTGTTCTCTTTCAAAACATCTAATCGTTTTTGCATCTAATAATTCACTAACTGCCCAAGTAGCAGCACCTGTTCCTGCTCCTATGTCTAAAACAGATTGTATATCACAATCTGTTTTCTCTAATGTATGTTTTAAAGCTGTATATACTGCTCCATAGGTTGCTGGCATTCTCATAATAGAATAGGCTAATGCTTCTATCTCCTTATTTAATAAAGTTTCCCCTGTTCTTTTCTGGTTCATATATTTTTCACTTAAATTACTAGCATTTTGTTTTAATTCTACTAATTTTACATCATTTAATTTTTGTTGAATTGCATTTTCTAATAAATCTGGTATTTTCATATTAACTCCCATTATTTTTAATACTATATTATTTTTATAGCTAAACTATATTCTATTTCATTATAACATTTTTTCTATTCAATGAAAAATAACATAGGTTTCTATGTTATTTCAGTTAAAAATCTTTAATAATATCTCTTACAAATTCCCATCGATTTTTTATAAATTGACCTTGTTGATATATCTCTTCAATTTCTTCATATGCTGCCCACTTTACATCACATACTTCCTCTTCTTGCATAATAACTTTATCTAAATCAATATCTTGTTTTAGAAAAAAGGTATCTATCCAAACATTTCCTGTCTTAAATCTAGTTAACATCTTTGCTTCTTTCACATTTATTTTTATACCTAATTCTTCAAAAGTTTCTCTCTCAATGGTTTCTACACTTGTTTCACCTTTTATAACAGAACCACCTGTCATTGCCCATACATTTGGTTCTAGTCTCTTTTGTGGAGAACGTTTTTGAATTAAAATTTTGTTTTCAGAATTTTTTATCCAGACATCTGCTCCTAAATGATAAAATCCCTCTGGTATCTTTTCTTCTCCTTTTATCATTGTTCTTCCTGTTTTATTTCCTTCATTATCTAATATGTCCCATATTTCCATATGTTTCTCCTCTCTTTTTGCCTATTTTATCATATTTAAAATTGTTTATCAATACCCCTTCATTCTTTAACAATATCCCAAGTATTTCATTTTCTCCTAAAATATGGTATAATATAAATTGACTAAATAAAGGAGGTATACATAATGGAAAGAATTTTTAAAAGTACTTCGGAGGAATTGTATAAAAAGATTCGGGTGGTAATTGGTATCCAAGAAATTCGTGAATACACTGTTGTTTCTGAAACAGTATACGAAGCTATTAGTCCAAATATGCCAATAAACCACTTGATTCTATCAATACATATTGCTCAGGTTCAGTTTGAGGACAAAGATGATACTCTCGTCTATTACAAAAATTGCTATGGTCATAATATTGCTGTTATGAATGATAGTATTATCAACTTGTTAACGATGGAAGAAAATCTTTGCCTTATGCCAGATGGAGCAATCATCCTTTGGAGCAAACACTCCATATTCTCTACCGTTGATATGCAACAATTAGACTTTCACTTGGAGCTAAATGACTTTCTGAAAGAATATTCTGTACTCATGATTTCCGAACGGTATATAACCTTACAGAACAATATATCTCAGGAAATGAGTGCACGAAAAATTCGGACAAAGGTAAACCTTTTGGGTAAATACCCAGTAAAAATTCTTATTTCCAACGAGGAGGAGACCAGCTAATGGCTGGTCTCCTTTATTTTGGATAATGAAAACCCCCTGTTTTACAGGGGGTTTTCATTATCCAAAAAGGTTGCCAAAAGGGACGTGCCATTTTGGCAATCTTTTTAATTTAATCAAAACTACCACTTTTTAGTCCTGATAAATCTAATGTAACATAGGAAAATCCTAATTTTTTTATTTTTTCTACTATATTTTCTTGAGCTTTTTTTTCTTTTTTACCGTTTTTACTTTCGCCTTTTATATTATTTAAAATAATTTCAAAATCTTCTGGATTTATTTCAATTCTTGCCATATTATCATGAATTCTTACTCTTACCTTTTGAATTCCTAAACTTTTTATTATTTCTTCACTTTGTTCCACTTTTTTTAAGTCTTCTTCTGCCAAATTTGTATTATATGGAAATCTTGTTGCTAAGCAAGAATTTGATGGTTTATTCCAAAATGAAATTCCTAAAATTTTACTATACTCTCTTATTTCATTTTTATAAATTTTAAATTTAGCAAGTGGACTAATAATACCCACTTCTTCTGTAGCTTTATTTCCTGGTCTGTATACAGTTAAATCATCAGCATTTTTTCCATCTAAAAGGTATTCATATCCATTTTCATTAGCTACATTTTTAAGCATTGTCATTAATGCTTTTTTACAATGATAACATCTATCTTTATGGTTTTCTTTAAATTCCACTATTTCTAATGGTTTATATGGTACTTCTATATATTGAAAATGATTTTCTTTTAAAAAGTTAATTGCTTCTTCATAATCTTTTCTTGGTACCATGATACCATTTGCAATGACTGCCAATACTCGTTCTTTGGGTAATATAGTATTTGCCAAAAATAACAAATAACTAGAATCTATTCCTCCAGAATAAGCAATGGCTACTTTTCCAAGTGTTTTTAGATATTCTTCTAATTGATTTTGTTTTTCCATTTATGTCTCTCCCATTATTTCTAAATCATTTTTTATTCACTTTTTTTAATACTATAATAAATCTCTCTCATTTTATTTGCAAGGTTGCAAAAATGGCCCGTCCCTTTTGGCAAGCTAAATGATTGATTTGATTAGCCAAATATCCTGCTCCATATCCATTATCAATATTAACTGTCGCAATACCATTACTACAAGAATTAATCATTCCTAAAAGAGCTGTAATTCCTCCTAAATTTGCTCCATATCCTACAGAAGTTGGAACTGCAATTACTGGTACTTTGGCTAAACCTGCTACTACAGAAGCTAAAGCTCCTTCCATTCCAGCAATCGCAATAATACAATTGGCTTTTTCTATTTTTTCTCTTTGTGACAAAATTCTATGAATACCTGCTACTCCAACATCATAAATTTTTTCTACATAACTCCCAAAAAATTCAGCTGTTTCTGCTGCTTCTTCTGCTACTGGAATATCTGCCGTTCCTCCTGTGCAAACAAGAATATTTCCGATTTTTTCTTTTGGCTTTTCAATTTTTAAAATTCTTGAAAGTGCATTATATTGTACTTCTGGAATATCTTTTTTTACCAAATCATATTGTTCTTTACTTGCTCTTGTTCCTAACACTTCTCCATTTTCTTTATAAATAGTCATATAAATTTTTGATAAGTATTCATCTGGCTTACTTTGGCAAAATACCACTTCTCCTGTACCAATTCTTTCTTTTCTATTATGGTCAATTTTGGCATATCCTAGGTCTTCATATTGGTTATTCTTAATTTCTTTTTCTGCTTCTTCTATACTAATCTCATGATTTTGTATTTTTTCTAGTATTTCTTTAATCTCCATTGTTTTATGCTTCCTCCTTCAGTATTCAATTTTGAGGGATTTTGGGGACGGACTCATTTTTCCCTTTTTTTATTTTAA
Organism: uncultured Clostridia bacterium; assembly: GCA_944386675.1. GTDB lineage: Bacteria > Bacillota > Clostridia > TANB77 > CAG-508 > CAG-269. Next base: position 9,890 of record CALXBY010000001.1, on the reverse strand, counting down.
AATTCAAAAGTATATATTATAAAAATGCAATGATTTAGTTTATAAAAAATTATATAATGACAGTATATTTTCCATTTCTTAGTTATATATAATTCTTAAAAAAGGGAAAAATGAGTCCGTCCCCAAAATCCCTCAAAATTCTCTAAACAACTTATTAGAATTCTAACTTATACAATTCCTTTAAAGGAATATGATTTTTTTTAGCCAATTCTTTCATACTTTCATATTCTGGATATGTATATATCTCTCCATTATTTACTACTTTTTTTGCTTTTAGTTTTCCATATTTTGTATCAATCGTTATCTGCTCTCTTTCTAATTCTGTTCTATATTCAAAACGATAGCGAATGCCAATGGTTGTTGTTTCTCTAAATATGATATTTTGTAATTTTAAAATATCTGGTTCTTTACATACAACAGTTAAACGATATGCAGGTCTATTTTTCTTCATAAAAATTGGTGTATAAAAGACATCTAATGCACCATTTTCAAATAATACTTCTTCTACATATCCCAATATTTCTCCAGAACAATCGTCAATATTGGTTTCCATTACTGTTATTTGTTGATTTTCTTCTTTCATTTCACCATAATATACTTTTAATATATTTGGGATTTTTAAATCTTTCGTACCTGCTCCCCAACCAATTTTTTTAATTTGCATAGCAGGTAATGTTGTAACCTCTGTACTTAACTCTGCAATAATCGCTGCTCCTGTTGGTGTTACTAATTCTGTATCAACATCAATTTGTCTAAATTGAACGTTAGAATTAGCAAAAATTTCACTAGTTGCTGGAACTGGCACTGCCATTGTTCCATGGGCACATTGGATAAAACCATGTCCATCATTCACAACACTTGAAATAATTTTATCTGGTTGAATTTTATTAATTAATATGGCTGTTCCAACAATATCCACAATTGAATCAATAGCGCCTACTTCATGGAAGTGTACTTCTTCTAATGGTTTGTTATGAACTTTACTTTCTGCTTTCGCAACTCTCATAAATATTCTTTTTGCTAAATCTTTACTTTTTTCATCAATATCACTATTATCAATAATTTCACACACATCATGTAAATTCCTATGTTCATGATGATGGTCATGATGATTATGCTCACCATGAAAGTGATGGTGCTCATGCTCATGTTCTAAAATCACATCAACATGAGTACCTGTAATTCCATTTTTAACTTTTTTAGATATGTCTATTTTGTATCCATCTATATTTAATTTTTTTAGTTCTTCTACTAAATAATTCTCATCGCCAATAATTTCCGTAAGTGCAGCTAAAGTCATATTACCACTAATTCCACTTGAACAGTCAAAATATAATGTTTTCATATCTTTCCTCTTTCTTTTTAATCAATATTTACAATCTCATATTCTCTTGTTCCAAAACCAAGCTCTTCTGCAGCTTCTATAGTATGAACACCATTTTGTCTTTCTACTCTTGCTACAAAATGATCTCTTCCTGGATCTTTTGAATTATATACTAAATCTATACAAGCTTGATCGATAGCGATTGGGTCTGTACTTGCTAAAATACCAATATCTTTCATGCAAGGATCCTCTGCAACTGCACAACAATCGCAATCAACAGATAAGTTACACATTACATTAATAAATACAATATTTTTCCCAAAATGTCTAACCACACTTGAAGCTGCATCTGCCATTGATTCTAGAAATTTGTTTTGTTCTGGTAGATTATCCCATATTTTAGTTTGGTCCTTAGATTGTCCTGCAGAATGTATCCATGATTTTCCCTCTGATGAGCTACATCCTATTGATAATTGCTTTAATGCTCCACCATATCCACCCATCGGATGACCTTTGAAATGTGATAAAACAAGCATAGAATCATACTTTTCAATATCTTTTCCAACAAAATTTTCTTTTAGTATTTTTCCATTAGGTATTTCTAAAACAACATCTGGTCCTTCTGCATCCATAATATCTACATCAAAATATTTAGTCCAACCATGCTCCTCAATTAATTTTTTATGCTTTTGTGTTGAATTTCTAGCACCTTCATAAGCAGCATTACATTCAACAACTGTTCCATTAACCTTTTCTACAATGGCTTTAACGAATTCTGGTTTAATATAGTTTTGGTTTCCTCGTTCTCCAGAATGCAATTTAACTGCTACCTTTCCAGGTAAATTAACCCCTAATACTTCATACATCTTTATTAAATTTTCTGGAGTAACCTCCTTTGTAAAATATACTTTTGATTTTTCCATAAAAATCCTTCCTTCCTTTCTTTATATATAAATATATATATCATTTGTATACATTTAAAAATTTATTCATTTTCTAATGCTTTTGCTACTTTTTCTAGTTCTTCACGAATTGCTATATGTTGAGGACAAGCTTTTTCGCATTGACCACATTTAATACATTCGCTAGCTTTTTTTAATCCATGTCCTCCGACTAACCATTCTTCTTGATGTTTTGCAGCTGCCATATCTTTATATAATGTTAAATAATTCATTGCTGTAAAAGAACCTGATATACCAATATGCATTGGACATACTTTTGCACAATAATTACAAGTCGTACAAGGAATTAAAGGAATTGTACTTAATACTTTTTGTGCTTCTTTAATCGTTTCTTCTTCTTTATCTGATAATTTTGTAAAATCTTTCATATAAGAAATATTATCATCCATTTGTTCTATATTGCTCATTCCAGATAATACAGTAATAATTCCATCTAAGCTTGCTGCAAATTTAATTGCCCAAGAAGCAAGTGATGCATCTGGATTTACTTTTCTAAATACTTCTTGTACTTGTTCTGGCGGATTTGCAAGCATACCACCTTTTACTGGTTCCATAATAATGACTGGTTTTCCATATTTTCTTGCTACTTCATAACATTCTTTTGATTTAATTGCTGGATTTTCCCAATCAGCATAATTGATTTGTAATTGTACAAATTCCATTTCTGGATGTTTTTGCAAAATTTCTTCTAATTCTTCTGGTGTTGAATGGAATGAAAATCCGATATGTTTAATTTTTCCTTCTTTTTTCTTTTCTTGAATCCATGACCACATATCAAAATCATCAAATGCTTTTGTTCTAGATTCTCCTAAGTTATGTAATAAGTAAAAGTCAAAATATCCTGCTCCTGTTTGTTTTAATGATCTTTCAAATTGATTAATTGCATCTTCTCTTGTTTTACAATTTATCCAAGCTGCATTTTTTGTTGCCAACTGAAATTTTTCTCTCGGATAACGCTCTACTAATGCTTGTCTAATTGCATCTTCACTTCCTGCATATGCCCATGCTGTATCAAAATAAGTAAATCCTGCCTCTAAAAAATGATCTACCATCACTTTTGTTTGTTCAATATCAATCTTATCATCTTTCATAGGTAATCTCATTAATCCAAATCCTAATTTTTTTATTTCTTCTCCTAAATATGACATCTTTATACCTCCTTAAAATACAGTTTATTAAATTAAATATAAAAGTCTAATAATACAATAACAAGTAAATTTCTATATTCTATCTAAATTATTATATTCCTCATCACTCACAGGCTCACACCATTCATTTGATGTTTCTTCTCCTGGTACTTCAAATGCTAAATGGCTAAACCAATTGTCTTTTTTTGCTCCATGCCAATGTTTTACATTTGCTGGAATGACTACTACATCTCCTGGTTTTAGACTTCTTGCTTCTTTTCCCTCTTCTTGATACCATCCTTCTCCATCAACACAAATAAGAATTTGTCCACCGCCTGTACTTGCATGATGAATATGCCAATTATTTCTACAAGCTGGTTCAAATGTTACATTTGCAATAAATATTGGTGATTCTCCTGGTTTTGTTAATGGATTTAAATAAGAGTTTCCTATAAAATATTTTGCAAATCCTGTGTTTGGTTCTCCTAATCCAAACATTCCTCCATGTTCTGTTTTATTTTCATTATTCATAATTTTTTCCTCCTTCAATTTATTTTTATTTATGTCATAATTTATTTGACGGCTACATTAAACTTTTATCCAATATGTTTTTATCATATAAATCAATTTTATAATTTAGTCTATCATAAGCTTCTTGCATATCATCTAACTTTTTCTTTAAAATCTTTCTTTGTTCTACTAAAATTTCTCTTCTTTCTTTTATTGTTTTATCTCCTTCGTCAAATAGCCTTATGTATTTTTTTAAGAAACTAATTTCCAATCCAGCAGCTCTCATACATTTTACAAATTGAATTCTTTTTATATCATCTTCTGTATAGTTTCTAATACCATTTTCTCCTTTTGAAACTGGTCCAATTAGCCCTTCTTTTTCATAATATCTTAGTGTATCTGTTGTTAATCCAAATTCTTTAGCTACTTCTGATATTTGCATAGAAAGCGCCTCCTTTCTACAATTTATATTTGCCTGCAATGTTGTTTGTTTCCTTTTCTTTTTCTCCTATTATTATATATCACTTAGAGTTTGCTTTAAGTCAATACTTTTTATATATTTTTTTATTTTTTATCAATAGAATTTCAAAAAAGGGAAATGGGTTTATCCCCAAATTCCCTTTTCATCGATTGTTTTTTGTATTTCTATTCAATGGTGTCCATAAACCTAATGTTTCTTTTGGTACTTTTCTATGATTTGTACATTGTTCTGGAAGGTTGTCCTCTGTAAAAATTTCTGTATATGTATTTGTACAATTTCTTGATGCTAAACAACCAGTAGTTCTACATACAGTTCTTTCAACAATTCCTTCTGGCCTTACAAATGTTGCACCAGGTAACTCTCTATGAATATCTGTCATAACAGCATCCCAAATTTGTCCTGCCGGATTACCACTAAAATATACAGTTTCACTATTATCATATCCATACCAAGTTGCTGCTGCATAATATGGTGTAAATCCACAAAGCCATCTATCGTAATCATTATCTGTTGTTCCTGTTTTTGCTGCCACATCCATTCCTGGAATTGCACAATATGTTGCCGTTCCTCCAGATTTTACTGGTTCTTGGATAATTGTTTTCATAATATACGCATTTTGCGCAGAAATTACCTGTCTTGTTTCTTGTTTTGGTGTCAAAACAGTAATTCCATTGGCATCTGTTACACTCGTATAAAATGTCGGTGTAATATAAACACCATCATTTGCAATTGTTCCATATGCTGATGCCATTTCAAGTGGACTAACACCACTTGTCATTCCTCCTAGTGCCAGACTTAAAACATTATCTGTAACAGGATCTAATGAACTAATCCCCATATTTTGCAAATATTCTATTGATTTCTTTGGAGTTAATTCTACCATAATTTTAACAGCAGGAATATTTTGTGAAGTTCTAATAAAACTTCGAATATTAATTAAACCTTTAAATTCATTATAATTTTTAGGCTCATAATTTTTTCCAAATCTTGTACTACTGTCATCATAAACCGTCGCTGCTGTTATAATTTTTTCTTGCAAAGCTGATGCCACATCTGCAAGTGGCTTAATGCTAGAACCTGTTTGTTTTTCCATCTGTGTTGCTCTATTCCAGCCTGCACTTGTCTTCTCTCCAAATCCTCCTACTACAGCAACTACATTTCCTGTTTTATAATCTACAATTGCCATTCCTGATTCACTATGCTCATTTAACAATGTTCCATCACTATTTTTTTCTCTTCCTGGTATTATATATTTTGCTTGTTTATATTCTTCCTCTAAACGATTTTGTATGTTCATATCTACAGTAGAATGAATTGTAAGTCCACTACTATATACATAATTTTTTGCCATTTGTTCTGTCATATTTTTTTCTTGCATTACTTGTTCAACCACCTGAGAAATAACCGCATCTGTATGATATGAAAATACACTTCCTCCAATAATTTCTCCTGTGCCAAACTGTAATCCATTTTGTACTTCTGTTATTGCATTTTGATATTCTTCTTCAGATATATATCCTAATTCTTTCATTTTGTCCAAAACTGTTATTGTTCTATTTTTTATTTTTTCTGAATTATCTACAATTGTATTATATGGATTATATGAGTTTGGTGAATGATTAATTCCTGCCATAAATGCACATTCTGCTAAAGATAAATCCTTTGCACTTTTATTAAAATAATATTCTGCACCTAATTCTACACCATGCAAATTATTAGAACCAACAAATAATATATTTAGATACAGTTCTAATATCTGTTCTTTTGATATCATTCTTTCAACTTGGCAAGCCCTTTGCCATTCTCTTATTTTTCTCTTTATCCCTTCAATTCCTGTGCTTTCATTGTCATTTGTTATATTTTTTACTAATTGCTGTGTAATGGTACTTCCTCCATAGCTACTTTCTCCATTTACTAAAGTATTTATAATAGCACCTGCTGTTCTTTTTATATCTACACCAATATGTTCATAGAATCTTTCATCTTCAATTGCAATATATGCTTTTGGTAAATAATCTGCCATTTCTTCTAATGTGATGATTTTTCTTTTTTCATCCCCACTCAAATCTGCAAGTACAGTACCATTCTTATCAACAATAACAGAGTTAGATACTTTTATTACTAAATCTTCTTTACTAATTTGTATATCATCATTTCCAAACCAACCTAAAAGAAGACCTGCAAATGCCCAAATCCCTGCTATTAATAACAATATTGCAAGAATAATCAATATTAAGAAAAACTTTAAAAAGAATTTTAGAACTCTATGCTTTTTTCGTTTTTCTTCTTTTCTAGCTTTTTTTTCTTTTTTAGCTTGAAGTTTTTCTTCCTTTCTTTGTTTTTTATCTACTTTTTGCTTTTCATTTTTTTCTACTTTTTTCCATTCATTGCTTTTCTTTTCAATATCTTTTTTATTAGATTGTTCTTTTTTATTGTCTTGTTTTTCTATTTTCTTTATTTTTTCTGTTTTCTTTCTTCTACTTTTTTCTTTATTTTCTTTTTTATTCAATCTTTGTTGTTCTAATACTGTTGTTTTCTTTTCTTGATTTTCTTTTGTAGTTACTGTTCTTTCTGCTAGCAAAACACCTGTCTTAGATTTTGTTTCTCCTTTTTCTTGTTCTGCTATCATATTTTTTTCTTTTTCCTTCACCACAGTATTTTCTAAATTTTCTATCTCTTTATTTATTTCATTATCAGGTTTATGTACTTTATATTTTTCTAAATCTTCTTCTAAATGATTATTTTTTTCATTTTTCTGGGTTGTTTTCTTTGAAGCACTATTTTTTGCTTTTTTATGCATTCTTTTTCTATGTAAATTTGCTTTATTATGATTTTTGCTGCTTCTCTTTTTCTTCTTTTTTTTCATGTCTTATACCTCCTTTTGCCATATTTTTTACTATATTTGTTTTCCCCTACCTATAATTAATTATTTTGTATTTTACCATATTTTACCTTAAATTACTAGTCTTTTATTTTTTAAATTTTTCTTAAGCGCCAAAAATTGAGGTAAAACTTTACCCCAATTAATGTTCTTCTCCATCATATGCAGTTATTTTCTTGTCTTCTATCAACAACTTTTTACCTTTTCTTTCTCTATATCCATTAATTTTTTGAAGCATTTCCTCCGGTAACAGTTGTACATATGTTTGCTCATCTTCAGAATATACATAATATATTGGCATTTCTCTTAAATCGATTTCTAGAACTGATAAAACATCAATCTCTTCTTTATTTTCTTTTATATATTCAAAAGTATTAAATTTTTTACTTTCAAACTTATCTAATACAGATGCCGAAAATAAATGTTTATAAAACTTTTTCATTTCATCTGGACCCGCTGTCTTATCCCTAAATTTTATTAGACTAGTTAAATAAAACATTTTGTTTTTTAATATATCATCTTTTGACATATTGCTTGTGTCTATTCCTTGAGCCTTTAAAAAATTCTTAAAATTATTGGTATTTTTTACCTCATTTGCTAATAGCTTAAATACCAAATCATTATAATCTGTTTTTATGCCACCTGTCTTTATATCTATTTCTTTTAATTCCTCTATCGGTATTTCTTGTACATCTTGAGCCTCTTCATATAAATTTTCCGTTATACCAAAAAATGCTGTTCTTAGTCCAAATCTACAATTTTCAATATCCCCTATAATATTTGTATAATATTTATTTTCTTCTTCATCCCAAAATACTAATGCAACATCATTTACATCAATTGGTCTTTGTACTGCTGGTTTTTTATATATTATCTTTGCTTTTATCCCCAATTCTGAAAGTAGTTGATAATATACTTTATTTGAAGTATGACAAACAAGCCTTGTATCCTCGTCTTCTCTTATGTCTACTTCTCTATTATATATCTCATGTAATAATTCTTTATTTTGACTATATGCAAATCTTTCATCATAAGACATATTCTGACAAATAGCTCTATATAAATATCTTGCTTTTTCTTTAATAGACCATTCATCTTCAATTCCATTTAATAGTTCTATATATTTCATCTATTTTTTCTCCTCAAAATGATATACATATATTATACTCTTTTGCTAACTACATATCAAGCATTGGCTCTCTTGCCAAGATTATATGCTCTGATGTTTTTCCATTTTCTGTTTGTAAAAATCTATACAATTCTTGAAATCCATATTTTTCATGTAGCTTTAATGATGGTATATTTTTTACATCAATACAACTATATATTGTATAGTTTTCAAATTTATCTAACACATATGATAATAATTTCTTAGCAATTCCTCTTCCCATAAATTCTTTTTTAGTTACAACTTCCCAAATATATGCTACTTTATCTGGCATATTTTGTATTTTGTTTGGAAATTTTTCTAATTCTAAAAAATCATTTCCTTCATATACAGCAATATACCCGAGCTGGAATATCATCTTCTAAATATACCATTTTTAAAATATTGCGATTATTTAAAAGCATATTATTGCTTTCTTCTGTTATATATCCTTCATTATTTTCTTTCCAAATTTTTTTAATCTCTTCTAAATATTGATTTTCAACTATCATTTATTTCTCCTTTAAAATGTAAATATATTAAACCTTTACATCATTATTGTTTACATTTTATATTTTTATATGTATTTAAATTTATATATCTATTATTTACTATTAAAAATTTGATTATGTACAGTTTTACGTTTATTCTTCATATTTTGTTGTTCACAGCCATTTTATCATTTACTATTAGAAATAGCAATCAAATTATAATTTTAAATTATATAAGAAAAGCGGCTTCGCCACATGTGTAAAATTGCTTCGCAATTATTACACGAATATAAGAAGCACAATAAGAAAAATCAGCAGATATTTTTTATATCTGCTGGTATTTTTCTTTTTTAGTATTAATGTCTAAAATGTCTCATTCCTGTAAAAATCATAGTGATTCCATATTCATTACATTTATCAATAGAATCTTGGTCTCTTATAGAACCACCTGGTTGAATAATTGCTGTAATTCCAGCTTTATGTGCAGCTTCTACACAATCTGAGAATGGGAAAAATGCATCTGATGCAAGAACTGCTCCTTTTGTTACACCTTCTCCAATTAATTCCTCTGCATGTTCTACTGATTGTTTAGTAGCCCAAATTCTATTTACTTGTCCAGGTCCAATTCCAATAGATTGTTTATCTTTTCCTAATGCAATTCCGTTTGATTTAACATATTTTACAATTTTCCATGTAAATAGCATATCTTCTAATTCTTTGTCTGTTGGTTTTCTATCTGTTACAACTTTATAATCATCTAATAATTTTGAGTCGATTGTTTGTACAATTACACCACCATTAATCTTCTTAATATCTAAAGCATTTTCTGGTTGTTTTACAGTAATAGATGGTAATTCTAAGACTCTTACATTTTTCTTAGTTTGTAATATTTCTAGAGCTTCGTGTTCATAAGATGGAGCCACGATTACTACTAAGAAGATTTCTTTCATTTCTTGAGCAATTTCTT